>DATBKW010000175.1:0-34732 GCA_036555665.1 Solirubrobacteraceae bacterium | reverse complement strand
GTAACGGCGGCCGGCGGCGCCGATCCGGCAAGGACGCAGAACCGAAGGAATACCGGAGGTATTTCGAGGTTCGAGGACGCCGCCGGTCGGGGATCGACGGCTGTCGTTTCCGGTCGAACGTTGCGGGAAGACCCACTAGTTGTGCAGCAGGCCGATCGTGATGAAGTAGGCCAGACCGACGCAGATGAGCACGAGGTAGGTCACGAACATCGTGCGCATCAGGACGCCACCTCGCAGTCGGCCGGTTCCCCGCGGGCCTGTGGGCGGCAGCCGGCCGCGTCGACGCGCCACCCCCGTGTCGTCTCCTGCAGAAAGACCGTGTCGCCGCGGATGAGCTCGACCGCCGCGTCGGTCGTGTACACGCGCACGATGTGCGCCCTGCTGCCCGACAGATCGAGGTGCACGACAGCGCGGGCGCACGGTGCGGACTCCTGCTGCTCGAGCGCCTTGCGGGTGTCGGGGCTCAGCAGCGCGCAGGCACGGGCGCCGTCGTGTTGCGCGACGGCGGCATAGAAGCCCTCGGCGACGTTCGTGACGGTGGTGCGGGCGCCCGACCGTCCGCAGCCGGTGAGCGCCAGCAGCCCGATCGGGAACACCAGCGCGAGCCGCCAGACGCTCATGACCGAAGCGATACCCCCGCCGATGGGTGGCTACGCGCCACGCACGATGACGACCTCCTCGTCGCGCTGCCCCGGCGCGAGCAGCCCGTGGGCTTCGAGCATCCCCGCGCGGGCGCCCAGCAGCGGCCCGAGCGGCCCGCGGTGGCGCACGACCGGCTCGGCGTCGAGCCCATGCTCGCGCAAAGCCGACAGCGTGCGCTCGGTGCCGCACAGATCGGAGTGCACGAGCAGCAGCACGCCGCCGGGCGCGAGATGGCGGGGCGCCTCGGCGCACAGGACCTCGAGCAGCGCGCGGCCGTTGCGTCCCGCGTCCCAGGCACGCGCCGGTCCACGCGCCGGCAGGGCGTCGTCGGCAGCCGGGAGATAGGGCGGGTTGGCGACGATCGCGTCGAAGCGCTCGCCGAGGACGGGCTCGAGCAGGTGGCCGCGCAGCGCGCGCACGCGGACGCCGTTGAGCCGTGCGTTGAGCGCCGCGCAGAGCACCGCGCGCCGCGAGACGTCGATCGCCGTCGCACGCGCTCCGTCGATCGCGGCGCCGACCGCCAGCACGCCGCTGCCGGTGCAGACGTCGAGCACGCGGGCCCCGCGCGGCAGGTGCTCGGCGCGCAGCGTGCGCAGGAGCATCCAGCTGTCCGGGCGTGGCCGGAACACGCCGGGTAGCGTGAGCAGGCGCATGAGCGGGGATCTATCCGGCGTGCCGTGGCCCGCAAACACGCGCGCCGCGTTCGACGTCGACGCGCCGATGACGGTCGGGCTGGAGGAGGAGCTCATGGTCCTCGACGCCGCCACGCTCGATCTGGCGCCGCGCGCGGCCGAGCTGCTCGACCGCGCCGGCGGTGACCCGCGCTTCAAGCCCGAGCTGCCGGCGGCGCAGCTGGAGATCGTCGCGCCGCCGGCGCGCACGGTCGGCGAGGCCGCGGCGGCGTTGGCGGAGGCGCGGATCGCGCTGTCAGCGCTGGCCGGCGAGGACACGCTGCTCGCGGGGGCCGGCGCGCACCCGTTCGCCGCGCTCGAGGGCGTGCTCAGCACGGGCGCGCGCTACGAGGCGATCGCCCGCCGGTACGGGTCGATCGCGCGGCGCCAGCTCGTCTTCGGGCTGCACGTGCACGCCGCCGTGCGACCGGCCGACCGGGCGCTGGCGGTCTACAACGCGCTGCGTTCGTACCTCCCGCTGCTCGCCGCGCTGGCCGCCAACGCGCCGTTTCACGGCGGCAGGGACACCGGCCTCGCCTCGGTGCGCCCGACGCTGTGCAGCCTATTGCCGCGCCAGGGCGTCCCGCCGCCGATCGCGTCGTTCGAGCAGCTCGACGAGGCGCTGGACTGGGGCGAGCGCGCGGGCGCGATGCTCGTGCGCTCGCAGTGGTGGTGGGAGGCGCGCCTGCACCCGGGGTTCGGCACCGTCGAGGTGCGCGTGCCCGACACCCAGACGACGGTGGGCGAGACGGCGGCGATCGCGGCGGTCGTGCACGCGCTGGTGACGTGGCTGGCCGAGCGTTACGCGGCCGGCGAAGAGCTGCCCGTCGCGCCGAGCTGGCGCATCGCCGAGAACCGCTCGTCGGCCTGCCGCGAAGGCCTCGAGGGCACCATGGCCGATCTGGTCACCGGCGAGGTGCGCCCGACGCGGGCGTGGGCGGCCGAGCTCCTCGACGACCTGGCCGAGGCCGCGCAGCGCGCGGGCTGTGGCGCCGAGCTGGCCGCCGCGCGCGACGGGCTGGGCGCCAACGGCGCGAGCCGCCAGCGCGAGGTCGCCGCGCGGCGCGGGAGCCTCACCGCGCTGACCTCGTGGCTGGCGGGTCGCTTTCTCGGGTAGCGCGTCACCCATGTCATCCCTGCCCGCGGCTCGCGGCGACGCCTCGGCGCTGCTGCTCGAGCATCTGTCCGAGCCGGTCCACGAGCTGCCGCGCGCCGCGATCGATCCCGGCGACCCGCTCGTCGACGACGACCTGCACCTGGCGCTGTACCTCTGCTACGAGCTGCACTATCGCGGCCTGCCGGGCGTCGACGAGCGCTGGGAGTGGGAACCGTCGCTGCTCGCGGCGCGGCGGGAGTGGGAGGGGATCTTCGAGCAGGCGCTGCTGATCTCGGTGGGCGAGCCGGCCGCGCCCGACGACGACATGGACCTCGCGCTGCGCGCGATCCTCGAGGCCGACGACGGCCCGTCGCTGTCGCGCCATCTGCAGCGCGACGGGACGCTCGACCACGTGCTCGAGTTCGTCGTGCATCGCTCGGCCTATCAGCTCAAGGAGGCCGACCCGCACTCGTGGGCGATCCCGCGGCTCTCCGGCCGCCCCAAGGCGGCGCTCGTCGAGGTCCAGGCCGATGAGTACGGCGGCGGGCGCCCCGAGCGCGTCCACGCCGAGCTGTTCGCGGTGACGATGGAGGAGCTCGGGCTCGATCGGACCTACGGTGCCTACCTCGATCTGCTGCCCGGCGTGACCCTGGCCACGGTCAACCTGATGTCGCTGCTGGGCCTGCACCGGCGATGGCGCGGCGCGATCGTCGGCCACCTGGCGGCCTTCGAGATGACCTCCTCGCTGCCCAACCGGCGCTATGGCAACGCGCTGCGGCGCCTCGGGTTCGGCGCGCGCGCCACCGACTTCTTCGACGAGCACGTGGAGGCCGACGCCGTCCACGAGAACATCGCCGCCGTCGACCTCGCCGGCGGCCTGGCCGCGCAGGAGCCCGCCCTGGCGGCCGACGTGCTCTGGGGCGCCCGCGCGCTGCTCGATGTCGAGGGGCGCTGGGCCCGCCACCTGCTCGACCGCTGGCAGGCGGGAGCCCCGTCGCTCCTGCGCCCGCTGGCGGCCGTCCCGGTCTAACGCTGCTCGGCGCCGCTGGGGGCGCTGAAGCGCACGACCTTGTGCGTGCCGTCGCAGAACGGGCGAATGCGCGACTTGCCGCACCGGCACAGCGCGACGGTGCGCCGATCGACCTCGATCTCGTTGCCGTCCTGATCGCTGAGCAGGAACGGCCCGCGGACGATCAGCGGGCCGTCGCGGTAGGGCGTGATGCGAGCCTCTGCCACAGAACGGGGTGTTCCCCGATCGCCGCCCCGGCCAAGCGCCGGCGACGGCGGGGTCACCCCGCGACGGGCTGCTCGCGCATCACGGCGTAGTCGCGCAGGCGCGCGACGGCCTGGCGAATGATGCGCGAGACCTGCATCTGGGAGATGCCGACCCGCTCGCCGATCTCGGCCTGGGTGAGGTCCTCGGCAAAGCGCAGCAGCAGGACCCTGCGCTCGCGCGGGGTGATGACGCGCATCAGCAGGGCAATGGTCGCGCGGTCCTCGGCGCAGGAGAACCCGCACTCCTCGGTGCCGAGGGAGTCGGCGAGGGTGTCGCCGCCGTCGTCCTCGGTGTGCCGGGGCTCGTCCAGCGACGTCGCCCTGTGCGCCCCACACGCCTCGAGCGCCTCGAGCACGTCCTCCTCGGTGGCGCCCAGCGCCGCGGCGATCTCCGCCACGGTCGGCTCGCGGTGAAGCGCCACCGTGAGCTCGGAGACCGTGCGATCGACCTTCAGCGCGAGCTCCTGCAGGTCGCGGGGGACCCGGACCGACCACGTGCGATCGCGGAAGTAGCGCTTGATCTCGCCGAGGATCGTCGGCACCGCGTAGCTGGAGAACGCCACCCCACGGTCGAGGTCGAAGCGGTCGATGGCGTTGATGAGCCCCAGGCACGCGACCTGGAAGAGATCGTCGAAGGGCTCCTCCGGTCGCTGGTAGCGGCGGGCCAGCTGGCGGGCCAGCGGGAGGAAGCGCTCGACGAGCATGTCGCGCTCGACGGGGTCGCGGTTTTCGAGGTAGCGCTCGAACAGCGCGCGGTCCTCCGCGCAGCGGCCGCCGCCTCGGTAGCGCGCGTCCTCTGCCTCGACGACAACCTGCTGATGCTGGTGGGACATGGTTCCCTCGCCTGGAGCGGCGCGCACGCGCGCCTCTGATCCTTGTCCAGGCGAGAGGCCGCCTTGCCGGCGACATCACAACCCAACCACTGCAAACCCCTCGCGATCAACGGCCCCGCGCGAACGCGTCACCGTACGACCGGCAACCGATGATAGCGGCCTGCTCGGCAGCGGCCGCCGTCTGAGTTGATTTTCAACCGCGAATCTCGCCCGCGTTCTCGACCGGCTCGCCGGGGCGGCGGTCGCCGAGCACGAAGATGAGAAACAGCGTGTCCGGGTCGAACACGAGCTGCGATTCCACCGCGAGCACCTGGCGCCTGAGCAGGCGCCCGACCTCGGCTCCGATCACGGGACGGACGAGCTCGCCGAAGCGGACGCGCAGCTCGCGCACGAGGTCGGTCTCTCCGGCCTCGACCAGCGTGCGCTCGACGGTCGTCAGCACGCCCTCCAGCGCGCAGAAGACGTGCTCGTCGGTCATGTACGTGCGCGTGCGCGCGGCGCCCTTGCCGTAGAGGTCGTACATCAGGCGCGTGACCGCGTTGGAGACGGCCGCGGGCGTCGGCCCGACCGTCGCCGCCGCCGACGCGTCGGCGCGATCGGGTCCGGGCGGCGGCTCCTTGTCTCCCGGCGACGGCAGCTGGTCGACGTCGCCCACCTTCCCGGGCGGCTGCAGGTGGGCCGCCTCGACGGGCGCGACGTCGCCGCCGCCGCCCTCCTGGGTGGGGTCGAGGACGAAGATCTCGAAGCAGCTCGGCGGCTCGAGCACCACCTGGCTGTGGTACGCGACCACCGTACGGCCCGTCAGGCGCTCGACCTCGCCGACGAAGGTGGCGGTCATCAGGTCCTCGAAGCGCATGCGCACGCGCCGGACGAGGCCCCCCGCGCCGCCGTTGCGCAGCGTCATCTCGGCCGTGGTCAGGACGTCCTCGAGGATGACGAAGACGTACTCGTCGAAGAGCATCGTGCGCGAGCGCGCGGCTCCCTTGCCGTAGAACTCGCGCATGATGCGCACGATGGCGTTGGACAGCGCGGCCTGCAGCTCGCCGCCGCTCAGCTTCGCCTCTTCCATGCTGTATGAAGGAATATCTCAGGCGGCCATCGCGGCGCGGCCCGGCTCGACCGGCTCGGCGGGACGATCGGCGGTGTCGCGCGTCCCGGCCGTTCCCGAGGCGCGCTTCTTGGCCACCACGACGCCGGCCGTCGCGAGCACGATCACGACGAGCAGCTTGCGCCCCCGGCGCTTGGGCTTGGGGGGCGGCTTGCCGATCGCGACGACCGCCGCGCGCATGGAAGCGGCGGACTCACGGATCTGGTCGTAGAACTTCTTGTCCTCGACGGTGGCGCCGCCGCGTCGCGACGCGCGGGCATAGGCCTTGCGCAGTGCGGCTGCCGCGTCGGCGACGTGCGCGTGCACGCGCTCGTCTTCGAGCGTCCGGCGCAGATACGGGGCGGCCTTCTTGGCCTGCTTCTTCTTCTTGGTCACGATTCGACCTCCATCGGTCGGGTCGTCATGGGCGCGTGGCCTGCTCGTCGGGGAACTTACGCGTGTCGCGCGGTTCGACGAACGGCTCCTCGTCGGCCGGGTTGCCCTCTTCGATGTGCTTGCCGCGCTCGAGCTCGGCGTTGAGCTCGGCTCCGAGCAAGATCGCGATGTTGGAGATCCACAGCCACACCAGGAAGATCACCGGCCCGGCCAGCGCCCCGTAGGTCTTGTTGTAGGACCCGAAGTTCGCCACGTAGAAGGCGAAGGCGAGGGACGCGATGATCCACAGCACCACCGCGAGGATGCCGCCCGGCGTCACCCACCGAAAGCTCGGGTGCTTCACGTTGGGCGCCGCGTAGTAGAGGATCGCGAACATCAGGCTGACGATCACCACGAGGATCGGCCACTTGGCGATGTCCCAGATCGTCACGGCCGTGTCGCCGACGCCGACCACGTTGCCCGCCTGGGTGGCGACCGAGCCGGTCAGCACGACGGCCACCGCGCTGACGGCCAGCAGGACGACGAGCACGACGGTCACGCCCAGACGGACCGGCACCGTCTTCCAGATCGGGCGCCCCTCTGGCATGTCGTAGATGGCGTTGGACGCCTGCATGAACCCGGCCACGTAGCCCGAGGCCGACCACAGCGCGGCGCCGAGGCCGACGAAGAACATGAGGCCGGCCGAGCCGCGGCTGTTCTGCAGGTTCTTGAGCGCGTTGGTGAGGATGTCCTTCGCCGGCCCCGGCGCGACCTGGGCGACGTTGTCGAGCAGCGGCTGGGTCGCCGAGGTCCCGACGAGACCGAGGATCGAGACGAGCGCGATGAGCGCCGGAAAGATCGCGAGGATGCCGTAGTAGGTGAGCGCGGCCGCCCACGTCGTCAGGTTGTCGTCCTTGAACTCGCGCACGGTGCGCGACAGCACCGCGCCCCACGCGCGCGGGCGCAGATCGGTCGGCGCGTCCGGCTCGTCGCGCTTGGCGTCGCGGTCGTAGGCCGGAGCATGTCGGTTCGGCTGGGCTGTTTGCGCCATGAGGATCCTCTGAGCGCTCGAGGGCTTCTTTCGCTCGCCGTACCCTGGCCGCGACGCGTTCCAATCGGCTCATCACGCGCCAACTTCCGCCGGCGCCCTGGCCCCACTAGCTTTTGGAGCTGGCCTTGCCGCCCTTGCGTCCGGCCGCGGCCTTCTGGGCCTTCGTGCCGCCCTGCTTGCTGTTCGTGTTGCGCTTGCCCGAGCCCGACGCCTTGCCGCCCTTGCTCGACGAGTTCGGGTCGTTGGCGATGCGGGCAGCGCGCTCCTTGCTCATGCCCTTCTTGCGCAGGCCCTCGTACTGCTTGTCGTCCTTGATGCTCGGACCGTGGTCCTTGGCCATGTGTCCTCCGATCGAATCGGTGTATGCCAGCGGTACCCGCCACGCCGAAGGACGCATTCAGGATCTAGAGGCCTGGGGCCGGTCGTCCGCGCTGTGCCGGCGGCGTGCATGTCATGGCAATAAGGGTGTGAAGCGCCTGTGGCGGCGCGAACTGTGGGTGGTGTGGTCGCCACGTTCGCGGCTGCGTAGGGGCGGGCCCGTCGCGAGTGGTGGCGTGCCAACTCGCTATCGAGCTGCGCCATGTACATCGCATCCGTGCCAAAGCAACCACGCAACGCGACCGGCGATCGCCGGGGCGTCCAGGACCCGAATCGCCGTTGCGTAGGCACAACGCCACGCCGGCGCTGCCCCCGCCCCGCCGCCAGCACAGCGCGGACGACCAACCTCGTCATCCACTAGGAGCCGGTACGCGAGCGCCGGTAGTGGCGGGCCTGGCGGGCGCGATTGCCGCAGGCGTTGGAACACCACTCACGACGTGGGTGGTCCTTGAGGAACAGCAGGACGCAGCCGGGCGCGCCACACGCTCGCAGGTCGGCGCGCTGCGGCCCGGTGAGGAGGTCGATCGCGTCGGCGGCCAGTGCGGCGAGGACGACGTCGGCGCGCGTCGCGCCATGGACGTCGGCTGCTGCCGTGGGGGCGTCGTGCGGCCGCCAGACGGCGACCGGGGAGTGGGGCGCCCGGGCGCTCGCTGCGTTGATCGCGTCCAGCGCAGCGCGCGGGACCTGCTCGCCGGTTGTCACCGACTGCAGCGCGTCGCGAATCGCGGCGCGCAGCGCGATCAGCTCGTCGTGCGCGGGACGACGCCGGCGCCCGCTTCCGCCTTCCGGGAGGCGCGCCCCGAGCCCGTCGAGCCACGCCGCCGCGGCGCGGGCATCCGCGAGGCCGTCGACCACGGCTCCGTCTGCGGCGTAGGCCGTGTTGTGCAGTTCGATGGCGAGCGGCTCGTCGCGCAGCGGTCCGGGGTAGGCGGCCATCTCGCACCTAACGGTAGCAGGGCTTGACAAGCGTTAGCAACGGCGTACGCTGAGGACGCATGCGGATTTCCCAGCTCTGGCGCTACCCGGTCAAGTCGATGGCCGGAGAGCGCCTCGACGAGGCGCGTCTCGGGCTCGACGGCATCCCCGGCGACCGCCTCGTCTACGTCGTCGACGAGGATGGCGACATCCTCTCGGCGCGCACGAAGCCGCGGCTGCTCGGGCATCGCGGCACCATCGCGCCGGACGGGGAGGTCCTCGTCGACGGGCTCCCGTGGCGCCACCCGCAGGTCGCGGCCGCCATCGAAGCCGCCGCCGGTCCGGGAGCCCGGCTCGTCGAGGCGAGCGGCAGCGAGCGCTTCGACATCCTGCCGCTGCTCGTAGCGACCGACGGTGCGATCGAGGCCTTCGGCCACGACCTGCGGCGGCTGCGTCCCAACGTCGTCGTGGAGGGCGTGGAGGGCCTGGCCGAGCGCGGTTGGCAGTGGCGCCTGCTCGCGGCCGGCGACGCCGTCATCGCCCTGGCCGACCTCCGCCGGCGGTGCGTCGTCACCACCTGGGACCCCGACAGCCTCGAGCAGAACGTCGACGTCCTGCGCCACGTACGCGCGAACTTCGAGGGCACGATGGCGCTCAACGCCTGGGCGGGGCGCGAGGGCTGGGTGTCCGTCGGTGACGAGGTGCGCCTGCTCGACCGTCAACTCGAGCTGGCGCTCCCCGAGCCGGGCCGCTTCGCCTGACCCTTGTAGCTTCACCCTGTGGTGACTTCCGGGCCGGAGGTTGTTGTGCGCGTGGCCGGCGCGGGCGACGTCGCGGCGATCGCGTCGTTGCGCTCGTGCTGGAGCGCCGGTGGCGTGGCGGGCGCCGGCTTCGAAGGGCACATGGCCGCGTGGCTGGCCGCCGAGGGCGATCGCCGCACGATCTGGCTCGCCACACTCGACGGTGCGCCGGTCGGCATGGCGACGATGCTCGAGTACCGGCGGATGCCGAGCCCCGGGCGGCCGGACGCGCGCTGGGGCTACGTCGGCAACATGTTCGTGCGCGAGGAGTTCCGCAACCGCGGCATCGGGTCGGCGTTGCTGACTGCGGTCATCGCAGCCGCCGACGAGCGCGCCTACGTGCGTCTCGTGTTGTCGCCGAGCGCACGGTCGTTGCCGTTCTACCGCCGGGCCGGCTTCATCGTCCCGGACGACAACGCGGGCGACCACCGCCTGCTCGTACGTCCCGGTCGGTGACGTGCGATGCTCTCGTTTCGAGCGTGAGCAGCCGGATCAACCACGTCAGCATCAACGCGCGCGACCTGGAGGAGTCGGTCGACTTCTACGTCGACCTGCCCGGCGGCTGCAGCTCTACGTCCGCGACCTCGCCGGTAATCTGGTCGAGATCGACCAGGCCGGGGTCGACCGGCTGCCGGACGACCTGCGGTCGCAGGTCAAGGGGCTCTGGGACTTCAACCCCCAGAGCGACGAGCACATGAGCGCGCGGCTGTTCGTGCCGCAGTAGGGGACCACATGCACACCGACATCCCCACACGCGACGATCTCGAGCGGCTGCTGTCGGTCCGCGACGCGGCGTGCGTGTCGATCTACCTGCCGACCTCGCCCGAAGAGCGCGGTGGGCGCGATCGCATCGAGTTCAAGAACCTCAGCGCCGAGGCGCTCGAGCAGCTGAGCGCCGCTGACGCCGAGCGCGGCGCGGTCAACGAGCTGCGTGAGGCCTTCGACGAGCTCGTCGACGACGACGAGTTCTGGGTGCGCCAGGCCCACAGCCTGGCGGTCTTCGCGACGCCGGCAGGGACGACGACGTTCCAGGTCGCCAACCGGCTGTCGCCGATGGTGGAGGTCTCCGACCGCTTCCACGTCAAGCCGCTGCTGCGCAGCGCGACCTTCCCCCAGGCGGCCTTCGTGCTCGCGCTGTCGCAGAACGCCGCGCGCCTGGTCGAGGTCTCTCCCGACGATCCGCCGGAGGAGGTCAGGGTCCCCGACATGCCCAGCGACGCCGCCAGCGCCGTGGGCAAGTCATCGATCGCCGACCGCTCGGCGGACCGGCGCATCCAGGGCTCCGAGGGCCAGAAGGTGCGCCTGCGCCAGTACGCGCGCCGCGTCGAGGAGGCGCTGCGGCCGGTGCTCTCGGGCCTCGAGCTGCCGTTGATCCTCGCCGCGACCGAGCCGCTGGAGTCGATCTTCCGATCCGTCAGCACCTATCCGCATCTCGCGCGCCCGGTCATCGCCGGCAATCCCGACGAGAAGTCCGACGTCGAGCTCGCCGAGGCCAGCCGCCACGCACTCGACGAGCTGTACGCCGACGAGCTCGCCGAGCTTCGCGAGATCTACGAGCAGCGGGTGCCGCAGGGCCGCGCGAGCGACGACCTCGCCGCCATCGCGCGGGCCGCGACCTTCGGCGCGGTCGACACCGCGTTCGTCGATATCGACGAGAGCGTGCCCGGGTTCGTCGACGACGACGACGGCGCGCTGACGCTCGAGGACACCGACGACGCGGTCAACTACGGCGTCGTGGACGAGATCGCCCGGCGCGTCCTGCTCGCACGCGGGCGCGTGCTCGCCGTGCGCCGCGAAGACATCCCCGGAAACGGGCCCGCCGCCGCGATCCTGCGCTACCCCGTCTGAGCGGTCAGCGCCGCGCCATCTCGTCGATGCAGATGGCGGCGGCGAGGATCAGGCCGTCGTTCTCGCCGGGCGCCACCTCGATCCCGTACGTGTCGCGGACGCGAAACCAGCGCTTGGAGATCTCGGCGACCTTCTGGCCGTCGCGTTCGATCTTGTACTCGTGGTCGACCACGTTGCCCTTGGCGCTGAGCTCGCCGCCGTCGCTGAGTTCGATCGCGAAGCGGTCACGCAAGGGTGTGACGAGCGCCTTCTTGATGGTGGCGACGGTCTCGCCGTCGTGCTCCAGGCGCATCGTGTCGCGCACGTGGAGCTTCTTCTCCTGAAGCTTGAAGAGCTCGTCGCCGGACGCGTTCTCCAGGATGAACGTGCTGCGGATCCTCAGCGCCTTGCCGTTGACCTTGTAGGCGTGCCGGTCGTCGTCGGTGTCGATCCAGAAGTCGTCGCCGATCGAGAGGAGCTTCTCTCGCATCCGGTAACGGGTTCCGTCGGCATCGTGGTGTCGGCGAAGCAGCCCCATGAGCCCTCCTGTTGGTCGCGGCGCCGGCCCCGGGCAAGGCCGACATTGCAGCAGAGCCGCCGCGAATGCAAGATGATGCGCTCCGGTGGCATCAGGCGCAGAGCGCTCCGCGCAGGCCGGCGCCTCGGTGGTGCTGCTGACACTTGCCGCCGGCCAGTTCCTGATGACGCTCGACACGTCGGTGATGAACGTCGCGATCGCGACCGTCGCCGAGGACGTCGGGACGGATGTCACCGGCATCCAGACCGCGATCACGCTGTACACACTTGTGATGGCGACGCTGATGATCACGGGCGGGAAGATCGGCGCCCTCATCGGCCGCAAGCGCGCCTTCGGCATCGGCTGCGTGATCTACGGCGCGGGCTCGTTCACGACCTCGATCGCGCCGTCGCTGCCGGTTCTGCTCATCGGCTGGTCGCTGCTGGAAGGCGTCGGGGCCGCGCTGATCCTGCCGGCGATCGTCGCGCTCGTGGCGGCCAACTTCCGCCCGGAGGGCCGGCCGCGCGCCTATGGGCTGGTGATGGCCGCGGGCGCGATCGCCGTCGCGATCGGCCCGCTGATCGGCGGGCTCTTCACCACCTACCTCAGCTGGCGACTGGTGTTCGCCGGGGAGGTGTTGATCGTGATCGCGATCCTCGTCCTGCTGCGGCGGATCGAGGACGAGCCGCCGGGGCAGCGCCCCCGGATCGACCTCGTGGGCGTCGTGCTGTCCGCGGCCGGGCTGGGCCTCGCGGTGTTCGGCGTGCTGCGCTCAAGCGTGTGGGGCTGGGTGGCCCCGAAGCCGGACGCGCCCGAGCTGTTTGGGATCTCCGCGGTGCTGTGGTTGATCCTCGGCGGGATGTTCCTGATCTGGGTCTTCTTCGCGTGGGAGTCCCGACTGGAAGGTCGCGGCCAGGAGCCGCTCGTGCGTCCGTCGATGATGGCCAACGTGCAGATGGTCGGCGGCCTGCGGATGTTCTTCTTTCAGTACTTCGTGCAGTCGGGCGTCTTCTTCGTCGTGCCGCTGTTCCTGTCGGTCTCGCTCGGGCTGTCGGCGATCGACACCGGAGTCCGGCTCCTGCCGCTGTCGGTGACCCTGCTCATCGCGGCGGCCGGGATCCCGCGCTTTCGCCCGAACGCCAGCCCACGCCGCGTCGTGCGGCTGGCGCTGCTCGCGATGTTCGCCGGCACCGTCGTGCTTCTCGCAGCGATCGACGAGGAGGCGTCGGCCGAGATCGTCACGCTGCCGCTCCTGCTCCTGGGCCTGGGGATCGGCGCCCTCGCGTCGCAACTCGGCGCCGTCACCGTGTCGGCGGTGCCCGACGAGCTCAGCCCCGAGGTCGGCGGCCTGCAGAACACCGCGACCAACATCGGCGCGTCCTTGGGGACCGCGCTGGCCGGATCGGTGCTGATCGCGAGCCTCACCGCGACCCTGGTGGCCGGGATCCAGCAGAACCCGGCCGTTCCGCAAGAGGTCCGTCAGCAGGCGCAGGTCGAGCTGTCCAGCGGCGTGCCCTTCCTCTCCGACGCTGACGCGCAATCGGCGCTCGAAGATGCCGGCGTCAGCGACGAGGACGCGTCGGAGATCGTCGACGAGAACGCGAAGGCGCGACTGCGCGCCCTGCGAACCGCGCTGGCGATCATCGCGATCGTGGCCGCCGCGGCGCTCTTCTTCTCGGGAACCATCCCGACCAAACAGCCTGAATCCGAGGCAGCGACGTAACGCCGACCCACCTCACGCGACGAGGATCGTCCGCAGCCTCTCCTGCGTGCCGGCGTCGATGCCGAGGCCGTCGGAGAAGTAGCCCTCGATGGTCCCGAAACGCGTGCGCATCTCGTCCAGGGCGGTCTCGAGGTAGACGGTCTCGACGCCGAGGACCGGCGTGAGCAGGTCCGGGTCGCCGCCGGCCGCCTGGAAGCCGTCGAAGTAGGGCCTGAGGGCGGGCAGCAGATAGGTGTTGGTGAGCATGTAGTCGGCCAGCACGTCGTCCTCGGAGACGCCGAGGAGCGTCAGCGTCGCGGCCGCCGCCCAGCCGGTGCGGTCCTTGCCCGTCGTGCAGTGAAAGAGGGCCGGGCGGTGGGCGTCCTCGAGGAGGTCGGTGAAGAGCTGCCGGTAGGCGGCCAGAGCGCTGGGCAGCGAGACGATCTCGCGGTAGGCCTGCTTGAAGAGCGTGGCCGCCTTGCCGCCGCCGAGCAGCTCCTCGGCGAATGCCGGGTCGGCAACGACCTGGGTGAGCTGCGCCGGAGCGGTGTCCTTGGAGTCGGCAAGGACGTCGCACACGATCTGCCGCGTCCCGTCTGGCACGCGATCGGGGTCCGCGGTGCGCTCGTCGGCGGTCCGCAGGTCGAAGACGGTCCGGATCCCGAGCCGGCCGAAGCTCGCCAGGTCGTCGCCCGAGAGCTTGTTCAGCTCGGTCGAGCGATAGAGCACGCCGGTCCGCACGCGCCGGCCTCCGCGGGTCGCGTAGCCGCCGATGTCGCGCAGGTTCGGCACCGACGCGAGCTCGATCAGCGAGCCGGGCGTGCTCACGGGATCAGCGCCCTTGCGCGCAACAAATCGCCTTCCCCACCATCGCCGGCGCACTCTAATCGAGCCGCGCCGGGTCATAGTTGGACCCGTGACCGCCCCCTCCAGCGTCCCGCCCGTCGTGCGAGTGGTGATCCCAACCTACGACGAGGCCGACAACGCATTGCCGATGTGCGACGCTGTGCTGGCGCAGCTCAGCGCGCACGGCTGGGATGGCCACGTGCTGATCGTCGACGACAACTCGCCCGACGGGACCGGCGAGATCGTCGCGGGCGCGGCCGCGCGCAACCCGCGCATCGGCGTGCTGCGGCGGACGGGCAAGGACGGCCTCGGCGTCGCCTACCGCGACGGGTTCCGCCGTGCGCTGCGCGAAGGTGCCGACGCGGTCTGCCAGATGGACTGCGACTTCTCCCATCGTCCCGAGGATCTGGCGGCCCTGGCGCAACTGGTGCTCGACGGACGCGCCGACGTGGCGATCGGCTCGCGCTACGTGCCGGGCGGCGGCACGTCGGACTGGTCGCGCATCCGGCTGGTGCTGAGCCGCATCGGCGCGGCCTGGTGCCGCATGGTGCTCGGCGTGCGCGTCCGCGACATCTCGGGCGGCTTCAAGGCGTGGGCGCCGGCGGCGCTGACGGTCGCGGTCGACCAGGCTCACTCGGCCGGGTTCGCGTTCCAGGCCGAGGCGACGTTCCTGGCCTCGCGCGCGGGCTATCGCGCCGTCGAGGTCCCGATCACCTTCCAGGAGCGCGCGGCCGGCGAGTCGAAGATGTCGCCGCGAATCACGATCGAGGGCGCCTGGCGGCTGGTCGCGCTGCGCTGGGCGCACCGCGGCGGGCGCTAGACCCACTAGTTGCGCGCGGCGACCTGGCCGGCTTCCTCTGCAGCGGATTCCGCGGTCTTGGGGCCCTGATAGGCGTCGCGCAGGTCCCATCCGCACATCGGACAGACGAGCTGGTCCTCGGCCACGAGCTGACTGCAGCGCGGGCAGGGCGTGTCGGCCGACTTCTGGCGCTTGAAGAATCCCATGACGCCGAGGATGGCTTCGCCGGGAAAGGTGCGGCATGGGGTCTGGACCCCCTTTTCACCGGATAGGTGTCTGCCCCCATGGCGCACCGGACGTCGCAGTGCGAGGGTGCAGGAAATGTCGCTGGCGTGGCGGGTCGTCCTGATCAACTCGGCGGTCCTGCTGGTCGCCAGCCTCGTCCTGGCGCTCAGTCCGGCCACGGTGAGTTCGCCGATCCATCCCCGTGAGCTGCTCGTGCTGCTCGTGGGCGCGGTGGCGGCGATGTGCATCAGCGTGGTCCTCGTCCAGCGTGCCTTCGCGCCGCTGCGGCGCCTGACGCGCCTCATGCACACGATCGATCCGCTCGCGCCCGGCGCGCGCTTGGAGGCCGAGCGGGCGACCGGGGAGGTGCAGGAGCTGGCCGAGGCCTTCAACGACATGCTCACCCGCCTGGAGTACGAACGGCGCGAGAGCGCGCGCCGCGCCGTTCGCGCTCAGGAAGAAGAACGCCGGCGGGTGGCGCGCGAGCTGCACGACGAGCTCGGCCAGTCGCTGACCGGCGTGCTCCTGCAGATCGACCATGCGATCCGGGCTCCCGGCGAAGGCGACCTCGAGCGGGCGCGCGAGGGCGCCCGGCGCAGCCTCGACGACGTGCGCCGCATCGCGCGCGACCTGCGGCCCGACACGCTCGTCGAGCTCGGCCTGCCCAGCGCCCTGAACGCGCTGGCCACGCGCTTCACGCGCCAGTGTGGGGTGGCGGTCGATCGCCACCTCGACGCGGACGTGCCGAAGCTCGGGCAGGACGTCGAGGTGGCGGTCTATCGCGTGGCGCAGGAGGCGCTGACCAACGTCGCCCGCCACGCCGGCGCGCGGCACGTGACGCTCGAGCTGAGCCACGACTCCGGCAACATCACGCTGACCGTCGACGACGACGGCCGCGGCGTGCCGGCCTACCTGGGGGCCGAGGCGCGGGGGATCACCGGGATGCGCGAGCGCGCGCTGCTCGTCCACGGCGGCCTGAGGATCGGCCGCTCACCGCAGGAGGGGACCCGCGTGCGCCTCGTGGTCCCCGCGCCGTGACCACGCCGCTGAAGACCGGCGTGCTCGTGGCCGACGACCACGCGGTCGTGCGCCACGGGGTGCGCAGCATCCTCGACGCGGAGCCCGACTTCGAGATCGTCGCCGAGGCGGCCGACGGCGCGGAGGCCGTGGCGTTGGCGCTCGCGCGCCTGCCGCATCTGGTCATCCTCGACGTCTCGATGCCCCGGCTCACGGGGATCCAGGCCGCGGGCGAGCTCGGCCGGCGCGCGCCGGGCATCCGCGTGCTGATGCTGTCGATGCACGACGACGAGCAGTACTTCTTCGAGGCGCTGCGCGTGGGCGCGTCGGGCTACGTGCTGAAGTCGGCGGTCGACCGCGATCTCGTGGAGGCGTGCCGCGCGACCATGCGCGGCGAGTCGTTCCTCTATCCCGATGCGGCCGCGGCCCTGATCAAGGACCGCCTCGCGCGCGCGGCAGCGGGCGAGCCCGTCGGCGACGACCTCCTCACGCCGCGCGAGGCCGAGGTGCTCAAGCTGATCGCCGAGGCGCACACCAATCAGCAGATCGCCGAGCTGCTGTGCATCAGCGCCAAGACCGTCGAGAACCACCGCGCGAGCATCCTCGAGAAGCTCGGCATGCGCGACCGCGTGGAGCTCACGCGCTACGCGATCCGGCGCGGCCTGGTGCAGCCCTAGCCGTGCCCTTGGAGGGCTTCCACGGGAGCGTCGAGGATCTCGAGGACCCGGGCCACCGGCGCGTCCGCGAGGAGCGGCAGGCTGCCACTCGTGCGGGTGAGGATCACGCCGATCGTCGCGGCGAGGAGGACCTCGGCGCGCAGCCTGGCATCGGGCACTCCGCGGCGGGCCAGCTCGGCTGTGAGCGGCCCGAGCACGCGCGCGCTCGTGATCTCGCGGAGCTGGGCGCGCATGTCGTCGGTGAGGTTGGGGTTGACCATCGCCAGCGGTACGGGACCGATGCCCTGCTCGTCGCTGCGGCTGAGGATCGCCGCGATGGCCTCGCGCGGGTCGCCGGGCAGCGGCGGACGGCCATCCTGCTCGAGCGCGGCCAGGTAGAGCCCCTCCTTGCCGCCGAAGTAGCGGGCGATCAGCGCGGCGTCGACGCCGGCGCGCTCGCCGATCTCGCGGACCGTCGTCGCGTCATACCCGCGCTCGTCGAACAGCTCGCTGGCCGCGCGCAGCAGGGCCTGGCGGCTGGCCTGCGCGTCATGCGGGCGGCGCGCCGCGCGGCGCCCGCGGGCGGCGGAGCGGGTCCTGCTAGGATTGTCAGCGACTGATGTCATCAACTGCTGACAATGGTAGCACGGCAGGCGCCGGTGAGCACCGCGGCGCGGCCGAGCACCGTCAGCACTACGCCCTGACCTTCGCGGCCCTCGCGCTCGCGGGCCTGACCTTCTCGCTGCTGCAGTCGCTCGTCGCACCGGCGCTGCCCGAGATCCAGCACGACCTGCACGCGTCGGAGACCGAGACGGCGTGGATCCTGACCGCCTACCTGCTGAGCGCCTCGATCCTCACGCCGATCGTCGGCCGCTTGGGCGACATGTTCGGCAAGGAGCGCACGCTCGTGCTCTCGCTCAGCGTGCTCGGCGCCGGCACGCTCGTCGCCGCGCTGGCCAACAGTATCGGCGTACTCATCGCCGCGCGCGTCGTGCAGGGCTGCGGCGGCGCGATCTTCCCGCTGGCCTTCGGGATCATCCGCGACGAGTTCCCGCGCGCGCGCGTAGCGCACGGCATAGCCCTCATCTCCGCGATCCTCGGCATCGGCGGCGGGCTCGGAATCGTCCTGGCCGGGCCGATCGTCGACGCGCTGTCCTACCACTGGCTGTTCTGGTTCCCGCTCGTGCTCGTGGTGATCGCGACCGTCGGGACCGTCCTTTTCGTGCCCGAGTCGCCGGTCAAGGTCCCCGGCCGCGTCAACGTCAGCGGCGGGCTGCTGCTGGCCGCCTGGCTGGTCTGCCTGCTCGTCGCCATCAGCGAGGGCTCGACCTGGGGCTGGGGCGATCCGCGGATCGTGGGGTTGTTCGCGGCCGCGCTCGTCCTGCTCGTGGCGTGGGTGCGCAACGAGGAGCGGGCGGCCGAGCCGCTGGTCGACATGCGGATGATGCGCATCCGCGGCGTGTGGACCGTCAACGCCGCCGCCTTCCTGATCGGCGCGGGCATGTACAGCTCGTTCGTGCTCATCCCGTTGTTCGTGGAGATGCCGAAGACAGCGGGCTACGGGTTCGGCGCCACGGTGACGGCCGCCGGCCTCTTCATGCTTCCGAGCACGGTGATGATGCTCGTCATCAGCCCCCTCGCGGGACGGATGGCCAACCGCGTCGGCGCACGCGTGCCGCTGATCGGCGGCGCCGTGACGACGTCGGTGGCCTTCGCGTGGTTCGCCGTCGCGCACAGCGCGGCGTGGGAGATCTACGTCGGGTCGGCCCTGCTCGGCGCCGGCATCGGCTTGGCCTTCGCCTCGCTGGCCAACCTGATCGTCGAGGCGGTCCGCCCCGAGCAGACGGGCGTCGCCACGGGGATGAACACCGTCATGCGCAGCCTCGGCGGGTCGATCGGCAGCCAGATCGGCGCCAGCATCATCGCGGGCACCGTCGTCGGCCACGCGCTGCCCACCGAAGACGGCTTCACCCTTGCCTTCGTCGTCGCGGCGGTGGCCTGCGGGCTCGCCGCGCTGGCGAGCCTCGCCGTCCCGCGGCCCGACGCGATGCGACCGCCGCAGGCCGCGGCGCTCGCGGCGGAGCACGTCTGATGGGCTGCTACCGAACCATCCTCGTGGCACTCGACGGCTCGCCCGACGCCGAGGCCGCGCTCCGGCACGGAGTGGCGCTGGCCCGCGACCAGCACGCCCGGCTGATCCTGCTGACCGTCGTGCCGCCCTGCCCGCCGCAGATGGTCACGCCCGGCGGCGTCACGCCCTCGCGCGCCGACCACGAGGCGGCCTTCCGCGAGATCCTGCGCAACGGCGTCGACCTGCTGCCGCCCGACGTCGGCGTCGAGTGGCGCGTCGCGCACGGGCGCCCCGCGCCCCGCATCCTCGAGACGGCGGAGGCGTGCGGCTGCGACCTCATCGTCATGGGCTTCCACGGCCACGGGCGCCTGCATCGCGCGCTCGCCGGATCGGTCTCCGGCGACGTGCTGCGCCAGAGCCGCCTGCCGGTGCTCCTCATGCGCGGGTCCGAGCCGCGGCTCAGTTCAGCGGAGCAAAGTCAGGACGCAGCGGCTGAATCGCACACTGCGGCGTCGTAGCCGGATCGGTCTGGCAGCCGTAGATCGAGTTGATATCGGTCTCGGCCCACGTTATGCCCTGGTCGCGCTCGTGGGCGGCCACGTAGGCGGGCGAGTCGGCGACCAGCGGCGACGGGTTGCCCGTGTACTGCGACTGCTGAAAGCGCCGCGTCGACTGGCAGCCGCCGGGATCGCCGACGCACGAGCGCAGCCAGTAGACGCGCCCGTTCTCGAACGACGGCCAGCCGAGGACCGTCGACGAGAGCCCGCCGCCGGGAGTGCTGTCGAGCCGGATGTGGTCGTCGCCGATGGTGTCGACGCGCAGGTCGTAGGCGGGCGCGTCCCTGCTGGCCTGGTAGCGCCAGGCGAAGCCCACGCGAGTGCCGTACAGCTCGACCTGCAGCGGCGTCGAGGTCTTCGAGCCGCGTGACCCGCCGGGCAGGCGCTGCGACGGCTGGCTGCTGGAGATCGTCTTGACGTAGAGGTACGGGTCGCCGGGATCCTTCTCGTAGGCGCGCGCGTAGGCGAGCTTGCCCTTCCAGTACGACGGCCAGTACTCCGAGCCGTCGCTGGCGTTGACCTTCGAGTAGCGCACCTCGCTGCTGGTCGCGAGGTCGAGCTTGTAGACGTCGCAGCCCTTCCCGGTCTCGTACGCGGGCATCTGCGTCGCGTCCCAGGTCGGCTCTACCTGGCAGCGCGAGTAGACCGCGTAGACGCCGCCCGAGCTCGTCGGCCCGAGGTCGACGTCGAACGGCACGCCCCGCGGCGCGATCGGCAGCACCTGCACCGGACCGCCGCCGATGCGCTGCACGAGCTGAAAGGCGCCTGCGCCGTTGGGCTGGCTCCACACCAGGCGGCCCTGGTAGGCGGCGATCGGCGTCGGGGGCAGCACGCCGGTCACCGGCGCGGGGGTCTGGGCCGCGGCGCCGGACGCGCACCACAGGCAGATGAACGCGGCCGACGCCGCCATGGTCGTCTTCATTGCAGGCACCGTAGGCGCGGCCGGGGTGACGTAGGATCACCCGCGCGGGGTGATACCGGGGGAAGGTTCCGGCGCCGCGCGCGTCTTCGCTTTCACGTGACCGACCTCTCGCTCGCTGGGACCCCGCAGGTCGCCGGCCGCCTGCGCGGCGTCCGCTCCTCCCCGGTGCGCGAGATCCTGGCCCTGACCGCGCGCCCCGGCGTGATCTCGTTCGCGGGCGGCCTTCCAGCGCCCGAGCTGTTCGACGTCGAGGGGCTCGCGGCCGCCTTCGATGCGGCGCTGGCCGCCGGGCCGCAGGCGCTGCAGTACTCGACGACCGAGGGCGACCCGGCGCTGCGCGAGGCCGTCGCCGCGCGCCTCACCGCGCGCGGCCTGGCCACCGCGGCGGACGACCTGCTGATCACGAGCGGGTCGCAGCAGGCGCTGGCGCTCGTCGCCGCGGTGGCGCTCGACCCCGGCGCGCGCGTGCTCGTCGAGGAGCCGTCGTACCTGGCCGCCATCCAGGCCTTCCAGCTCGCCGGCGCCGAGGTGATCCCCGTGCCGTGCGATGACGACGGCGTCGATCCCGAGGCCGTCGCCGCGCTCGCCGCCCGCCACGACGCGACGCTGCTGTACACCGTGCCGACCTTCCAGAACCCGACCGGCCGGACGCTGGCGGCGCCGCGGCGCGAGGCGCTCATGGCAGCCGCCGAGCGCGTGGGGCTGTGGATCGTCGAAGACGACCCCTACGGCGAGCTGCGCTACAGCGGCGCCCCGATCGCGCCGCTGGCATCGCTGCCCGGCGCCGACGAGCGCGTCATCGCGTTGTCGACGCTGTCGAAGGTGGCCGCCCCGGGACTGCGGATCGGCTGGGTGCGCGCGCCGCGCGCCCTGCGCGCGCCGCTGACGATCGCCAAGCAGGCGGCCGACCTGCATTCCTCCACCATCGATCAGGCCGCGGCGGCGCGCTGGCTTGCCGGCGTCGACCTCGAGGAGCACATCGCCACGCTGCGCCGCGTCTACGGCGAGCGCCGCGACGCGCTCGTCGCCGGGCTCGCCGACGCGCTTCCGCCGGGCTCGCGCCACAATCGCCCCGACGGCGGCATGTTCGTATGGGCACGGCTGCCGGACGGCTGGGACGCCGAGGCGCTGCTGCCGCGCGCGCTGGCCCGCGACGTGGCGTTCGTGCCGGGCGCGCCCTTCCACGCCGGCGTGCCCGACCGGGCCACGCTGCGCCTGTCGTTCACCACGCATCCGCCCGGCGAGATCGCCACGGGTCTGGCACGCCTGCGGGAGGCGTGGGGCGGCTAGCGATAGCGCTCGAGGTCGGCGTCGATCTTCGCTGCGTGGCGTGGATCGAGCGCCGGTCCGTCGGCCAGCGCGCGCCCCGGCGACGGTCGCCGCCGGCGGGCGGCCACGAGCGCGATCGCCCCGGCCACCGCCGCCGCGGCGAGCGCGGGCACCAGGTAGGCAGCCAGCCGGAAGCCGCTGGCCTTCGGCAGCGCGAGCACGCGCGGCCCGTACTGGGCCACGAGCGCCGCCTCGATCTCGTGCTTGGACCGGCACTGGCGGACCATGGTGGTGATGAACGCGCGCTCGCGCTGGGCCTGTGGCGCGTCGGCGAGCGCGAGCGGGACGCCGCACACCAGGCACATAACCTCGTTCTCCATGGCGGCAAGGCTGGTGCGCGGGCAGCTCGCGGCCAGCGCCGAGGCCGGTTGCGCGAGCAGCAGCGCGGCGACGGCGAGCGCGACGAGCCTCGGCGTCACGCCGGCTCCGTCAGCAACGGGAGCACCGCGCGGCGCAGGAAAGCGTCGTCGACGGGACCGCGCTGCAGCGCAGCGATCCGGCCGCGACGGTCGACGACGAGGGTCTCGGGATAGCCGGTGACGCCGAAGCGGTGCTGGGTGGCGCCGTCGCGGTCGCGCCACATGGGGTAGGTGAGGTGGTAGCGACGAATGAACGCGCGCGCGTCGGCGGTCACGTCGAGGCTGTCGATGCCGAGCACGGTCGCGCCGCGACCGGCGATCCGCCGCTGCCAGCGCTCGAGCAGCGGCGACTCCTGCCGGCAGGGCGTGCACCACGACGCCCAGTAGTTGAGGACGACGACCGTGCCGCGATACCCGGCCAGCGCGCGCGTGCCGCCGCCGTCGAGCGCGGGCAGCGCCAGCGCCGGCGCCGCGGGCCGCTCGCCGCGGGCGATCGCGTCGTCGAGCGTGTGGCCGGGCCCCGTCGCGCGGACGCCGTAGACCAGCAGGCCGATGAGCGCCCCGATGCCGACCAGCACGGCGAGCAGGACGGCCGTGGGGCGCAGGCGGCGCGCGGTCACCGGGCGCCGTCCCCCGCGGGCTCGGCCTCGAGCTCGCCCAGCAGCTCGCTCGCCTCGGCGCGCAGCCGGCGATCGACCTCGCGATAGTCGGCCTCCGAGAGCTTGCCCGTCTGAAAGTCGAGCTCAGCGTCGAGGATCTCGCGGTACTTGGCGTCCCTCGCCGTCTCGATCGCCGTGCGCCGCGAACCGCGCGACCGCGCACGCCCATCGTTGCTCACCAGCGGGCTCGCGACGATGGTCACCACCGCGCCCAGCAGGATGACCGTGAGGACGAGCTCCATGGCGCTAGGCGTGCGAGGGCTGGCGCCCGAGCCGTACGCGGGACAGGACCGTGGCGCGGCGGCGCGCGAGGGCCGCCGCGGGCCACAACGCGATCAGCCCGCCGAGGGCGGCGATGGCTCCGCCCAGCCAGATCCATTCGACCAACGGCGAGACGATGAGGCGGAAGCTCGCCGGGGGCGGCGCGACCTCGTAGCGCGCGGCCAGGGCGGCCAGCAGCAGCCCCTCGGTGCGCCCGGTCGCCAGCGGGAAGCGCTTGTCGAGGCCGTCGATCATCGACTGCATCGCGCCGACGTCGGGTTGCACGGCGGTCCAGAAGTCGCGCCGCAGGCCGGCGCGCAGGCCGACCTCGCTCGTCGCCTCGCCGTCGAAGAAGCGCCCGACGGGGCCGAGCCGCGTGTCCAGCGAGGCGTAGTAGCCGCGGGTCGGGGCGAGCGTCGCGACGTGCCGGCCGTTGCGGCTGACGTCGAGCACTGCGCCGAGGGTCACCTTCTCATTGGAGAGCGCGCTGGTGGCCCGCCGGTAGCGGACGTCGTAGCCGTCGATGTGCGCGCTCTGGCCGGGACTGAGGCGCACGTCGTGCACGCCCTGGAAGGCTGACGACGCGGCCACGCCGACGAAGATGACCGCCATGCCGATGTGCACGAGGTAGCCGCCGTAGCGGCGGCGGTTGCGGCGCACGAGCCCGACGAGCGCGGCCGGCGCCGGCTCGCCGGTGGCGGAGCGGCGGGCGCGCGCGCCGCGCCAGAACTCCTGCACCGCGACGGCGGCCGCAAAGGCGCCGGCGCCGAACATCGCCAGCGCCCACGGCCTCGCCGCCACGCCGAGCAGGAGCGCGGCCGCGGCGATCGCGGTGGCGACCACGAGCGGGCCGCGCAGCGTGCGCACGACGTTGGCCGGGGTGGCGCGGCGCCACGCGATCACCGGCCCGAGGCCCGACAGCAGCACGAGTGCGATCGCCAGCGGAACGGTGTAGCGATCGAACCACGGCGGGCCGACCGAGGCCTTCTGCCCGCTGACGGCTTCGGAGATGAGCGGGAAGAAGGTGCCCCAGAAGATCACGAAGCACAGCCCGACGAGGACGACGTTGTTGAGCACGAACATCGATTCGCGCGAGAGCAGCGACTCCAGGCGCGCCTCCGAGCGCAGCTCGGCCCGGCGGCTTGCCACCAGCGCGACCGAGCCGACCATGAGCGCCGCGATGAGCGCGAGGAACGGCTTGCCGAGCGTCGAGCCGCCGAAGGCGTGGATCGACTCGAGGATCCCCGACCGGACGAGGAAGGTGCCGAGGATCGCCAGCACGCCGGTCGCCAGGACCAGCGAGGCGTTCCACACCTTCATCATCCCCCGCTTCTCCTGCATCATGATCGAGTGGATGAACGCGGTGCCGGTCAGCCACGGCATCAGCGAGGCGTTCTCGACGGGGTCCCACGCCCAGTAGCCGCCCCAGCCCAGCTCGGACCACGACCAGCGCGCGCCGATCAGGATGCCGACGCCCAGGAACAGCCACGCGGCCAGTGCGAAGCGGCGCGTCGCGCGGATCCACTCGGCGTCGACCCGCCGCGCGACGAGCGCGCCGACCGCGAACGCGAACGGCACGGTGAACAGCGTGTAGCCCGAGTACAGCAGCGGCGGGTGGATCATCATGCTCGGGTGGCGCAGCAGCGGCTGCAGCCCGGTGCCCTCGGCCGGAACGGGGTTGGCGAGCGCGAACGGGTTGGCGAGGAAGACGACCAGCGCCGCGAAGAAGCCGGCGAAGCCGAGCAGCACCGCCGTCGCGTAGGGCACGACCTCGCGCAGGCGCTGTCGGGTGAGGAAGAGCACGAGGCTCGACCACAGCGACAGCAGCCAGACCCAGAGCAGGAGGGAGCCCTCCTGTGAGGACCACATCGCCGCGGCCCGGTAGAAGGTCGGCGTCGTCGTGCTCGAGTGGCTGGCCACGACGGCGAACGAGAAGTCCGAGCGCACGAAGGCCGCCTCGAGCACGACGAATGCCACCGTCAGTGTCGCGGCCAGCGCGTAGACGGAGCGGCGGCCGGAGTCGACCCACCGGCGCCGGCCGCTGCGGGCGCCGTAGAGCGAGGCCGCGATCCCGTAGACGGCGATCAGCAGCGCGAGGCTCAGCGCGGCGCGCCCGAGGTTCAGCACGTCAGGTGGCGCGGGTCGAGGGGGCGGCGGTGTACTTCGACGGGCACTTGGTCACCAGCGAGTCCTTCTCGCCGGTGAAGCCCGTCCCGTCCTTGCGCACCGTGACGATGACCTCGCGGCCGGCCCGGAACGGGTCGGGCACCGCGCCGGTGTAGCGGACGAGCACCGATCCGGGGCCGTGGCGGTCCTGCACGCGGAAGAGCAGCACGTCGCCCTGGCGCCGATATCCGGGCGCGACCTTCCCGGTGAGCTGATAGGAGCGCCCGGCGACGGCCGAGGCGGCAAGCTGGCTGGGGTCCTTCGCGTCGCTCGCCGCGCTGAAGCTCGTGTAGGCGAGCGCCCCGGCGAGCAGGATCGCGGCGCTCGTCGCCACGATGAGGCGAACCCTCCGCTTGCGGTTGCGGTCCATCCGTCGCGAGGGTTCCACAGGCCGCGCGGGTCATCGAGCGCGCGGGTAGCTCAGGTGACCGGCGCAGCGCGCGCCAGCTCGGCGGCCACGATCGCCTCCGCCTTCACTGCCTCGAGGCGACGGCCGTTGAGGTTGGCCTCCGCGACGCGCCGCAGGTCGTCGATGTTGTGCAGGCGCACGCCGGGCAGCGCTCCGACCCGCGGGTCGACGTCGCGCGGCACGGCGATGTCGATGACCACGAGCGGCCGCCGGCGCGCGCGGCGCAGGGCTCGCCCGAAGCTCTCGGCGTCGAGGATCGTTCCCGCCGCGTCGGTCGACGAGATCACGACGTCGACGTCCGCCACCTCGTCTACGAGCGCTTCCAGGCCCGCTGCGCGCCCGCCGAACCGCTGTGCGAGCCGGCCCGCGGTGGCGGGTGTCCGGTTGGCCACGACGACCTCGGCGAGGCCCTGGCCCAGCAGGGCGCGCGCGGTGGCCTCGGCCGCCTGGCCGGCCCCGATGAGCAGCGCGCGCCGGCCGCGGAGGTCGCCGAGCGCGGCGCGCGCCAGGTCGACCGCCACCGACGACACCGAGACGGCGCCGGCTGCCACGCGCGTCTGCGCGCGCACCCGTCGGCCGGTCTGCAGCGCCTGGGCAAACGCCTGCTCGAGGAGCGGGCCGAGCGTCCCCTCGCGGCGGGCCAGGTCGCGGGCGGCGCGGACCTGGCCCTGGATCTCGCTCTCGCCGATGACCATCGAGTCCAGGCTCGCCGCGACGCGGAACAGATGACGCGCCGCGCGCTCCTCGCGCTGGACGTAGCGTGCGGCCGCGAGCTCATCGGCGCTGATGGCGCTGTGGGCGACGAGCGCGCAGGCGAGCGCGGCCTCGCCCGCCGCGTCGCCGACGACCGCGAAGATCTCCGTGCGGTTGCAGGTGGACAGCACCGCCGCCTCGGCGACCGCCGGCGCCGAGCGCAGCCCGCGGAGCATCTTCACCGCGGCGGCCTCGTCCAGCGCGGCCTTCTCGCGCTGCTCGACACGCGCGGTGCGGTGCGACAGGCCGAGGACGATCAGGCGCCCGCCGGTCATCGCCGGCCTAGTGGATGGTCTTGAGGTACTGCACGAGGTCGCTGCGCTCGCGCGTGGTGAGGCTCAGGCCCAAGCAGCTGTTGTAGTGGTCGACCACGGAGCCGAGGGTCTGGTAGCGCCCGTCGTGGTAGAAGCCGCCCTTGGCGCGCGCCCACAGCCCGCGCAGCGGGGTCGTGCGGTAGGCGTGGGTCGGGGAGCGATCGGCCTCGAAGGAGTCCGTGCAGATGTCGGCGGGCTTGTGGAGGTTGTTGCCGGGCTCGCTGAAGGTGGGGGGCACGTGACAGCTCGAGCACTTGGCCTTGCCGTCGAAGAGCGCCTGGCCGCGCTTGGCTGCGGCGGCGTCGTAGCTGCCCTTGGGCGGAACCGGTGGCTTGAGACCGAGCTGGTAGTACTGGAGCGCGCCGAGCTTGGAGGTGATCAGGTCGGGCGAGTGGCGCACGTCGAAGAAGCCCGCCTTGGCCGCCACCGGGAACTGGATCGGGTCGGCGAGGCGCTGGTCGAAGAAGGTGCCCTGCCCGTGCATCTCGAGGTTGGCGACGAAGGCGTTCCAGTAGGTCATCTGCCCGAAGCCGGTGTACGTCGCGAGGTTCACGCCGTCGAGCCCGTAGGCCGCCGGGATCAGCGTCGCGGCTGACCTGCCGTCGGGCATGAAGGCCTTGCCGTCGAGGAAGAGCTTGGCGTCGAACTTGCCCGGGCCCCAGCTCGCCAGCACCTTCTTGACCGTCGCCTCGTCGGTTCCCAGCAGGTCGGTGATCGGCTTGAGGTTGGGCGCGAGCGAGACGACCGCGCCGACGTTCAGGTCGCGGTTGGGCCAGCCGTCGAGGCGCTTGCCGATGCCCTTGGCGAACGAGTCGTCGACGGTCGAATGGCAGACGGCGCAGGTCAGGCCCACCGAGCGCAGCGTGCCCTTGGAATTGAAGAAGCCCTTCACGCCGACGACGGCGTTGAGCTTGAGCAGCGCGAGCGTCGTCTTGGGGCTGTTGAGATCGACCTTGCCCTGCTTGATCGCGGCGACGACCGCCTTGGGCAGCGCCGCGGCGTCGACCTTCAGGCCCGCCGCCAACGCGTTCTTCGGGCTCAGCCCGGGCCCGACGCCGCCGAGCTTGGAGCCCTCGATCGCCTTGTGCAGCTGCAGGGCGCCGCCCCAGAAGGCCTGGTCGCCGAAGGTGTCGTTGCGAAAGACGTCCCGGCCCTTGGCGAACAGCCGCTGCTCGGAGATCGAGTTCGCCGGCGCGGGCGGCGCGGGCTTGGAGACAGCGCTGACGTTGAGCAGCAACGCCCCCGTCAGCATGAGCGCGCCGGCCGCGGGGAGGACGAGCAGGACCTTCAAGACCGAGCGCCGCACGGAGCCAATGAAACAGCTGCGCCCGCGCGCGACAACAGCGGAGGTAGCGCAGATGACCGTGCCGCTAGGCGGTGTCCAGCAACAGCCGCAGCTGCCGGCTGGGCTCACCGTGCAGCAGCCACGTCCCGTCGCGGCGGCGCTCGACGATCCCGCGCCGTGCCAGCTCGTGCAGGCTCGCCGTCACCGATGGCCGCTGCGCGCGCACCAGTCGGCCGAGGGTCTTGTGCGTGAGCCGCAGCGGCACGGCGACGCCGTCGACGCCGACCGTGCCCCAGCGGTCGGCCAGCTGCCAGAACAGCAGCAGCAGGCGCACGTCGACGCGCGGGTTCTCGAGGATCGCCAGGTGGTGCTCGAGCCACTGCGCGCGCTGGACGCTGCGCTTCATCAGCGACGAGACGATCCCCGGCCATGCGGCCACGCGCTGGGCCAGGTGCTCGTCGAGCAGTGCCACCCGCGTCGGGACGTGCACCGTCCAGCCCACGCTGCGCGGGACGGACGGGTGCTCGGCCGCGTCGTCCCACGGCCGCAGGATGTCGCCGGCGCCGATCAGCTCCATCGTGGTGCGCCCGAGGAGGGTGACGTTGCGGGTCAGCAGCCCGTCGATGACCAGCAGCCCGAGATGGCCGTTGGGCTCGGCGATCCAGCCCCACGGCTCGCCGTCGCCGGGGCGCAGCAGCGTGGCCCGCGCGACGGCGCGGGAGCGGGCCGCTTCGGCCTGGTGGGAGTCGAGCACCTCGAGGAGGTCGGGATCGACGTCGAGCAGCGAGACTGCCCCGGCGGAGCGGACGGCCATGACCTCCTTGGCGCGTCATGCGCGCGCGGCCTTACGTCGGCGTCATGCGCGCGCGGCCGTCAGGAGGCGCTCCGTGAGCTCGCACAGCGCGGTCGCTTCGACGAACTCGGCGGCGGCCTCGGCGCCGCCGACTCTCGCCACGGCGTCCCCGAGTGCATCGGCCCAGGCGTGCTCCAAGAGGATCGCGGCGATTGCGCCACCCGGCTCGAGTACATCTGCGAGCGCTTGGATGGTCTCCGCGTTCGCCCCTTCGAGCGCGCGTCGCGTGGCGGCCTTGCGCTCGCCGGCGTCGAGGCGGAAGCCCAGGAGCCGGCTTGTCCTGTCTCCCGTCCCGCGCGCGGGGAGGGAGACGGCCGTCAGCTCGCCCGTGTCCCGCTCGCGCGTCACGAACAGGATGTCGAGGACGCGGATGGCGCCACCGCTCTCGATGCGTTCGAGGGCGCCGACCAGCTGCCCCTGAAAGGTCGCGTCGGGCTCAAAGCGGTAGGCGAGCAGCTGGCGTGAGCGCATGGTGGCGATGCAGGTGAATGCAACATCGCTTCGGGCCGTTCCGCATCGCCCGAAAGTGATGAAACGAGCACCGCCGGGCCGAGCTGCAGGACCTTCGGGCCGGACTTCGCGCCGACCCGAGCGGGGGCGCGCCGGATCATGAGGAGTTACGTGGTGAGCGCGACGGGGAGCGTCACGATCCAGATCAGGCTGCCGAGGAAGACCACGCACCCGAGGCCGAGGACCACGGTCCTCGCTCTGAGCGTCTGCATCTTGGTGCTCAGCCCGGCGAAGAAGAGCGCGGTCGCGAAAAGCACGACGCCGAGCATGTAGTTGTCGGCGTGCTGGTTGGCGGTCTTGGCGTGCTCGGAGGCCGCCGCGGCGTCCTTCTCCAACTGCCCGGCCTGGGCTTCCGCCTTCAGGCGGTACCGCGCCGTGGCAAACGGCGTCGGCGGGGCGGCCTTGTCGGTGAACGGCCTCGTTGCCAGCCAGGCCGCGAACGCGGGCTTGAACTCGGCGCGGAAGCGGGCCCGGTAGAAGTCCGCCACCTGCGGGTCGTGCTCCTGGCGCGCGTTGAGCCATTGGATGAAGGTCGCCACGTCGATCTGGACCTGCCGGTTGGCCAGCGCGGAGTAGCGATTCTCGGCGATGCGGGTGGCCGTCGCCTTGGCCGTCGCCTCCGACTGCTCGCCGGTCCACTGGCGCGACTGGTAGGCCGCCCACGCCGTAGCGACGGTGGCGAGCGAGAGCAGGATCGTCGAGACCAGCTCCAGCCGTCGCTCGTGTCGCGCCGCGTCGGTCATCGAGTCGATCGTGGAGCATCGCCCATCGTGTGCGACGATGTCGCCCGTGGTCGCCGAGGTCGAGGCCGGCACGTCGATCGGCGAGTCACGCTGGCCACCGGTCGCCGCGGTGCTCGGGTTCATGGTCCTGAACATCGCCGTGCGTATCTGGCTGCCGAGGGAGGCCGTGATCCGCGGGACGTGGCTGGTCCCCGCGATCGAGGGCCTGCTGCTCATCGTGCTCCTCACCAGCGACCAGACCACTCCGAGCGAGCGTCGGAGGGGTCATCGGCTGGCGATCGCCCTTGTCGCCCTTCTCGTCGCTGCGGCGTTGTGGGCGACGGCATTGCTCGTCCACGACCTGATCAAGGGAACGGGGGTGAGCAACGACCCGAGCGAGCTGCTGGCCGCGGGCGCCATCGTGTGGCTTGGCAACAACCTCGCGTTCGCGATGCTGTATTGGCTGATGGACGGCGGCGGGCCGAGGATCCGTATGCGCCACGTGGGTCCGGTCGACTTCGCCTTCACCCAGCAGTTGAGCCCGGAGGTCGCGCCGCGCGGCTGGCGGCCGGTCTTCCTCGACTACCTGCACCTCGGCTTCACGAACGCCACGGCGTTCAGCCCCACCGACGTGATGCCGCTGACCCTCCGCGCCAAGTATGCGATGGTCGTGCAGTCTTCGGTCGCGCTCGCGGTCTTCGGGCTGGTGGTCGCGCGGGCGGTCAACGCCTTCACGTAGCCGCCGCAGCGCGTAGGATGAGCCACGTACCCGCGCAGCGGGTCGGATCGGAGGGAGTCGGATGCTGCTCCTCACACTCATCGGGATCGTCCTGCTGTTGATCTCGATACTGACGATTGTCGATATCGTGCGCCGCCCCGACCTGGGCACAGGCGCCAAGGTGCTCTGGTCGATTGCGGTCATCATCTTCACGCTCGTGGGCGTGATCGTCTACTTCATCGTGCGTCCGGCGCAGCCCAGCGACCACGCGTTCGCGGCGGAGACGCAGGAGGGCGAGGCGCCGATGGAGCCGATGCGCCACGGGCCCGCCTGAGCCGACGGCTACAGCTCGAGTCTGCCGTTGAGTAGACCGAGCTCTGTCGCACGCGCCACCGCCTGCGATCGCGACGAGGCGTTGAGCTTGCGGTACACCGCCTGCGCCTGCGTCTTGACCGTGTTCGTCGACACGTACAGGCGCAACCCCATCTCGCGGAACGACAGGTGCGTCGGGAGCAGGCGCAGGACGCGCGACTCCGCGAGGGTCAGCGATCCGCCCACGGCGCGTGACGCCGCCGAGTAGGCGTCGAGCTCTGCCCGCGCATCATCAAGCCAGGCGCTGAGCACCGGCGTCTCGGTCCCGTCGTCGAGGATGGGCGCGGCGCCGTCGAGCCGCGCGAGCGCGCCCGACCCGTCGCCGAGCGCCAACAGCGCCCGCGCGAGCACGAGGCTCAGCTCGGCGCGATACCAGGGAGCGACGTCGGTGAGCGCAGCCCTGAGGCGATCGGCGGCATTGACGTCGCGCCGCGCCTGATCGACCCGGCCCTGCAGTGCTCGCGTCAGGGCCGACACCGCCAGGACGACGCTCATCGTCGGGTGCTCGCCCAGACAGAAGCGCTCGACCTGCGCCTGCGCTCGGGTCGCCAGCCCGGCCGCTTCCTGCCGGCGGCCGGCGTCCAGCTCGAGGAGAGCCAGCTGGGCGAGGCACAGCGCGCTGACCCCGGGCGCGGCGATGACGCCTCGCCGATTGCCCTCTCGGAGCAACGCGCGAGCACGGTCGCGGTCGCCGAGCAGATGACGCGCCGTCCCTTCGAGTTGGCAGGCCAGGGCGAGCCACGGGCTGTCCTCTGCGTCGAGATCATGGGCGTGGGCCGCGTCGTCACGCATGCGCGCGACCCCATCGCGAGCAATGGCGGCATGCAGGATCGCGACGCCCGCCTGGAGCGATGCGGTCGTCGTGTCAGCTTCCGCCGCGGCGAGCCCGGATGCGGCGACGCCGGTCCAGTGCTCGGCGAAGTCGCGATCGCCGCGCGCGAGGTGCGTGGTGGCGGCGAAGAGCGCGAGCGGCGGGCAGCTGGCCGTCTGCTCGTCGGTGAAGCGGTCGAGCCAGCGGCGCATTGCGTCGTGCTCGCTCTGCCAGGCGTGGCGCAGCGCGTTGGCCCACAACAGGTCGCCGGCGCCGCGCACGTCCTCGGCCGCGACGGCATGACGGATGGCCGCGTCGACATCGTCGTGTGCCGCGTACCAACGGCTGGCGCGCCGATGGAGGTCCGGCTCGAGGCCCGGCTCGCTGCGGCGCAGCTCGGAGCGCAGCATCTGCGAGAGCAGGCCGTGACAGCGGTACGCGCGGTCCACGCTGTCCAGGGGCACGATCATCCCGGTCGCGCGCGCGAGGTTCTTGAGCATGACGCCCGTTCCGCTGATGTCGAGGAGCGCGTCGCACGCGGGACCGGACAGGCTGTCGAGCACCGACGTGTGCCGCAGGAAGTCGACCTGCTCCGACGACAGGTCCGAGAGCACGGTCTCGGCCAGGTACTCGGCCACCAGCCGGTTGTCGCCGCCGAATCGGGCGACCGCGTCCGCGGTTGAGGGCGCCTGGCGCAGGGACAGGGCGGCGAGATAGAGGCCGGCGGGCCAGCCTTCGGTGCGCTGAACGAGCGTGTCGACGTCACGGTGGCCGAGCTGCACTCTGGCGGCCGCAAGCAACGCCGCGGCCTCGTCGCGGGTCATGGCGAGATCGCGCGCTGTGAGCTCGGCGAGCTCGCGGTTGACACGCAGGCGTCCGAGCCTGAGCCGCTGGCGGCCCTGCGACGCCAACACGAGTTGACAATCGCCCGGCGGGTCCTCGGCGATCCCGGCGAGCACACGCAACGCCGCACGTGTGTGGATGACGTGGACGTCGTCCACGACGAGGACGAATGCCTGTTCACGACGTACGAGTCCGTCCGACGATCGCGCCACCGCGGCGCGCAGCCGGTCGGGATCGTTGTCGTCGCGATCGAGCGCGACCCAGCCGAACGGACGCTCGTCGTGCCGTGCCCACTCCAGCAACGTCGTCGTCTTGCCGTAACCGGCGGGGGCCGAGAGCAAGACGACCTGGACGTCGCGCAGCCCCATCAAACGCCGTACCAGCCGGGCGCGCGAAACGAGCCCCTTATCGAAGGATCGCTCGGACGGGGCCGCGCGCAGGAACGCGGACCCCGTTGCTGGACCGCGCATCGGGGTGACCGCGGCTTCGCTCATCGAGAGGGGACACCCGATCCTACGCCAGCGCCATCCTCCGACGCATTGTCGGTGAAGCCGATGCCCGGCGCCTGAGCCGTTTCATTCGCATCGGGTGATGCGCGACGAGCCCGGCGCGCACAGCATCAGGCCCATGACCACCGCAGTCGGATCTCACGCGAGCACGGCCTCCGCCGGGGCGGCCGACGAGCCACGGCCGGCGGACGTGTTCGTGGTGTTCGGCATCACGGGCGACCTGGCCAGGGTGATGACCTTCCGGTCGCTGTACCGGCTCGAGCGCCGCGGCCTGCTCGACTGCCCGATCGTCGGCGTGGCCGTCGACGACTGGACGCTCGACGATCTGCGCGAGCGCGCCCACGACTCGATCAAGGCCACCGGCGAGACGATCGACGACGAGATCTTCGAGCGCTTCATGTCGCGCTTCTCCTACGTCGCCGGCGACTTCGGCGACGGCGCCACCTACGAGCGCGTCGCCGCGGCGATCCCCGAGGCGCGCACGCCGGTCTTCTACCTCGAGATCCCGCCCTTCCTGTTCGGAAGGGTGATCAAGGGCCTTGCCGATGCCGGCCTGACCAAGGACGCGCGCGTGGTGGTCGAGAAGCCCTTCGGGCATGACCTCGAGTCCGCCCGTGCGCTCAACGAGGAGATTCACGAGCACCTCGACGAGTCGCAGCTGTACCGCATCGACCACTTCCTCGGGAAGATGGGCACCGGGGAGATCCTCTACCTGCGCTTCGCCAACTCGGCCTTCGAGCCGATCTGGAGCCGGCAGCACCTCGCGTCGGTGCAGATCACGATGGCCGAGAGCTTCGGCGTCGAGGACAGGGGCCACTTCTACGACCCGGTCGGCGCACTGCGCGACGTCGTCGTCAACCACCTCATGCAGGTCGTCGGCGCCGCCACCATGGAGGTCCCCGCCAGCCCTGACTCGGACTCGATCAAGGACGCGCTGCACACGTTGTTCCGTGCGATCCCGGCCGCCGATCCGGCCGACTACGTCCGCGGCCAGTACGACGGCTATCGCGACATCGACGGGGTCGCGGCCGACTCGACGACGGAGACCTACGCCGCGCTGAAGCTCGAGATCGAGAACTGGCGCTGGTGGGGCGTGCCGATTTTCATCCGGACCGGCAAGCACCTCCCGGTCACCCAGACCGAGCTGCGCCTCGTCTTTCAGCGCCCGCCGCGCGTGGGCTTCCACGCGATGCGGATCCGCGAGCCCGAGCCGATGCAGGTCGTGGTCAAGCTCGATCCGACGACGGGCGTGCGGCTGCTCGTCGAGGCGCAGCGCGGCCACCGCGACGAGCCCGAGCAGGTCAGCCTCGACATGGAGTTCGCCGAGGAGGGCGGCGAGGGCCCGACGCCCTACGAGGTGCTGCTCTCCGCGGCCATGCGCGGTGACGCAAGCCGCTTCACGCGTCAGGACGGCGTCGAGCAGACCTGGCGGATCATGCAGCCGCTGCTGGAGAGTCCGCCGCCGGTCAAACCGTACGCCAAGGGCTCGTGGGGGCCGGAGGAGGCCGACAGGCTGCTGGCCGGCGAAGGCCGCTGGCACGAGCCGTGGATGGCGTCATGACCGCGGTCGAGCGCGACGCCGCCACCATGCCGCAGA
>DATBKW010000174.1:0-3152 GCA_036555665.1 Solirubrobacteraceae bacterium | reverse complement strand
GGGTCGGCGATCACCGTCAGGCGAGTCCACGGCGCGTCGAACGGCGGGACGAGGACCTTGCCGCCGAGCCGGGCCGCGGTCTCGGCCGTCGCGTCGGCGTCGTCGGTGCCGAAGGTCACGCTCCAGTGGGCCGGCACGTCGGGCTGGTCGGCGCCGATCGGGTTGATGCTCGCGACGACGTCGATGAAGCCCGGGTCGGCGCCGAACTCCTCGGTCCGCTTGCGCAGCCCGGGGTCGCGACGCTCCAGGTGGTCGCCGTAGCCCGGCAGCGTCCACGCCTCAAAGCCGCCGTCGAGCGTCAGCGTCTCCCAGCCGAACAGCTCCCAGTAGAAGGCCTTCGCGCCGTCGGCGTCACGCGTGTGCAGACCGTTGAAGTTCAAGGTGCCGTGCTCGTTGACGACCTGCGCGCCCTTGTGCCGGTTGGCCTGCCAGACGCAGAACACCGCGCCCTCGCGATCGCTGAGTACCGCCATGCGCCCGGCGTCCATCACGTCGAACGGCTCCATCATCACGCCGCCGCCGGCGTCGCGCGCCTTGGCGGTGGCGTCGTCGGCGCTGTCGACCCAGACGTAGGTGTTCCACATCGCCATCTGCGGCGCTCCCTCGGGGATCGACCCGACGGCGGCGACGTCGCCGCCGCGCAGCCGGCCGATGAAGTACCTGCCCGGGGACTCGGGCGGCATGACGTCCTCGAACTCCCAGCCGAACAGCCCGCTGTAGAAGTCGACCGCTGCCTGCGGATCCGGCTGGCTCGTGTCGATCCAGCACGGGACGCCGGGGATGTATCCGTCGCGTTCGGGCACTCGCGCCCTTCCTTTCGATCGTTTGACGGGTCCGTGGACCGTAGGCGCGCATTAGGTCAGGATCTGTCCTCATGAAAACCACCTCGAGCCGCCTCCTGGAGCTCCTGGCGCTGCTGCAGGCGCGCCGCGCCTGGTCGGGGTCCGAGCTGGCCGACCGGCTCGACGTGTCGCGCCGGACGATCCGCCGCGACATCGAGCGCCTGCGCGACCTCGGCTATCCGGTCGAGTCGCTCGCCGGCTCCGCCGGCGGCTACCGCCTGCGCGCCGGCACGGCGATGCCGCCGCTGCTGCTCGACGACGAGGAGGCGATCGCGATCGCGGTCGGCCTGCGCACGGCCGCGCGCGCGTCGGTGACCGGGATCGAAGAGACCGCGGTGCGCGCGCTGGTCAAACTCGAGCAGGTGCTGCCCGCGCACCTGCGCCGCCGGGTCAGCGCCTTGAGCGCGGCGACCATCGCGCCCCCGGTCGACGGCCCGACCGTCGACCCCCAGCACCTGACCACGATCGCCGCGGCCTGCCGCGAGACCGAGCGCCTGCGCTTTGCCTATTGCAGCCGTGACGGCACCGAGAGCCGCCGGCACGTCGAGCCGCACTCGCTCGTCAACCTCGGGCGCCGCTGGTACCTGGTGGCCTGGGACTGCGGGCGCGAGGACTGGCGCACCTTCCGGGTCGACCGCGTCGGCCGTCCGGCGTCGACCGGCGTCCGCTTCGCGCCGCGGCCGCTGCCGGCCGGCGACGCGGCCACGCACGTGCGGCGGAGCATTTCCGGCGCCCCGTACCGGTACGAGGCGCGGGTCACGCTCCACGCGGGCGCCGACGAGATTGAAGGCCGGGTTCCGCCTCACTGGGGCGCCGTCGAGCCGATCGACGAGGACTCGTGCGCGTACCGCACCGGCGACGACGACCTGCGCTGGCTCGCGCTGCGGATCGCGATGCTGGGCGTCGACTTCGAGGTCCACGAGCCGCCCGAGCTGGCCGAGCACCTTCACGAGATCGGGCACAGGCTCACGCGGGCGGCGTCGGCCTGATCCGGCGGCCCTCAGCGCGTTTACCGAGCACCTACCGAACGCTGTACCGGCTGCCGTCACATTGACGGCGTGCCGCGCCCCCACCGCCTGCTCACCCGGCCGAGCCCCGTGCTCTTCCTTTGCCTGTTCACCGCGCAGGCCGGGTTGCTCGTGCTGTCGCCGATCCTGCCCGAGATCGCTCGCGAGTTCGGCTGTGACATCGGGACCGCCGGCCAGCTGCGCTCCATCTCCGGCGCCACGGGCGGCCTGACCGCGATCCTGCTGGCCCTCGCCCCGCGGCGGCCCGGGCTGCGGGACCTGCTCGCGGCCGGCGCCGCGTTCGTCGCACTCGGCTCCGTGCTGAGCGCGGCGGCGCCGACGTTCGCGGTGCTTGCGGTCGCCCAGGGGGCGCTCGGGATCGGCATCGGCCTGCTCGTCGCCACCGGCATCGCGGCGGCGGGGGAGTGGCCGCCCGCGGCCGAGCGCCCGGGGGTCCTGGCGTGGGCCATCGTCGGGATGCCGGCCGCCTGGGTCGCGGGCATGCCCGTCGTGGGCGCGGTGGCCGCGATCGACTGGCGTGTCGCGTGGCTCGCCCTGCCGATGGTCGCCGCGCTCGCGACGCTTACCCTGCTGCGCCTGCGTCCGGCGGACCCTCCCTCCACCCGGACCAGCGATGCCGTCGGCGCCTGGCGGCGGCCCGAGGTGGCGCGCTTCGCGGCAGGCGAGCTCCTCGCCAACGCGGCGTGGGCCAGCGTGCTCACCTACGCGGGCGCGCTGCTGGTGGAGAGCTACGACCTCTCGCCGGGCGCGGTCGCGCTCAGCCTGGCCGCCGGCGCCGTGGCGATGCTCCCCGGGACGTTCACCGCCCGCCGCCACGCCGCTCGCGCGACACCTACGCTCCTTACCGCCCTCACGGGCCTGCAGGGCTTGACGGTCGTCGTACTCGGCGCGGTACGGCCGGCCGCCGCGGTGACCGTAGCGATCATCGCTGGGATGGCGTTCGTGAACGGGTGGCGCTCGATGCTGGCAAGCGCGCTCGGCATGGACCGCGCGCCGGAGGACAAGATGGCCGTCATGTCGATGCGCGCGGCCGCCAACCAGTTCGGCTACCTGCTGGGCGCCGCGGCCGGCGGCCTGGCGATCGCGGTCGCGGGCTTCTCCGGGCTGGGCGTCACGCTGGCGTGGATGTTCCTCGCGGCGGCGCTCATCCACGCACCGCGGCCGCGGCCGACGGCGGCCCGGGTCGCACCACAGCCGGCCGGGTGAGCGGCGCGACCTCACACGCAGCTCCGCACCGGCGTTGACCTCACATGGCCGCCATCACACCAGCAGCCCACCGGCA
>DATBKW010000173.1:0-7629 GCA_036555665.1 Solirubrobacteraceae bacterium | reverse complement strand
ATTGCTCAGATCCCGCCCCTCCCAGCCGGTCCCGTCGATGTCGTCCTCCTGCTCGAGGCGATGCTCGCGGTCGAGGACAAGAGCGCGCTGATCGGCGCCATCGGCGCGGCGCTCCCGCCCGGCGGCCGCTTCGCCTTCACGCTCGAGGAGGGCGCGCCGCTCACCGCGGGCGAGCGCGCGGCGATGCCCAACGCCGACACCGTCTGGCTGACGCCGATCGACGAGCTGACCGCGACGCTCGAGCGCGCCGGTCTCGCCGTGACGTGGATGGGGGACCACAGCGCCGCCCACCGCGCGACCGCGCAGGCGCTGACGGACGCGTTCGCCGCGAACGGCGACGAGATCGCGGTGCAGATCGGGCGCCAGGCGCTCGACGAGCTGCTCGCCGCCCACCGGCTGTGGGTCGGGTGGCTGGACGCCGGACGGGTGCGCAAGCTCGCGATCGTGGCGGAGCGCGACTGAGGACGCCCGTAGACTCGCGCCATGTCGGCGCGCCCGACTGACTCACGGGTACGCCTGGCCGAGCTGGTCGCGATGCTCTCGCTCGGGACCGACCTCGGGTTCGGACAGCCGATGGAGCACGTGATGCGCCAGTCGCTGATCGCATTGCGGCTCGCCGAGCGGCTCGGGCTCGACGAGGACGCGCGGGCGGTCGTCTACTACGTCGGCCTGATCGCGTGGGTCGGCTGCCACGTCGACGCCTACGAGCAGGCGAAGTGGTTCGGCGACGACATCGCGCTCAAGGTGGATGCCCTCGACGTCGACATGGTCGGTCTCCCGGCGATGGCGTTCACGCTCAGCCACGTCGGCGCCGGCCGCGGGTTGCCCGAGCGCGCGCGCCTCGGCCTCACGTTCCTCGGCGACGGGCGGCGCGCGGCCCGCGACATGATCGAGAACCACTGGCTGGCGACCAACGAGTTCGCGGACCGGCTCGGGCTCGCCGCGGAGGTGCGCGCCGGGCTCTACCAGACGTTCGAGCGCTGGGACGGCAAGGGCGTGCCCGCGGAGGTCGAGGGCAGCGACATCGTGCTCGCCGCACGCCTGGTCAACCTGGCCGACGTCGTCGAGGTCTACCACCGCACGGAAGGCGTCGACGCCGCGGTCGCCGTGGCTCGGGAGCGCAGCGGCACCCAGTTCGACCCGGAGCTGGTCGAGCTGTTCTGCGCCGAGGCGCCCACGCTGTTCGAGGGCCTCGACGCGGTGACGACGTGGGCAGCGGTGATCGAAGCCGAGCCGGCGCTCGAGATCGTGCTCTCCGACGCCGAGCTGGACTCCGCGCTGGAGGCGATCGCCGATTTCACCGACGTCAAGTCGCCGTGGACGATCGGCCACTCGCGCGCCGTGGCCGACCTCGCCGGCGCGGCGGCGACGCTCTACGGGCTACCCGAGGCCGACGCCCGCCTCGTGCGCCGGGCGGGGCTGCTGCACGACCTAGGCCGTCTGGGCGTCTCCAACGCGATCTGGGACAAGCGCGGGCCGCTCACCGCCGCGGAGCTCGAGCGGGTGCGGCTGCATCCGTACCTCACCGAGCGGATGCTCGCCTCATCCCAGGCGCTGGCCCCGCTCGCCGCGATCGCGGTGCAACACCACGAGCGGCTGGACGGCTCGGGCTACCCGCGGGGGCTTTCGGGCGACGCGATCACGCCGGCCGGGCGCGTCCTCGCGGCGGCCGACGCCTACAACGCGATGACCGAGCCGCGGCCCCACCGCGACGCGCGCACCGCGCAGGAGGCCGCGGCCGCGCTGCGCGACGGCGTCCGGCAGGCGCTGTTCGACAGCGACGCTGCCGATGCCGTGCTGCGCGCCGCGGGCCATCCGGTCCGGCGCCGGCGCGAGTGGCCGGCGGGCCTGACGGCCCGCGAGGTCGAGGTCCTGCGGCTGCTCGTGCGCGGGCTGTCCTACAAGGAGATCGCCGAGGAGCTCGTGATCTCGCGCAAGACCGCGGGCACCCACGTCGGCCACATCTACGCAAAGATCGGCGTCTCCAATCGCGCGCGGGCGAGCCTGTTCGCGATGAAGCACGGGCTCATGAACGGCAGCTGAGCGGGCGCCCGAGCCGCGGTCAAAGATCAGGTGTACGCCTGATGTGGCGGCCCCCGACGGTTCGTAGGCTCGCCCGCATGGCTGCAATCACGCTCGGACCCGTCGGCCGTCTCGGCCGCTTCGCCGCCGACCACGCGCGCGCGGTCTTCGTCACCTGGGCGATCGTCGCCGTCGCGCTCGCGGCCTTCGCGCCGCGCGTCGAGCACGCGCTCTCCGGCGCGGGCTGGCAGGCCGACGGGTCGGAGTCGGTGAAGGCGCGGGCGCTCATCCAGAAGAACTTCGCCGGGCTGTCGAGCTCGGCGCTGACGGTGGTCGTGCACTCGCCGACGGCGACGGCCTCGGCGCCGGAGTTCCGGCGGGCGGTGCTCCACGTGCAGCGCATCCTCAGCGCGGACGGGCGCGTCGCCTCCATGCAGTCGACCGCAGCCCCCGACAGGCACACCGCGGTGGTGACGGCGGGTGCGAAGGGCGACCCGACGGCGATGGTCGCGGCCGCTGACGAGCTCAAGTCGAAGCTGCGCGCCGCCGGCACGTCGCGGGTTTCCGTCGCGCTGACCGGCTCGCCCGCGATGTGGAGCGACTTCAACACCGCCAACCGCAAGGCGATGCTCAAGTCGGAGGTGCTGTCCTGGCCGGTGACGATGGCGATCGTCGTGCTCGCCTTCGGCTCGCTCGTCGCCGCCGGCCTGCCGCTGCTGCTGACGATCCTCGGCCTCGTCGCGTCCGCCGGTCTCCTGGCCCTGCTGACTCACGGCTTCGACATCTCGATCTGGGCGATGAACTTCGCGCTGATGTTCTCGCTCGCGCTGGGGATCGACTATGCGCTGTTCATCGTGCACCGCTTCCGCGCGTCGTTCTTCGGTTCGCGGCTCGGCGTCCGCGACGCGGTCGCGGTGACGATGGACACCGCGGGCAAGGCCGTCGTCTTCTCCGGCCTGACCGTGCTGGTCTCGCTCTCGGCGGTGCTGATCGTGCCGAGCCCGGCGTTCCGGTCGACGGCGCTGGGGATCATGCTCAGCGTCGTCTTCGTGCTCGCGGCGACACTGACGCTGCTGCCCGCCGTGCTCGCCAAGCTCGGCCCGCGGGTCGACGCGCTGGCGCTGCGCCGGATGCGGTCGGGCTCGCCGCACTCGGCTCGCTGGGGCGAGCTGCTCTGGCGCCACGCGCACGTGCTCGGGCCCGCCGCCGCGCTGCTGCTCATCCTCCTCGCGCTGCCGATCCTGGGCCTGAGGACCGCGATGCCGTCGATCAAGGTCGTCCCGAAGGCCGATGGCTCGCGGATCGGTCACCTACAGCTCCAACGTGCGTTCGGGGACGGCGCGCCGGGCGCGCTGCAGGTCGTCGCCCCCCGGCCCCGGGCCGGCGCGGCGGCCGCGGCCGCCCGGCGCGACCCAGGCATCGCGCGCGTGCTGCCGCCGGCCGCCGGCGCGGGCGGCCTTGCCCTGATCCAGGCGATCCCCAGGGACGACCCGTCGAGCAGTGCAGCCAGGCGGACGATCGACCGGCTCCGCGGCGCCCTGCCGCCGGACGCGCTGGTCGGCGGCGCGGCCGCCGAGAACCACGACCTCACGCGGGCGCTGCGGCGCACGACGCCGCTGGTCATCGGCGTTGTGCTGGCGCTGGGCTTCCTGCTCCTGCTCGTGGCCGTCCAGGCGCCGGTGATCGCCGCGCTGGCCGTCGTCACCAACCTGCTCGCCACCGGCGCAGCGTTCGGAATCGGGCGGCTGATCTTCCAGGACGGCCACGGCGCCGGCCTGCTGGGCTTTGAGCCGCAGGGCTACATGGACGCGTGGGCGCCGGTGTTCTTTTTCGCGATGATCTTCGCGATCTCGATGGACTACACGGTGTTCCTGCTCGCCACCGCCAAGGAGCACTGGGACCGCACGCGCGATCCGCGCGCGGCCGTCGTCGGCGGGCTCGCCCAGTCCGGGCGCGTGATCTTCGCCGCCGCGGCGGTGATGGTCGCGGTCTTCTTCACCTTCGCGCTGTCGGGGCCGCTGCCGCCGAAGGAGATGGGCGTGATCCTCGGCGTCTCGGTGCTGCTCGACGCGATGCTCGTGCGGCTCGTCCTGCTCCCGGCGCTGCTTCGCCTCTTCGGACGGCACGCCTGGGCGCTGCCGCGCCCGCTCGGCCGGCTCCTGCCGAACGTCCGCTTCGGGCACGCCTGACGCGGGCGCGCCTCACGCGGCCCGTCGCGACCGTTACGGTTGCGGACGGAACGATCGGAGGAGGCTGTCGTGATCGGAGCCATCCTGCTTGGGCTGGTCGCCGGAATCGTCGGGCGCATGCTGGTCCCCGACATGTGGAGCGGGCTGAGCGGCCCCAAGTCGTGGCTGTTCTCGCTCGTGCTCGGCCTGTGCGGAGCGCTGGTCGGCTACCTCATCTTCACCGTCGGGCTCGGAATCGGCGACGACGACGTCTTCGACTTCGGCGGCGTCTTCGGCGCGATCATCGGGGTCATCATCCTGCTGCCGTTCGTGGGCATCGCGACGCGCTTCGCCCGGCGCCGCGCATGAGCCTTCTCGGCGTCGCGCCGGTCCTTGTTGCGCTCGCACTCGCCGCGTCCGCTCCGGCGGCGACGCAGCGCGGCGTGTACGCCACCCGCACGGTCACCGAGCCGGCCGCCTCGGGCCTCGCGGTGACCGCACCGCTCAGCGATTTCGTCGCCACCTCACGCGCGCGCGTGATCGTGCCGACCGCTTGGCAGCGGCGCAGCGCGCCCGCCGGGCAGCTGCGCTTCCTGACGACCCAGAATGCCGCCTGCCGCTACACGGTCACCTACACGGTGAAGTCGGTCCTCGCGCCGAGCCAGGACGCCGCCGCCTACGTCGCGGCGCGCCTTGTGCCGCCGACCTCGCGCCACCTGCTCGACGCCGGCGCCCGCGGCAACCGCGCCTTCCGTGTCGTGCGTCAGGCGGGCATCGGTGGCAGAGTCCGCCTGGATGCGCTCTGGGCCGGCGTCCTGACCAAACGTTCGGACATCGCCCCCGCCGGCCAGACGGCGTGGACCGAGATCCGCGTCAGCGCGGTGTCCCGCAGCGGCGACGAGTGCCACTCCGGTACCTGGCGCGAGGCGCTCGGGCCGACGATCGGCGACTCGCTCGCCGTCGCGCGCACCGGCCTGCGCTTCGCCAGGAAGCCTTGAGCATCCGTCGCTAGTAGGTCTTGAGATGAGGTTCGAGTGCAACCTTGCCTCAAGGCCTACTAGTGGGCCTTCTCGTAACGTTTGACCGGTAACGGCGGCCGGCGGCGCCGATCGGATCCGGCAAGGACGCAGAACCGAAGGAATACCGGAGGTATTTCGAGGTTCGAGGACGCCGCCCGTCGGGGATCGACGGCTGTCGTTACCGGTCAAACGTTGCGGGAAGACCCACTAGCCTGTCGCTGTGATGTTCGCACCGACCCGGCCCCTGCTCCCACGACCCGCGTTCGACGCCGAGACCGAGGCGCCATGCGGGACCTCGGTCGCCGAGGCGCGCGAGGCGCTCGCGTTCTGGCGCGCGCGGTTGAAGCGGCTGCCCTGGTACAGGCGCGCGGCGCGGGCCGAGGCGCGCGACATGGCCGCGCGCTGGCAGCGCCGCCTCGTGCAGGCCCAGCTCGAACGCTGGCAGCTGCGCGCGCTGACCCGGCCCCTGCTCGTCGCGCTCGACTGGTGGAGCCCGGCGCGCGGTCAGCTGGCGCGCCGCGCCACCAAGCACGCTATGCGCCACTCGCCGGTGGCCCGCATGGTCGCGCTCGCCGCCGCCGCGGTGACCGTCACCGCACTTGCGATGTGCGTCCTCGTCGTCGTGGCGATCGCCCAGCTCGTCTAGTGGGCGAAGCTCTGCGGGCGGGCCAGGGCGTCGGGTAGCGGGGCGTCGAGGGCCTCGAGCTCGGCGGTGCGCCTGCCCAGCTCGTCGAGGAACAGGTCGGCCATGTCGTGGGTCATCCCGGCGCGCACGACGACGCGCAGGACCGACAGGTCCTGGCGGTTCTCCGGGAACGTGTAGGCGGGCACGAGCCACCCGGCCTCGCGCATCCGCGCCGAGACGTCGAAGACCGTGTAGTTGCTCACGTCGTCGTTGACAGCGAAGGCGAGGACCGGGAGGTCGCTGCCGTCGGTGAGCAGCCAGTAGGGGCCGAGCTTGGCGATGCCCTCCGCGATGTGCTTGGCGACGTGCTGGGACGCGCACTGCACCCCGCGGAAGCCGGCGGCGCCGAGCGAGAGGAACATGTAGTACTGCGCGACGACCTCGCTGCCCGGGCGCGAGAAGTTCAGCGCGAAGGTCGGCATCGAGCCGCCCAGGTAGTTGACGTCGAAGACGAGGTCGCGCGGCAGCGCGGCTGCGTCGCGCCAGATCGCCCAGCCCACCCCGGGGTAGACGAGCCCGTACTTGTGGCCCGATGCGTTGATCGACTGCACGCGCGGCAACTGGAAGTCCCAGACGAGGTCGGGCTGCACGAACGGGGCGATGAAGCCGCCCGAGGCCGCGTCGACGTGGACGGGCACGTCGGGGCCGCCGCCGGCCGCGAGGTCGTCGAGCGCCACGCAGATCTCCTGCACGGGCTCGTAGCTGCCGTCGAAGGTCGAGCCGAGGATCGCCACGACGCCGATCGTGTTCTCGTCGCACTGCGCGACGGCCTGCTCGGCGTCGAGGTGGAAGCGATCGCCTTCCATCGGCACCAGCCGCGGCTCGACGTCCCAGTAGCGGCAGAACTTGTCCCAGCAGACCTGGACGTTGACCCCCATGACGAGGTTCGGCTTGTCGGTCGGCTTGCCCTCCGCCCTGCGGCGCTCCCGCCAGCGCCACTTCAGCGCCATGCCACCGAGCATCGCCGCCTCGCTCGAGCCCGTGGTCGACGTACCCGTGACGTCTCCTGCGGGCGCATGCCACAGGTGGCCGATGATGTTCACGCAGCGCTTCTCGAGCTCCGCCGTCTGTGGATACTCGTCCTTGTCGATCATGTTCTTGTCGGCGGTCTCGGCCATGAGCCGGGCCGCGTGCGGCGGCATCTTCGTCGTCACGAAGGTGGCCAGGTTCAGGCGCGCGCTGCCGTCGAGCAGCAGCTCGTTGCTGATCAGGTCGTAGGCGACCTCGCCGCCCAGGCCGTGCTCGCGGATCTCGTCGCGCGGCAGCGACAGCAGCTCCTGCTCGAGGACAAGCGCAATCTCCGGCTCGACAGGCCCGGGCTCGGCGCCGGGCTCAGGCTCGGCGGTGGTGGTCATGATCGCCCTCCAGGGATGGTTGCGGGGCCTTGATCATCGCGCGCCGGGTCAACCGCCGCTTCATCCGCATCGGATGACGTGGTGTGCTCGGCGCGCCGCAGCGCCTCGACCGCGGCGGCCATGCGCGCCACGTCGAGGCCCGATCGCGTGGCTGGACGCGGCGCGGCGTCGGTCATCGGCGGCGGGAACCCGGCGCCGGGAGCGCAGCGCGCCTCGACCGCGCGCAGCGGGGCGGCCAGCTCCGCGCGATCGTCGCCGGCGCCCGGCATGACGAGCGCCCGGATGAGGTCCTCGGCGGCGGCCACGTACGTCCACGCCGCCGCGAACTCCGGCGTGTTGTCCGGAAGCGCGGTCGCTTCGACCGTCTCGGTGCGCAGCTG
>DATBKW010000172.1:0-13548 GCA_036555665.1 Solirubrobacteraceae bacterium | reverse complement strand
CGCTACGAGGCCGCGGCGGAGGCGGCGCGGCGCGACGGCCGCATCGCCGCGGGGGGCGAGCGCCCCGCGCGGCCGGGCCACTTCGTGGCGCCCACCGTGATCAGCGACCTCCCGGCCGGCCATGCGCTCGAGCGCAACGAGCTCTTCCTGCCCTTCGTCACCGTCACCCGTGTCGGCTCGCTCGACGAGGCGCTGGCCGAAGCCAACGCGCCCGCCTACGGACTGACCGCCGGGGTGTTCAGCGAGGACCAGGCCGAGCTCGACCGCTTCCTCGACGAGATCCAGGCCGGCGTCGTCTACGTCAACCGCCGCGCCGGCGCGACGACCGGCGCCTGGCCGGGCACGCAGACCTTCTGCGGCTGGAAGTCCAGCGGCTCGACGGGCAAGGGCGGGCTGGGCCCCTACTACCTGCCGCAGTTCATGCGCGAGCAGAGCCGCACGGTGGCGGGCTGACGACGCGTCATGCCTGCTCCGGCTCGGCGTCCTCGTGCGCGATCAGCCGCGCGCCGCGACCGTGCGTGAAGAAGCTGAAGGACCAGCGGATGACGACCAGCAGCCGGTTCTGAAAGCCGATCAGGTAGAAGAGGTGGACGACAAGCCACGTCCACCAGGCGATGAACCCGCTGAGGTGCACGCCCTTGATGTCGGCCACCGCGCGCGCCCGGCCGATCGTCGCGAGGTTGCCCTTGTCGGTGTAGTGGAACGGACTGGCCTCGGCGCCGCCCATGCGGTCGCGGATCGCCCGCGCCGCGTGACGGCCCATCTGCATCGCGACCGGCGCGACGCCGGGGAAGACGTGGGCGCTGCCGTCGGACTGGCGGACGCTGACCATGTCGCCGATCGCGAGCACCTCGGGATGGCCCGGCACCGAGAGATCCGGTTCGACCACGACCCGGCCGGCCCGATCGGTCTCGACGCCCGCGCGCTGCGCGAGCAGCCCGGCGAGCGGCGAGGCCACCACGCCCGCAGCCCAGATGACCGTCCTTGTCTCGATCCGCTCCGTTGAGTCGTCGGCGCGCTTGACGGTGACGCTCGCCGCGTCCATGTCGATCACCGACTCGTTCAGCCGCACGGTCACGCCGATGCCCTCGAGCGAGCGCTTGGCCCGCTCCGACAACGACGGCGGGAAGGACGAGAGCACGCGGTCGATCGCCTCGACCAGCAGGATTCGCGCGCGCGAAACGTCGACAACGCGGAAGTCACCGTGCTCATCGCGAGCGATCTCGGCAATCTGGCCGGCCATCTCGACGCCGGTGGGCCCGGCCCCGACCACGACGAAGGTCAGATACGCGTCTTGCAGGGCCTGGTCGGTCTCGAGCTCGGCATATTCGAACGCGCTGAGGATCTCGCGGCGGATGGTCAGCGCACCTTCGAGCGACTTGAGCTCGGCGGCGTGCCGCTGCCACTCGTCGTGGCCGAAGTAGGAGTACAGCGAGCCGCCCGACACGATGAGCGAGTCGTAGGTCAGGGGCTCGGGCACGACGTCGTCCCGGATCGGGCGCAGCTCGACGCGGCGCGCGTCGAGGTCCACGTCGACGACGTCGCCGAGGACCACACGCACGTTGCGGTGGTGGCGGAAGATCCGCCGTAGCGGGTAGCAGATCTCCGCCGGCGTCAGGGCGCCCGTTGCGACCTGGTAGGCCAGCGGCTGGAAGAGGTGGAAGTTGCGCCGGTCGACGAGCGTGACCTCGACGGGCATGCGCGCGAGCTTGAGCGCGGCCTGCAGGCCGCCGAACCCCCCGCCCACCACGACGACCCGGTGGGTTCCTTCTTGGGTCGGACGCGTCGACACGCCCGGCATCCTGCCGCATGCGGCGCCCGGGGCGGGCGGCGCCTGGGCGCCGCCCGCCTGGGGTCACATCGTCAGCGTCCGCGGATGCCGAGGCTCAGGACGTAGCCCGCGCCGTTCGGCGAGCCAACGCCCGTGATCGTGTCCCACCCGGGGGCCACGTGGATCGACTGGGCCTCGTCGTCGAGCGAGCGCAGGAGCGTGGTCAGCCCCTCGCTGTCGTCGACGCTGTTGTTGTAGTTGACGCGCACGACCGCGGGGACCGGGCCCGGGCCCTTGACGTCGTGCAGGACCGCGGCGTTCTGGCGGTAGATCGCCGGGTTGGCGAACCCGTGCGGGTGACCCGCCGCCTGGTCGGCCAGCGCCTCGACGCCCGCGTACAGCGGCGACGAGAGGCTCGTCCCGCCGATGCGATACTCGTCGTAGTAGGCGCCGTCGGGGAACGTCTGCGTCTCGCCGACCAGCATGCCGGTCTGCGGATCGCCGTCCATCGCGATGTCGGGCACCGCGCGGTGGCCCCGGGCCAGGCCGTTCGGCACCACGCCGAACTGGTAGAAGGGCTCGGGGAACAGCGAGCTCACGCCGCCGCCGCCGCCATAGAGCCAGTCACCGGGGTACGGCGGCTCCCACGACGTGCCGTCGGCCGACAGGGTGCTCGTGCCGGTCGCCCAGCCCGTCTCGAACCCGTAGCCGTTGGTCTGCGTGACGCCCAGGGCCGTGCCGCCGACCGACGTCACGAGCGGGTGCGACGACGGGAAGTCGACGACGGGCGAGCCGTCCTCGGTGTCGCCGCTGTCGTCGCCATCGTCTCCGGAGGAGAAGAAGACGCCGATGCCCTCGAGCGCCGCCTGCACGAACGTCGCCGTGTAGGCCTGCAGGATGTCGGCGGAGACGTCCTCACCGAGGTCGCCCCACGAGTTGGTGATGATGTCGGCCTTCCTGGTGCCGACGATCTTGTTGAGCGCCTTGAGCAGGTCGTCGTCGAAGCAGGAGCGACCCGCGACGTAGAGGACGTTGGCGCCGGGCGCCATCGCGTGCACGGCCTCGACGTCGAGGGTCTCCTCGCCGTACCAGCCCTGCTCGCCGCATTGGTCGCTGTTGACGGTGTCGTCGTAGCCGTAGCGGAACGGCTTGTTCGGCAGGATCTGCTTGAACTGCTTCTTGCCGAACGGCGCCTGGCCGTGACGCTGCGCGTAGGTATTGGCGTCCTGCAGGATCGTCGGCGCCGCGTAGGCGTCGGTGATCGCCACCGTCACGCCGCGGCCGTCGATGCCGTGGGACAGCAGCCCGGAGGTGCCGTAGGCGCCCTGGTACTGCGACGGCGTGTAGCCGCACGGCGCGTACGGGACGGTCTGGCCGTTGACCTTCGGCAGGGTCGACGCGAGCTTCTCGCCGAAGTACGTCGAGCACGGCGGCGCGTTGCGGAACCCGTCGGGCGGCGGCGCCTGCGTGCCGGCCTTGCCCGTCGCGTTGCCGGTCGCACCCGGGACGTCGTTCTGCGGCTTGGTCAGCGTCGTCTGCAGGCCCGTCACCGCGAGCACCTTGCCGCTCAGCGACGACGGCACCGACAGCGTCTTGGTCGGTGCGTTGAGCAGCCGCCCGCGCCAGGCGAAGCGGTGCACGCTCGTGTCGAACGCGCTCTCGGCCTTGGCGAGCGTGCCGCTCGCCTCGACGTAGCGGTTGTCGGGCGCGACGTCGTCGACGGTCAGCCCCGCGCTACGCAGGAACTTCGCGATGGCCGCGACATCGGTGTCGGTCGCACCGAAGCGCTGCGTGAACGCCGCGGGGGTCAGGTACTGGCCGTAGCCGGCGCTCGACGGATCCGAGACCTGCTGGGCCAACGCTGCGGCGCCGTCGGCGTCGCGCAGCGGGAGATAGACGGTGACCGACACGGAGCGGTTGCTCGCGGCGTCACCGCGATCGCGGCTCGGCTGCGCCCAACGCGGGACGCTGCCGGGCACGACACTACGAGATGGACGGGCGGCACCTGCCGGCGCCGCCATGACGCCCAGCGCGAGGGCGCCGATCGCAAGCGCGGCGCACCTCCTGCCGGAGCTATGCATGGAGCGGTATCCCTTCCCTTCAGGGCGCGCCAAAGGGCCCTCCCCCACCGGCGCGCCGGGTGTATTGCGCGGGAACCCTGCCATATCGCTCGTCAGGAGGTCGCGCCACCTGTCACAGGCGCCCCGCGTGTCTCGTCTCGTGGACAGATCCCCCAAAGAGACGAAGGAGCAAACCTAAATGCGAGTCTTTCTTGCAGGCGCCGGCGGCGCCATCGGTCGCCACCTCATCCCCCGGCTGATCGCGGAAGGCCACGAGGTCGTGGCGATGACGCGCTCGCCGAAGAAGGTCGACGCGCTGCGCGACGCGGGCGCCTACCCGGTGGTCGCCGATGGCCTGGACCGTGACGCGGTCATCGCCGCGGTGACCGGCGCCGAGCCCGAGGTCGTGGTCCACCAGATGACCGCGCTCACGGACCTCAGCGGAAACCTGCGCCGTTTCGACCAGGAGTTCGCCGTCACCAACGAGCTGCGCACCAAGGGCACCGACAACCTGCTCGCGGGCGCCCTCGCAGCCGGTGCGCGGCGCATCATCGTGCAGAGCTTCGCCGGGTGGCCCACCATCCGCGACGGCGGCCCGGTGAAGACCGAGGACGATCCGTTCGATCCCCATCCGCCCGCGGCCATGCGCGCCTCGCAGGAGGCGATGCGCTACCTGGAGCGCACGGTGGTCGGCGCCGAGGGCATCGAGGGCATCGTGCTGCGCTACGGCGGCTTCTACGGCGCCCCGGCCGACATGCCGCCGACCATGCTCGAAGTCGTCCGCAAGCGGCGCTTCCCAGTCGTCGGCGACGGCGCCGGCGTGTGGTCGTTCGTGCACCTCGACGATGCGGCCGACGCGACGGTCGCCGCCCTCGACCACGGCACGCCCGGCGTCTACAACATCGTCGACGACGACCCGGCGCCGGTGGCCGAGTGGCTGCCCGGCATGGCCGCCGCGCTCGGCGCCAAGCCTCCGCGCCGCGTGCCCGCCTGGCTGGGCCGCCTCCTCGCGGGCGAGGCGGGCATCTCGATGATGACGAAGGTACGCGGATCGTCGAACGCCAAGGCCAAGCGCGAGCTTCAGTGGGAGCCGCGCCACCCGAGCTGGCGCGAAGGCTTCCGAGAAGCGCTCACCGCCTGACCGGTCTCGGCGCCCGGCTGCGGAAGCCCGCTCGGCCCGCGATGTTCATGGCGCGTCCTCTCGCGCCTCCGCCGTGATGTCGACCGTCGCGCCGTCGCGGCGTTCGCTCGTCTCCTCGGCGACGTGCGCCAGAAGCCGCCGGGCCGGCTCGTTGCCGAGCAGGATCAACGCCGTGCAGCGCTCGATGCCGGCCGCGCGCGCCCGCGCGGCGAGGCGCTCGGCCAGCGCGCTCCCCACGCCGCGATGCTGCCAGCCGTCGACCACCGTGCAGCGGACGTCGGCCCGTGCCGGGTCGTCGGGCATTCGCACATAGCGGGCGAGGCCGACGCCCTCCCCCGTCGCGGCGTCGAGCGCGACGAGCGTCTCGCGCGACTCGTGATCCACGTGCGTGAGCTCGAACACCTGGTCCGGAGCAAGCCGGTCGACCCGCTCGCCGAAGACCCGAAAACGCGACAGCGCGCTCAGGCGCCGGAAGGCGGTCGCGAGGTCCGCGCTGTCGGCGGGCTCGATCGGCCGGATGACGATGCGCGCCCCGTCGGCGAGCGTCACGAGCTCGCCGCGCTCGCCGACCTCGGCCCGGGACGGCCTCGGCGGATCGACGCCGTGGCCGGCCCCGGCACGGCGGGCGGCCTGTCGCGCGGCCCCGATGTCCTCCTCGAGCGCGCGCAATGCGGCGGCGAGCGTGGCCAGCTCGCGTTCCCCGGAGCTCAGACCGGACATGGTTACCGCGACTGTAGGTCCGGCCAGTGCCCGCGCCGACCGCGACGAACCGCAGATCGCGGCGGCAAACTACAGAGCTACACGCGGTGCACGGCGGCCAGCAGCGCCGCGTAGGAGCGTACGAGCGCCGCGCGCTCCTCGGGCACGAGCGGGCTGTCCATGTGGCAGCCCTCCTCGACCCACCGGTCGGAGTGGCGCATGGCCAGCGCGCGCTGTTGCGCCGCCTGTGCGACGTCGGCCGCGGGCACCGCGTAGACGTGCGCGTAGAGCGCGGCGAGCGCGTCGGCCAGCGAGGCCTCGTCGCCCGCCTCGCGGCGCTGCACGTCGCGATGTACGCGCCACCACTCGACCTCGAGCCGTGCCGCCTCGACGCTGTCGAACGTCTCGCCGTGGCGCCGCGCGACGAGCGCGTAGAAGCGCTGCATGCAGCGCCGCGCGCCGTCGGGGTCGTTGTCGGGATAGGGCGCCCAGAGCTGGTTGGCGCGCAGGACCAGCCAGCCGCCGTAGAGCGTCGCCGGCCACGACAGCGCGAAGGCGTGCCGGGTCAGCGCGAAGGCTGCGCGCAGGAACTTCCACCACTCGCGCCGGTAGTACGTGACCCAGGCGGTGCACTCCAGCCGCCCCACGCGGCGCGGGTCGAACGAACGCATCGCATTCGGCATGCAGGGCGATTCATACACCGCTCGCGGCGAGCGAGCGCTTGCGCGCGAGCAGGCGCTGATCGGCGCAGGCGAACAGCGCCGACGGGTCGGCGCCGTCGTGCGGGGCCAGCGCGTAGGCGAAGGTCGCACGCACCTGCGCGAGGCCCTCGGGCATGACCGCGCGGTCGACGGCCTCCGCGAGCGCCGCGACGACGCGCGCGGCACCGCCGGCGCCCGCCCCGGCGGCGACCAGCGCGAACTCGTCGCCGCCGATGCGCGCCAGGCAGTCGCCCTCGCGCACGACGGCGGCGCACGCGTCGGCGACCGCGCGCAGGACCGCATCGCCGGTCGGGTGGCCGTGGATGTCGTTGACTGCCTTGAAGTCGTCGAAGTCAAAAAGGACGAGGGCGCACGCGTGGGCAGCCTGCGCGAGCGCGGCATCGAAGCTGCGGCGGTTGTGCAGGCCGGTGAGCGGATCACGCTGGGCCATCGCGCGCTGATGCGCCTCGGCATGCACCAGGCGCCGCTTGAGGAACTGCACGACCAGGACCGAGCCGGCCACCGCGACGACGAACATCGCCGTGCGCGCCGGATAGCCCATGGCCATCGCGCGCGCGTCGTAGACCAGGGGCGAGGCGTAGGCCGCGACGAACAGCGCGGCGAGCGGCCACGCGTAGCGCGGAGGGAAGAAGTAGCCGACGAACAGCGCCGTGAACAGCATCACGGGCGCCAGGAAGCTCGCGCACCCGCCGGTGGCCCACAGCGCCAGCGCCACGACGGGCATCGAGGCCGCGGTCACCAGCGCGCGCACGCGCAGCGCCATGGTGACATCGCGCAGGCCCATCGCCAGCGAGATTGCGCCCCAGGCGATCGCGAAGCCCGCCAGCGCGAGCGCGCAGCGCAAGTGCACGCCCTCTCTCGCGGGCAGCGGCAGCACGGCCAGGCCGGCGAGGCCGGTGGCCAGCCACATGAGCCCCGAGGTCAGGTCGGGCAGCGGCCCGTCGTCAGGCAGCGGGCCTCCCGTGTGCACATTGGACCGGAACATGGCAGTTCACCCGTGGACGATCGGCCCGGTCGGCGGGCGCTTGAGCCGCAGTGAGCAGATCGACGGCTCGCGGGGTCACCAGTTCTTGGGGTTGCAACGATGGAGCGCTCGATGCTGCTCGCCGAGCTGACCGCGACCTCCCAGGCCGTGCGCGAGACGTCGTCGCGCACGGCCAAGATCGAGCGGCTCGCCGAGGCGCTGCGGCGGCTCGGCCCGGAGGAGGTCGCGATCGGCGTGGCATACCTCTCGGGCGAGCTGCGTCAGCGCCAGATCGGCGTGGGCTACCGGTCGCTGCGCGGCCTGCCGGCGCCCGCCGCGGCGGCGACCCTCGAGGTCGCCGAGGTCGACGCGGCCTGCGAGCGCATCGGCGCGATGGCCGGGCCCGGATCGCAGGCGGCGCGGCGCGAGGCGCTGGCGGCGCTGTTCGGCGCGGCCACCGAGGCCGAGCAGCGCTTCCTCGGCGCGCTGGTGACCGGCGAGTTGCGCCAGGGCGCCCAGGAGGGCGTGATGGTCGACGCCGTCGCGCGCGCGGCCGAGGTGCCGCGCGATGCCGTGCGCCGCGCGCTGATGCTGCGCGGCGATCTCGGTGCCGTCGCCGCCGTCGCACTGGGCGAGGGCGCCACCGGGCTCGCGGCCATCGGCCTGCAGGTCGGGCGCCCGGTCCAGCCGATGCTCGCCGCGCCCGGGGCCGACGTCGAGGCGGCGCTGCAGCGCACCGGGCCGGCCGCGATCGAATACAAGCTCGACGGCGCGCGGCTGCAGGTCCATCGCGATGGCGACGACGTGCGTGCCTTCACCCGCAGCCTCGACGACATCACCGCGCGCGTGCCCGAGGTGGTGCAGGCCGTTTTGGCGCTGCCCGCGCGGCGGCTCGTCCTCGACGGCGAGGCGATCGCGCTGCGCGCCGACGGCCGGCCGTACCCCTTCCAGGTCACCGCGAGCCGCTTCGGCACGCGCCGCGCCGACGGTTCGATGCCGCTGACGCCGCTGTTCTTCGACCTGCTGCACGTCGACGGCGAGGACCTCATCGACCGGCCGGGGTCGGAGCGCGCCGCGGCGCTCGCCGGCCTCGTGCCCGCGGCGAGCCTCGTCCCGCGCGCGGTCGTCGCCGACACGGCCGGCGCGCAGGCGTTCCTCGACGCCGCGCTGGCCGCCGGCCACGAGGGGGTGCTCGTCAAGGCGCTCGACGCGCCCTACGCCGCGGGCCGCCGCGGCGCGGGCTGGCTGAAGGTCAAGCCGCGCCACACGCTCGACCTCGTCGTGCTCGCCGCCGAGTGGGGCCACGGCCGCCGCCGCGGCTGGCTGAGCAACCTGCACCTCGGCGCGCGCGATCCGGCCGGCGACGGCTTCGTGATGCTGGGCAAGACGTTCAAGGGCCTCACCGACGCGATGCTCACCTGGCAGACCGAGCGCCTGCTCGAGCTCGAGGTCGCCCGCGACGACTGGACGGTCCACGTCCGTCCCGAGCTCGTGGTCGAAATCGCCTTCGACGGCGTGCAGAGCAGCCCGCGCTACCCGGGCGGCGTCGCACTGCGCTTCGCGCGCGTGCTGCGCCACCGTCCCGACAAGCCCGCCGCCGAGGCCGACACGCTCGCCGCCGTGCTCGCCGTGCACGCGGGCGGTCAGTAGCGCCGAACGTCCCTGACGTAACAACCCTGTTGTGACGTCACGGACGTTCGGTGTCAGAGGCCGGCCGCGTGGCCGTCGGCGCGCCCGTCCGAGCCGGCGATCAGCGCGTCGCCTTCGGCGAGGATCATCTGGCCGACGCCGAACGGGTGCGGTACCGGGGAGACTTGCGCCTCGTGGCCACGCGCCCGCAGGTCGTCGACCTCACCGGCCAGCCCCGGCTCGAGCAGCACGCGGCGGCCGCCGGTAGCGCGGAAGCGCGCGGCGTCGAGCGCGGCCTGCGGGTCGAGCCCGTCGTCGACGACGCGGCGCACCACCTGAAAGTGCGCCTGCGGCTGCATCGCGGCGCCCATCACGCCGAACGGCCCCAGCAGCCGGTCGTCGCTCAGCAGCATGCCCGGCATGAGCGTGTGGAAGGGGCGCCGACCGGGTGCCAGGCAGTTCGGGTGGCCCTCCTCGGCGCAGAAGCATGCACCCCGGCTGTGGAGGGCGATCCCGCTGTCGCTGGCCACCACGCCCGAGCCGAAGCCCTCGTACAGCGACTGGATGAGCGCGATTGCGTTGCGATCGGAGTCGACCGCGCACAGGAAGGTCGTGCCTTCGCCCGGCCAGACGCGGGCGTCGATCGCCGCGTGGGGCCGGATCCGCGCGCGAAGCGCGTCGAGATCGGGGAGCTCGACCGGCCCGTCGCCGATCTCGTGCGCGGCCCAGTCCAGCGCGAGCTTGGCGGCCTCGATGTCCTCGTGCACGCCGCCGTCGAGGCCCTCGGCGATCCCGAGCGCGACGAGCGCGGTGACGCCCTGCGAGTTGGGCGGCAGCTCGCAGACCTCGACTCCGCGATAGCCGCGCCGCAGCGGCTCGACCCATTCTGAGCGATGCGCGGCGAGGTCGTCGAGCGACAGCCAGCACGAGGCCGCGATCGCCTCGGCCACCGGGCCCTCGTACAGCGCGTCAGCGCCACGCTCGGCGATGGCTCGCAGCGTGCCGTCCAGGCCGGGCAGCGTGTAATGCTCGCCGAGGCGCGGCGCCGGCCACGGCGCGCGCTCGGCCAGGCGCCAGTGCTCGGCGATGCGCGCCGTGGCGGCGATGCCGTCGCGCGCGGCGTCGATGGCGTCGGCCAGCGCCGCGTCGAGGTCGCGGCGCCCGAAGCGGTCGGCCAGGTCGGCCCAGGCGCGCACGGCGCCCGGGACCGTCACCGAGCGCGGCCCGCCGGCGTCGACCGCCGCGCCGTCGAGCACCGCGGGCGAGCGGCCCGACCCGTTGAGGCCGTGCAGCGCGCCGTCCCACCACAGCAGCGCGAACGCGTCGCCACCGATGCCGTTGTGCGGCGGCTCGCAGACCGTCAGCATCGCCGCGGCCGCCAGCGCGGCATCGACCGCGTTGCCGCCGGCCTCGTACGCGCGCGCGCCCGCGCGCGTGGCAAGGACATGGCTCGTGGCGATCATCGCCTCGGCCGCCACCGTCGGCAGCCGCGGCCATCCGGACGCGCCGCGCGTGGCGGCGAACAGCCGCTCGTTCAGCATCGAAGGCGGGACCCTAACGCTCCGGTGTTGCAGACCTAAACTGGCGCTCGCCAACAACCGACCTGAGGAGAGCGGCGATGCGCATCGACGGCGTCCATCGTGCGGTGGTGACCGACGTGAACGACCCGCAGGGGCGTGCCCGGCTGCAGGTGGCGCCGCCGCGCGAGCTCGGCATCAAGCCCACGTGGGCGCCGGTCGACACCGGCGACGAGGTGCTCATCGCGTTCGAGGGCGGCGACGCCGCCAAGCCGGTTGTGCTCGGGTCACTGTGGTGCGCGGCGGGCACGGGCGTGACGATCGAGGCCCAGGGATCGACTATCCGCATCGATGCCACGGGGATCACCATCCAGGCCGCGGCGAAGGTCGAGGTGACCGCCTCGACGATGGAGGTCAGCACCGCATCGCTCGCCGTCAACGCCGGCATGTCGAAGTTCAGCGGCGTCGTGCAGTGCGACACGCTGATGGCCAACTCGGTCGTCGCCGCGAGCTACACGCCAGGCGCCGGCAACATCTGGTGAGCCTCCGCGAGGCGCCGGCGCATGACGTCGACGGCCTCGGCGTGGCTGTCCACGAGCACGAAGCGCCGGCCGAGCGCGCGCGCCACCGCTCCGAGCGTGCCCGAGCCTGCGAAGAAGTCCAAACACCAGCCGCCCGGGCGTGACGACGCGGCGACGATGCGCCGCACGACGCCCTCGGGCTTCTGCGTCGGATAGCCGGTCTTCTCGCGGCCGTTGGTCGGCACGATCGTGTGAAACCACGTGTCGGTCAGGCGCTTGCCGCGCGCGGCCTTCTCGGGGCCGACGAGCTCCGGGGCCAGGTAGGGGATGCGCTCGACCTCGGCGTCGTCGAAGTGGTAGAGCGCGGGATCGCGCACGTAGACGAGGATCGTGTCGTGCTTGGGCGGCCAGCGCCGGCGCGTCTTGGCGCCGTAGTCGTAGGCCCACACCAGCTCGTTGAGGAAGCAGTCGCGGCCGAACAGCCCGTCGAGGTGGACCTTGACGTAGTGGCTCTCGCGCGGGTCCAGATGGACGTAGAGGGTGCCGTGGGGAGCCAGGAGCCGGCGGGCCTGCTCCAGGCGCGGCGCGAGGAAGCCGACGTAGTCCTCGAACGCGTCTGCGTAGGCCGGCGAGCCCAGCTCGTCGGTGCGGTAGCGGCGCCCGCCGAAACCGGTGCGATCACCGTTCTCATCGGCGATCACGCGCAGCGAGCGGCGGCGCTGCTCGCGCCCGGTGTTGAACGGCGGGTCGATGTAGATGACGTCGAAGGCGCCCGCGGGCAGGCGCGGCAGCACGTGGAGGTTCTCGCCCTGCACGACGAGGTCGTCCTCGAGCGTCACCCGCTGGGAAAGGTCGGAAGCAGCGACGACGCGCACGCCAATGACGTTATGCGGACCACCGGATGTGGCAGGGTGCATCCTCGTGGGAAGCGTTACGGTGCACGCGCGCCGGCGGCTGATCGCGCTGATTGTCCTGTGCGTCCTCGGCCTCGCGCTGATCGTCGTCCTCGACCGCCGTCGCGAGGAGGCGCCGCGCAGCGCCCTGGGCCCGAGCGTCGTCGGCGGCGTCGACGCCGCCAAGCCGTTCGCCTACGACCCGGGCCGTCAGGCCGAGTACGAGCGGGGCGCCGCGCTCGGCCTCAGCCACGTGCTCTACGTCAAGAGCCCGGGCGGCGTCGTGGCCTCGGCACGCCGCACCGCGGGCTGGCGGCCGCTGATCGATCGCGTCGCCCGCCGCCATCGCCTGAGCCCCGACATCCTCGAGGCGATCGTCTTCCTGGAGTCCGCCGGGCGCGCCGACGCACGCGCGTCAGGCGACCTGCGCTCGGCGGCCGGGCTGACACAGATCCTGGCCGAGACGGGCCAGGCTCTGCTCGGGATGCGGATCGACGTCAGCGCCTCCGAGCGCCTGACCCGCGGGATCCTGCGCGGGCATCGCGTGCGCCGGCGCGAGGCGCTGCGCCGCCGCGTCGACGAGCGCTTCGACCCCGCCAAGGCGCTGGAGGCGACGGCGCGCTACCTGGATTTCGCCAAGCGCCGGCTGGGCCGCGACGACCTCGCCGTCGTCGCCTACCACATGGGCGTCGGCAACCTGCAGCAGGCGCTCGCGGCCTACGGCAAGCCGTCGGTCCCCTACGCGCAGCTGTACTTCGACTCGAGCCCGCTGCGCCACGCCGCCGCCTGGCGCAAGCTCGCGTCGCTGGGCGACGACTCCGCGACCTACCTGTGGCGCGTGTTCGCCGCGCGCGACATCATGCGCCTGTACCGGCGCAGCCCACAGGCGCTGGCGCACGAGGCCATGCTGCAGTCGCGCAAGGCGTCGGCCGAGGAGGTCCTGCACCCGCCCGAGTCCACGCCCGTCTATGGCGACCCGTTCGCGGTCGGCCGCGCCCGCGCCTCGGGCGAGCTGCGCGCGCTGCCGGAGAACGGGCTGAAGGCCTACGGCCTGAGCATCGACCCGAACATGGGCGCGCTCGCCGGGCGCATCGAGCAGTCGCCGCTGCTGTACCGGGCGCTGCGCCCGCAGGCGCTCGCCGTCCTCGAGGCCATCGGCGCCGACACGCAGGCGATCGCGCGCACTGCGCCGCTCGTCGTGACGAGCACCGTGCGCGACGAGCGCTACCAGCGTGTGCTGCGCGCCACCGACCGCGAGGCCACCGCTGCCTACTCGCTGCACACGACGGGCTTCGCGTTCGACATCGCGCGCGACTACCGCAGCCGCGCGCAGGCGCTCGCCTTCCAGTTCGTGCTCGATCGCCTCGCGGCGCTGGGACTCATCGCCTGGATCCGCGAGCCGCAGGCGATCCACGTCACCGTCGCGTCGCGCTAGCCAAGGCAGGCGGCCCTCGTGTGCCGCGGTCCCGCACCAGGGGCGGGCGGGTCCTGTCGATCGGACAACGCTCCTCGTCCGGGGACAAGCCCCGGCCGAGGCCGTGTCCGACGCCACCCGCCCGATCAGCGTCCTTGCCCCGCCGGGCGCCATCGCTGGTGACGCCGTCCGCGGGCGCGACTGCCTTCGCGGCCGA
>DATBKW010000171.1:0-12038 GCA_036555665.1 Solirubrobacteraceae bacterium | reverse complement strand
CGCGGCCGTCGATGCGATGGGGCGCGGCGCGGCGGCGGTGCTGGCGAAGCTCCACGCCGAGGGTCGCGTCGACGGCGTCGCCGCCGTGGGCGGCTCGGGCAACTCGTCGATCGCCGCGCAGGCGATGCGCGACCTGCCGGTGGGCGTGCCCAAGCTCATCGTCTCGACCGTCGCCTCGGGCGACACCCGCCCGTACGTGGGCGCAGCCGACGTCTCGATGATGTACTCGGTCGTCGACATCGCCGGGGTCAACCAGATCTCGGCGCAGATCCTCACCAACGCCGCCGGCGCGATCGCGGGCATGGCGACGGCGCGGGTGCCGGAGTCCTCCGGGGAGCGCCCGCTGGTCGGGGCGACGATGTTCGGGGTCACGACGCCGTGCGTCACACACGCGCGCGAGCGCCTGGAGGCGCTGGGCTACGAGGTCCTCGTCTTCCACGCCACCGGTACGGGCGGGCAGTCCTTCGAGGCGCTGGCGACCGGCGGCTACCTGGTCGGCGCGCTGGACGTCACGACGACCGAGCTGGCCGACGACCTCGTCGGCGGCGTGCTGTCGGCGGGCCCCGACCGGCTGGAGGCGGTGGGACGTTCGGGCATCCCGCAGGTCGTCTCGCTCGGCGCGCTGGACATGGTCAACTTCGGGCCGCGCGACTCGGTGCCCGACAAGTTCGAGGGCCGCAACCTGTACGTCCACAACCCGACGATCACGCTCATGCGCACGACGCCAGACGAGATGGCCGAGCTGGGGCGGCGGATCGCGCGCAAGCTCAACGCGGCGCAGTCGCCCACGGTGCTCTTCGTGCCGCTCAAGGGCGTCTCGGCGATCGACGTGGAGGGCCAGCCGTTCCACGACGCGCAGGCCGACGAGGCGCTCTTCGCCGCGTTGCGCGAGGGCATCGACACGAGCAAGGTCGAGGTGCACGAGGTCGACGCCGACGTCAACGATCCGGCCTTCGCCACCGCGATGGCCGACCGGCTGCACGAGCTGATCCAGGGGCAGGCGACATGACGCGCGACGAGGCGCTGGCGAAGCTGCGCGAGCAGGTCACCCAGGGCCGCCCGATCATCGGCGCCGGTGCGGGCACCGGCCTGTCGGCCAAGTGCGCCGAAGCCGGCGGCGCCGACCTCATCATCATCTACAACTCGGGCCGCTACCGGATGGCGGGGCGCGGCTCGCTGGCCGGGATGATGCCCTACGGCGACGCCAACGCGATCGTCATGGACATGGCGCGCGAGGTCCTGCCGATCGCGCGCCGGACCGCCGTGCTCGCCGGCGTCTGCGGCACCGATCCGTTCCGGCTCATGCCCGCCTTCCTGGAGGAGGTCAGGCGCGCGGGCTTCACCGGCGTGCAGAACTTCCCGACCGTCGGACTCATCGACGGCACCTTCCGCGCCGGCCTGGAGGAGACCGGCATGGGCTACGGCCTCGAGGTCGACATGATCCGCGAGGCACACGACCTCGACCTGCTCACCTGTCCCTACGTCTTCACCGTGGACGAGGCGCGGGCCATGGCCGAGGCCGGCGCCGACGTCCTCGTCCCGCACATGGGCCTGACCACCGGCGGGGCCATCGGGGCGCAGACCGGCCTGTCGCTCGACGAGGCCGTCGAGCGCGTGCAGGCGCTCGGCGACGCCGCGCGCGAGGTCAACCCCGACATCCTCTGCCTCTGTCACGGCGGCCCGATCGCCGAGCCCGACGACGCGCAGTACGTCCTCGACCGCACGACCGGCATCGTCGGCTTCTTCGGCGCTTCGAGCATGGAGCGCCTCCCGACCGAGGTGGCGATGACGGAGAACATGAAGCGCTTCAAGTCCATCGACATCCAGGAGAGAGCATGAGCGGCGGCAGGTTCATCACGCAGGGCGACATCGCGCGCGACCAGTTCGACTGGGGCGAGACGGGCTGGATCAGCCGCCCCGAGTTCACCGGGTCCAGGGCCCTGTGCGTCATGGACGTCACGCTCGCGCCCGGCGGCGGGCATCCCTTCCACCGCCACCCCGATCAGGAGGAGATCATCTGGGTGCGCGAGGGGCGCATCGAGCAGTGGCTCGAGGACAACAAGCAGGAGCTCGGCCCCGGCGAGGCCGTGTACATCGAGAAGGACGTCGTCCACGGCTCGTTCACCATCGGCGACGAGCCGGCCAAGCTCACCGTCGTCCTCAGCCCGACGGCGGGCGACGGCGGCTACGAGGTCATCGACGTCTTCGAGGAGGAGCCCTGGGCGTCACTACGCTGACGCAGGCGCAGGCATCCATCTTCCGAAGGAGGAGCAAATGGGTCTCGAAGTGAAGGTCCTCGACCTCGGCGACATCGAGCTGGACACGAGCTTCCTCGTGCTCGCGCTCGAGCCGGGCCAGGCACAGCAGGTCCCCACGCTGGGCTTCCTGATCACCGGGGGCCAGGCGCCGATCGTGGTCGACACGGGCTTCAGCGACCCGTCGATCATGGGCAACCTGGGGATGAAGGGCTGGTGGCGCGACGACCAGGGGATGGAGAAGCAGCTCGCCAGGCACGGACTGGAGATGAAGGACGTCCGCTACGTCCTGCACACCCATCTGCACATCGACCACGCCGGGTACGACGACAAGTTCCCGATGGACGGAACGACCGTCGTCATCAACCGCCGCGAGCTCGAGCACTCCGTCTCCGGGCTGATGGGCGAGCAGTACCCCGCGCCCTACGTCAAGCACCTCGTCGACCGCCTGCATCATCCCGGAGCGCTGCGGCTGCTCGACCTCGAGGTCGTCGACTACGAGGAGATCATCCCCGGCGTTCGCTGCGTCGCGGCCGGCGGGCATACCGAAGGGTCGATGAACGTCCTCGTCGACACCGACGAGGGCGTCGCGTGCATCTGCGGTGACGTCATCTACGACATCGAGCACCAGCTCGTGCATCCGCATCTGCAGGTCATGGAGCTCGATCCGCAGGTCACCGGCAACCACAGCGGCAGCAAGCGCGCGGAGAAGGCCGCCATCCGCAAGGCGCTCGTCGGCTCGCGCTTCGTCCTGCCCGCGCACGACCGCCCCGGCGTCGTCGAGCACGGGCGGATTGTCGGGCGCACGTTCGACAGCACGCCCGGCTCGCTGATCTCCAACGAGGCATTCCCAGGCAAGCTGACCTCCGACCACCGGGAGGCCGCGCACGCCTGACACGCTGTCTGGCCGCGTGGCGCTCGTCACCGGGTCCTCCTCGGGCATCGGGCGCGCCGTCGCCGTCGAGCTGCTGGCGCACGGCATGCGCGTCGTCGTCACGTCGCGCTCGGCGGAGCGCGCGGCGGCGACGGCGGCCGCGCTCGGCGGGGACGCGCTCGGCGTCGCGACCGAGCTCACCGAGCCCGCCGCTGCCGAGGCGCTCGTGGCGCGAACGCTCGACGCCTTCGGGCGCCTCGACGTGCTCGTCAACAACGCGGGCGCCGGCCAGGTCGCCGACTCCGAGACGCTCGACCCCGCCGACTGGCAGCGCATCATCGACATCGACCTGACCGCGCCGTTTCTCTGCGCGCAGGCCGCGGCGCGGCCGATGCTCGCGGCCGAGCGCGGGGTGATCGTCAACATCTCGTCGCTGACCGGGCACATCGCGCTGCCGCGGCGCGCCGCGTACACCGCGGCCAAGCACGGCCTGGAGGGGCTGACCAAGACGCTCGCCGTCGAATGGGCGGCCCGCGGCGTGCGCGTGGTGAGCGTGTCGCCGGCCTACGTGGCGACCGAGCTGCTGGCGGGGACGTCGAAGGCGGGCGGCTTCACGCTCGATGACGTTGCCGGGCGCACGCCGATGCGCCGCCTCGCCGAGCCCGAGGAGGTCGCGCGAGTGGTCGCGTTCCTCGTCTCCGACGCCGCGTCGTTCATGACCGGGTCGAGCGTGAAGGTCGACGGCGGGTGGCTCGCCGACGGCGGGTGGGAGCATGCAGAGCGATGAGCACAGCGCCGACCGTCCACTCGCCCGAGCCGCTGCGCCTCCTGGCGCCCGACGGCACGCTCGCCGACGGATGCGTGCCGACGCTCTCCGGCGACGAGCTGCTCGGCGCCTGGCGAGCGATGCTGCAGTCGCGCACGATCGACGAGCGCTGCTTCTCGCTGCAGCGCCAGGGCCGCCTCGGCACGTTCTCGCCGGTCAACGGCGAGGAGGCGGCGGTGGTCGGCTCGGCCTGGGCGCTTGACCCCGGGCGCGACTGGATCGTGCCGCAGTACCGCGAGCTGCCGGCGATGCTGCGGCATGGCTTTCGGCTCACGCAGGCGCTGAGCTACTACCGCGGCGACCCGGCGGGCAGCCGCATCGATCCCGGCGTCCACGTCCTGCCCTACCAGATCTCGCTGGCCGCGCAGATCCCGCACGCGGTCGGCTTGGCCTGGGGGCTGCGCCACCAGGGATCGGACGCGGTTGTGATGACGTACTTCGGCGATGGCGCCTCCTCCGAGGGCGATGCGCACGAGGCGCTGAACCTCGCCGGGGTGCGCCGCGCACCGGTCGTCTTCGTGCTCAAGAACAACGGCTGGGCGATCTCGACGCCGGTCCACAAGCAGACCGCGACGCAGAGCTTCGCCGCGCGCGCGGCGGGCTACGGGATCGCCGGCGAGCTCGTCGACGGCAACGACCTCTTCGCCATGCACGACGCGTGCTCGCGCGCCGTCGCGCGGGCGCGCGCGGGGGAGGGGCCGACGCTCATCGAGGCGCGCACCTACCGCATGGGCCCGCACAACACCTCCGACGACCCGACCCGCTACGTCGATGCCGACGAGCTCGAGGAGCAGCGCGCGCTGGACCCGGTGGCGCGGCTGCGGCGCTACCTGACGGCCGAGGGGCTCATCGACGAAAACTCCGAGGAGCGGCTGCTGTCCGAGCTGCGCGACGAGTTCGACGCCGCGGTCGCCGAGGTCGAGGCGGCGGCGCCGCCAGGCGCGGAGGCCCTGTTCGACCACGTCTACGAGCGGCCGCCCGCGCGGTTGGAGCAGCAGCGGCGGGAGGCGCGCCGATGGCGGTCATGACGATGGTCGAGGCGATCCGCTCGGCGCTCGGCGAGGCGCTCGAGCGCGACGAGCGGGTGATCGTCCTCGGCCAGGACGTCGGCTACAACGGCGGCGTCTTCCGCGCGACCGAGGGGCTGCAGGAGCGCTTCGGCGCCGATCGAGTCGTCGACATGCCGCTGGCCGAGGCGGTCATTGTCGGCTCGTCCGTCGGACTGGCGTGCAGCGGGATGATCCCGATCCCCGAGCTGCAGTTCCTGGGCTTCGGCAGCCAGGCCTTCCACCAGATCGAGGGCCAGGTCGCCCGCTACCGCTTCCGCTCGCAGGGCGCCTATCCGATGCCGATGGTCATCCGCGCGCCGTTCGGCGGCAACGTGCGCACGCCCGAGCTGCACTCCGACGCCCACGAGGCCAAGTACGTCAACTCGCCGGGGCTGAAGGTCGCGATGCCCGCGACCGCGCGCGACGCCAAGGGCCTGCTCGCCGAGGCGATCCGCGACCCCGACCCGGTGCTGTTCTGCGAGCCGCTGCGCGGCTACCGGCTCATCAAGGACGAGGTACCCGAAGAGGACTACACGGTCCCGCTCGGGCAGGCGCGCACCGTGCGCGAGGGATCCGATCTCGTGATCGTCGCCTACAGCGCCGCCGTCGTCGTGGCCGAGCGCGCCGCCGAGCGCGCCGCGGAGGAGGGCTACTCGGTCGGCGTCCTCGACCTGCGCACTCTCGTCCCGCTCGACGTCGACGCGCTGCGCGAGGCGGTGGCCGCGTGCGGGCGCGCGGTGGTGCTGCACGAGGGGTCGCTGAGCGCCGGCTTCGGCGCCGAGCTCGTGGCGACGATCCAGGAGGAGACCTTCTGGTCGCTGCACGCGCCGATCGGCCGCGTCGCCGCCTACGACACGCCCTACCCGCCGGGCACTGTCGAGGAGCTTTACGTGCCGTCGGTGGACCGCGTCCTCGCCGCCGTGCGCGCTGCGCTGGAGGCGTGATGGAGTTCCGCCTCCCCGACGTGGGCGAGGGCATCGCCACCGCCGAGATCCTCACCTGGCACGTCGCCGAGGGCGATCGCGTCAGCGAGCACCAGGACCTCGTCGAGATCCAGACCGACAAGGCCGTCGCGGTCATCCCGTGCCCGGCGGACGGGGTCGTCGTGCGGCTGTGCGGCGAGGAGGGCGAGATCATCGACGTCGGCGCGGTGCTGGCGGTGATCGAGGCCGACGGGGCGAAAGCCTCCGGCGACGGCGCAGCCGCCCCCGAGAGCGCGAGCGTCCCACGTTCCGAGGAGGCCGCACCCGCCGCCACGCGCCCGACCCTCCCGCTCGCCGCCCCGACCACCCGCCGCCTGGCCCGCGAGCTCGGCGTCGCGCTCGAGGACGTCGCCGGCAGCGGCCCGCACGGGCGGATCCTGCGCGAAGACGTGGAGCGGGCCGCGGAGCAGGCCGCGCCCGCCCCGCCCGCCACACCCGCGCCCGCAGCACCCGCTCCCAGCGCGCCCGCTCCGGGCGAGGTCGTCCCGCTGCGTGGCGTGCGGCGCACCATCGCCCACGCGCTCACCCGCGCCTGGCTCGAGGTCCCGCGCATCATCGACTACCGCGAGGTCGATGCGACGGCGCTCGTGCGCGCCCGCACGAGCCTGCGCAAGCGCGCCCTCGACCACGACGACGAGCCCCTCGCCAAGGCGCTCACGCCGACCCCGCTCATCGTGCGCGCCGCGGTGCTGGCGGCGCGCGACAACCCGTACGTCAACGCCTCGATCGACCTCGAGCGCGAGCAGATCACGCTGCACCGCCACTACCACGTGGGCATCGCGACGGCCGGTCCCGACGGGCTGACCGTGCCGGTCGTCCACGACGCCGACCGCCGTTCGCTGGCCGACATCGCGCTCGAGATCGCCGCGCTGGCAAGCGCCGCGCGCGAGCGGCGCCTGACGCGCGAGCAGCTCGCCGGCCCGACCTTCACGGTCAACAACTTCGGCAGCCTGGGCACCTGGATGGGCACGCCGATCATCCGCCCGCCCGAGGTCGTCAACCTCGGCGTCGGCGCGATCCGCGACCGCGTCGTCGCGGTCGACGGCGCCCCGGTCGTCCGCCCGACCCTCGTGCTCAGCGTGGCCGGCGACCACCGGGTCCTCGACGGCGACACGCTCTCCGCGTTCGTCGACCAGGTGGCGCGGCTGCTCGAGGACCCGGTCCTGCTCTTCGAGGACCTGCGCTGATGGTCGTCGGCGAGCTCGCCGACGCCGCCGACCTGCTCGTCGTCGGCGGCGGCCCCGGCGGCTACGCGGCAGCCATCCGCGCCGCGCAGCTCGGCCGCCAGGTGACGCTCGTCGAGCGCGCCGGGGCCGCCGGGCTGGGTGGCGTCTGCCTGCACGTCGGGTGCATCCCGAGCAAGGCGCTCATCGAGCTCGCCGGCGCCGCCCATCGCACGCGCGAGCTCGAGCACGCCGGCCTCAACGCCGACGGCGTCGGCGTCTCGCTCGAGCGCTTCCAGGCCTGGCGCGCCGGGATCTGCGCCGACCTCGCGCGCGGTGTCCGCGAGCTGCTCGACCGGCGCGGCGTCAACGTCGTCCACGGCGAGGCGCGCTTCAACCGCCCCGACCGCGTCGCGGTGCGCACCCCCGACGATCGCGTCGTCTTCCTGGAGTTCGAGCACGCGATCGTCGCCACCGGATCGCGCCCGGCGCCGCTGCCGACCCTGTCGACCGACGGCGAGCGCGTGCTGGACTCGACCGGCGCGCTCGCGCTCACCGCCGTGCCGGAGAGCGTCGCCGTGGTGGGCGCCGGCTACATCGGGCTCGAGCTCGGCACGGCGCTGGCGAAGCTCGGCGCGCGCGTGACGGTGGTCGAGGCGCTCGATCGCGTGCTGGCGAGCGTCGACGCCGCGCTCGCCGCGCCCGTCCTGCGCTCGCTGGCCGCGCTGGGCGTCGACGTCCGTCTCAGGACGACTGCGCAGCGCCTCGACGACGGCGCGCTCGTCGTCGCGGGCCCGGAGGGCGAGGATCGCGTCGACGCGCAGCTTGTCGTCGTCGCCGCCGGGCGCCTGCCCAACACCGACGACCTCGGGCTCGCCGCCGCGGGCGTCGAGGTCGGCCCCGAGGGGCTGATCGAGGTCGCAGACGACATGCGCGCGGCCGAGCGCATCGCGGCGATCGGCGACGTCGTCGCCGGACCCGCGCTTGCCCACAAGGCGACCGCCGAGGCCGCCGTCGCCGCCGAGGCGCTCAGCGGGGAGCCCGCGGCCTTCGACGCCCGCGCCGTGCCGGTCGTCATCTTCACCGACCCCGAGATCGGCACCGTCGGCCTCACCGAGGCACAGGCGCGCGCCGAGGGACTCGACGCCAAGGCGGCGACGTTCCCGCTCGCCGCCTCGGGCAGGGCGGCCACGCTCGGCGCCCGCGACGGCTTCACGCGGCTGGTCACCGACGCGGCGACCGATCGCGTGGTCGGCGTCCACGTCGTCGGTCCGCACGCCAGCGAGCTCATCGCCGGCGGCGCGCTGGCCATCGAGCTGATGGCGGCGCCGGGCGACGTCGCCGCGACGATCCACCCACACCCGACGCTCAGCGAGGGCCTGCACGAGGCGGCCGCGCTGCTGCTCGGCCACCCGCTGCACGTCGGGCGCGTCTAGCCAGCCGGCGTCAGCGCCTCCGACGGCTCGTCCTGGTGCTCGGCCGCCTCGCGCCGCTCGGCCTCGGCGTTGAGCAGATCGACGAACCACGCCTGATGCTCGCGGCTGACCCGGCAGGCGAGCTCGACGTCGCCCGCCGCGATGGCGTCGACGATCGGCTGATGGGACTCGGCGACGACGGCCATCTCGACCGACAGCGCGACCATGGTCAGCGCGGTGTGGTCGGTGATGCTCAGGCTGCTCCACATCGTCTGCAGCAGCTTGTTGTCACTGGCCTCGACGATGAGGCGGTGGAAGCGCTCGCTGTGCTCGACGACGCCGTGCACGTCCTCGCGCGCGGCGGCGTCGGCCATCGCGTCGACCTCGGCCTGCAGCGCCGAGACGTCGTGGCCCAGCCGCGGCGTGGCCATGCGCGCTGCGAACTCCTCGAGCGCCGCGCGCACGTCGTAGAGCTCGAGCATCCCCTGCTGCCACGGATCGCGCACGTAGGTGCCGCGATGCGGCTCGCTGCGCACGAACCCGAGCATCTCGAGCTCGCGCAGCGCCTCGCGCACCGGCCCCTGACTGGTGCCGTACTCCTTGGCGATGTGCATCTCGATGAGGCGGTCGCCTGGCCCGTAATCACCGTCGAGGATCGAGCGCACGATCCCGTCCCTGACGTCGTGGCGCAGCGCCCGACGAGGCGATCTCATCGCGCAAAGGTACCTGGGGCGCAACGGCTGCGCACGGCTAGGGCGCGAATTGCCCGCACTTCGATCCACTTTCCGTCATAGATACGGATGCAGCTCGGTCGGCGGCTCGCCGTGCAGCACGATCGTGTGATCGTGGCGGCTGAGGTGCCCCTCGCGCTCGAGCCGCGCCAGCCCGGTCGTCACGGACGGACGTCGCGACGCGACGAGGTCCGACAGCAGGTCGTGGGTGAGCCGCAGCGGCAGGTGGATGCCGTCCGGGGCCACGCGCCCCCAGCGGTCGGCCAGATGCCACAGCAGCAGCAGCAGGCGACGGTCGATCCGGGGATAGTGGGCGATCGCCATGTTGATTGCGAAATGCCGCGCGCGCTGCATTGCGCGCCCGACGAGGGCAGCGCTGACCTCCGGGTAGGGCCCCATCCGCGCCGCGGCCTTGAGGTCCAGCAGGGCGACGGTGACGCGCTCGATCACCCGGAAGCTCGTCTCGACCGGCAGCGTGTCCTCGCCGTCGTGCTCCCACGGGCGCAAGAGGTCGCCGGGACCGAGCAGCTCGGCGCCATAGCGGCCCTCGCCGCCGACGCGGCGGACGACGAGGCCGTCGAGGATCAGCAGCCCGATGCCGCCGCGCACCGCCTCGCCCTCGACACGCTCCGGGCTCCACGGGCCCTTGCCGACGATCACCTGCGCCGCGATGCACTCCTGCTCGGCGCGCTGAAGGCGACGGTCGTCGAGGGCGGCCCCGAGATCCGGATCAGCGAGCAGGACGTGGCAGATGGTCCGCGCCACGCTCAGAAGGATCACCCGGGCAGCGTCGCGGCGAGCCAGTCGGACGACAGCGGCTGCCCGTATCCGAGCGCGCAGGCTTGCAGCTGGCGGGTGGGGACGAGGTCGACCTCGAGCGAATCGGCGAGCTCGGCGACCCGTCGCCGCTTGGTCGTGTGCGCGAGCGGCAGGACGAGCGCGATGACCGCCGCGTACTGGGCCCGCAGGCCCGTGGCGTGCACCTCGACCTCGCCCCACAGGGCCACGGCGCCGGCCACGAGGTCGGGGACGGCAGAGCCGAGCCGCGGGGACGGTCGGTACCAGGCATGCAGTCCGCACACGCACTCGTGCGCGGGGGCCGGGTCGGGATGGCCTTTGTCGAGCTCGCAGCGCGCCGTGTTGACGCCGCGCCGCCACGCGAAGTCGAGATAGGGCGACCACAGGGTCGCGTCCTGCAGGCGCCACTGCCGATAGCCGATGATCGGCTCGGCGAGGTCGGGGGCGCGCGCCGCGGGCTCCGCGGCGTCGGTCATCGCGATGGAACCGGCTCACGCGCCGGCGGGCGCTCGCGTTCGGGGACGGCCGGGGGCTGCTTGGGCACGGCGGGCGCCGGGGCGTATCTCGGCACGCGGATCGGCTCGACGGTGATCCGTCGCGACGGTCCCGGCAACGAGGCACGGAGAGGATCGAGCGAGTGGTGCATGACTCCCACCTGGAGGTGTTGACGGGAACTGTGTGCCCGCAGCCGGGCGCGGCGCGAGGCAAACGGTCCGAATGGAGACGGTTTTGCTGGTCGGCGCGCGGCGCGCGATTTAGCTTGGCTGCCCGTTGTCTAGTCGGGAGGGAAGGCCATGGCAGCTGTCGCCGCGGGCACTCAACGACTGGGGGCAAGGTGGCGTTCGACCACCGTTGGCGAGTACTCCGCCGAGTTCTTCGGGACGTTCATTCTGATCTGCTTCGGCGACGGCGTCGTCGCCATGGCGGTGGCGGCCCTCAACCAGAGCGGCCGCGGGACGCAGATCTTCCAGGCCAGCGGCGACTGGCTGATCATCGGCTGGGGATGGGGCTTCGCCGTTGCCTTCGCGGTGTACGCCGTCGGCGGCATCAGCGGCGCGCACATTAACCCGGCCGTCACCCTCGCCTTCGCGGCCCGGCGCGGCTTTCCGTGGCGCAAGGTGCCCGGGTACATCACCGCGCAGGTCCTCGGTGCTTTCCTGGGCGCCTTCCTGGTCTACATCGTCTACAAGGGCGCGATCGACTCCTACGACACCGCCCACCACATCACCCGCGGCGATCCCGATTCGGTGCCGACGTACTCGATCTTCGCGACGTTCCCGGCCCCGTACCTGCACAACTTCGTGGGCCCGCTGGTCGACCAGATCGTGGGCACCGCGTTCCTCGTCTGCTTCGTGTTCGCGGTCGTCGACGAGTACAACCAGCCGGTTCGGTCCAACCTCGCGCCACTGATGATCGGCTTCATCGTCGTGGCGATCGGCATCTCGTTCGGCGCCAACGCGGGGTACGCGATCAATCCCGCGCGCGACTTCGGGCCGCGGGTCTTCGCGTGGATCGCGGGCTGGGGCAAGATCGCGATGCCAGGCGACTACGGCAACGTCAACACCTACTTCTGGATACCGATCGTCGGGCCCTTCGTCGGCGGGGTGCTCGGCGCCTACATCTACGACCTGGTGGTCCGCGACGTGCTCATCGCCCGCGGCGAGACGCCGGAGCCCGGGGTCGAAGAGCACGGGCGCACGGTGGAGGAGCACGCTCGCCCGGTCGAGGAGACGTGACGGCTGGGCGCGGCGGCGGTCACGTCACCGCGCCCAGACCACCCGTGAGGTAGCGCTGGACGCTGGGCGCGACCCAGTCCACGACGCTTGCCGCGTCGGCCGAGGCCAGCGGCTCGAAGGCGAGCACGTGGCGTGCCAGCCCGAGGCCCAGCAGCTGCGACGAGGCGAGCTCGGCGCGGAGCTCGGGGCGGTCGACGTCGAGCTGCTC
>DATBKW010000170.1:0-5568 GCA_036555665.1 Solirubrobacteraceae bacterium | reverse complement strand
CGCCGTGCGCGACGAGGGCGTCGCCTACCGCACGAGCGGCACGACCTTCTGCGTCCTGGCCGGCGACGACGTCATGTCGATCGACGCGCTCGAGCGGCGCGTCGCCGCCGCCCTGGGCGAGCAGGGCACCGGCTTTGCCGTCGCGGGGTCGGTGGGCCGTGTGGCGGTGCCGCGCGACGGCGCCACGGCCGCCGAGGCGCTGCGCCTGGCCGACGCGCGCGCCGACCTCGCCCGTCGCGCCGCGGACCCCAAGCCGCGCGATGCCTCGACGACGACCGCGCTCGCCGACGCGCTCGCGCACACCGGCGACCACTCCCTCGGCGCCGCCGAGCTGGCCGAGGCCGTCGCCAAGCGCATGGGCCTCGGCGCGCTCGATCGCGCGCACGTGCGCCTGGCCGCGCAGCTCAGCGGCCTGGGCAAGCTCGCGATCCCCGACGCGCTCTTGGGCAAGGTCGGCAGGCTGACCAACGAGGAACGCGCCTACGTGCGCGACCACCCGGTCATCGCCGAGCGCATCCTCCTGCGCGCCCGCGGCCTCGAGCCGGTGGCGGCGCTCGTCCGCTCCAGCCGCGAGCACTTCGACGGCAGCGGGCATCCCGACCGGCTCGCCGGCAACGACATCCCGCTCGGCGCGCGCATCGTCGCCGTCTGCGACGCCTTCGACGCGATGCTCTCGCAGCGCCCGTGGCGGCCGGCAATGAGCACGGAGCGCGCCCTGTCCGAGCTGCGCGCCGGGGCCGGCAGCCAGTTCGACGCCGACGTCGTCGACGCGTTCGACGCCGTCATCGACGAGCGCAGCCGGATTCTGATCTAACCGGCGCGCCGGAGCGCTTCGGCTTCGACGATCCGCCGCTGGACGGCGGTCAGCGGCGGATGCTCGCCGCGCTCGAGCGCCGCGATGGCCTGGCTGATGGTCAGCCCGGTGCCGGTCAGCAGCGAGCCGACGAGCGGCGGCACGTCGCTGCCGCAGACGCCGGTGTCGCAGCCGTCGGAAGTCACGCCTCCAGGGTAGTGTGCCCGCCGTGGATCTCGAGCTGACGGGGCGGTGCGCCGTGGTCACCGGCGGGAGTCGCGGGATCGGGCTGGCGGTGGCGCGGGCGCTCGCCGCGGAGGGGGCGGATGTCGCGCTCGTCGCGCGCGGTGAGGATGCGCTGCGGCACGCGGCGCAGGAGGTCGCGGATGCGAGCGGGCGCCGCGTCATCTGGGCGGCGGCCGACACGGGCGACGACGCGTCCGTCCGTGCGATGGCGGCGAGCGTCATCGAGCAGCTCGGCGGCGTCGACATCCTCGTCAACGCGGCGGCCACGCCTGCCACGGGCGCGCCGTTCACCGACGACGACCTCGAGCGCGAGGTCAATGTGAAGGTGCGGGGGTACCTCCGGTGCGCCCGCGCGTTCGCGCCGCAGATGGCCGAGCGCGGGTGGGGGCGGATCATCAACATCAGCGGGCTGGCGGCCCGGCAGACCGGATCGATCGTCGGCACCGTCCGCAATGTCGCGGTGGCGGCGATGACGAAGAATCTCGCCGACGAGCTCGGCTCGCAGGGCATCAACGTCACCGTCGTGCACCCCGGGATGACGCGGACCGAGCGCACGCCCGAGGCTCTCGCGGCCATGGCGCAGGCGCGCGGGACGAGCGTCGAGGAGCTCGAGCGCAGGCTCGAGTCGGGCGTGGCGATCGGGCGGCTGGTGACCGCCGAGGAGGTCGCGGCGGTCGTCACGTTCCTCGCGAGCCCCCGCAGCGTCGCGCTCAACGGCGACGCGGTCGTCGCCGGCGGCGGTTCGCGCGGCTCCATCCACTACTGATGCCGGCGCTTGGCGCTTCCGGCATCGAGGTGTCGGCCCTCGCGCTGGGCTCCTGGCGGACCTACGAGCGCATCTCGCGCGAGGCGGGCGTCGCCGTGCTGCAGGCGGCGCGAGAGTGTGGGATCGACTTCCTCGAGGTCGCCCGCTACAACGACGAGACCGGTCGTGCGCCGATACCGACGGGCTACTCCGAGGTGGTCTTCGGCGAGGTCTTCCGCGCATCGGGCTGGCCGCGCGACGAGGTCACGATCGCCACGAAGCTGTGGTGGGAGTTCTGGCCGGGCCAGTCGGCGCGCGAGGAGCTCGTCGCGTCGCTGGAGCGAACGGGCCTCGCGCACTTCGACTTCGTCTACTCCGATCCTCCGCCCGGGGAGCTCGCGCTCGAGGAGGTCGTGGACGCGGTCGGCGAGCTGATCGCCGACGGGTCGGTGCGCGCGTGGGCGATCGTCAACTGGCCGGCCGAGCGGATCGCCGCGGCGGGGCGCATCGCACGCGATCAGGGCGTGCCGGCGCCGTGCGCGGCGCAGCTCCCCTACAACCTCGTGGCGCGCGACTGGGTCGAGGGCCCGCAGATGGCCGTGGCCCTGGAGCTGTGTGAGGCGTGCGTGGTCGCGTCGTACGTGCTCGCCGGCGGGGCGCTGAGCGGCAAGTACGCGGCACCGGGAGCGACCGGCCGGTTGAGCGGGGAGCTCGACTCGCCGCGCGCGCAGGCGGCGATGACGGTCGTCGAGCCGCTGCGGGCGCTCGCCGCCGAGCTCGACACTACCCCGGCGACCCTGGCGATGGCCTTCGCGCTGGCCAACGACGACGTCGCCAGCGTCCTCTTCGGCGCGACGACGCCCGAGCAGGTGCGCGAGAACGTGCGCGCCGCGGAGCTGGCGAGCGCCCTCAGCGAGGAGCAACTCGCGGCGCTGCGCGCGATCGGCGTGTGAGGTGTGGCATTCCACCACCCAGGTGCTGCGGATCCATCTGCCTCGTGAGGTGTCCTAAGGACATGTCCCGACGCTCGAAGGTCATCGCCACCGCAGTCACCCTGGCCGCGCTCGCCGCTCCCGCCAGCGCTCTTGCCGCCGCGCCGTGGTCGGCTCCCGTCCCGCTCAAGGCCACCGCTGCCCAGGGCCTTCCCGGCTCGCCATCGATCACCGCCAACGCGGCCGGGCTCGCGGTCGCGGTGTCCGATGTCGGCGGCAGCGGCGCGATCGGCCCGCACGCCGCGGGCAGCGTCTTCACCAACGGCGCCTTCGGCGATCCCTTCGACCTCGCCGCAGCCAACGTCTCGTTCGGCCCGGAGGCGGGCGGGGTCGCCGCCTACGCGCAGACGCGGCTGCTCGCGTCGGGCGTGAAGTACGCCAAGAACAGCAGCCAGGCGGTCTTCGCGTTCGGCCGGCTGACGGCCAACCACGCCGACCTCGAGACGCCGAGGGCACTGGGGCCGTCGAACATGCACGCCGGGCCCACGGCGATCGCCGTCAACGCCGCAGGCGATGCCGCGATGGTCTATCCCGTCTGCCGCGACGCCGGATGCGAGAAGGCGCTCGTCTACCTCGCGGTGCGCAAGGCAGGCTCCTCGACGATCAGCTCGACCCGCCTGGCCGACGGTTCGGGGCCGCTGCCCCGGGTGGCCGCCGCGATCAACTCGCGCGGCGACGCCCTCGCCGTGTGGACGCAGGCCAGCCGCGTCTACGCCCGCATCCGCACCGCGGGCGGCACGGTGCGCGATCGCCAGACCGTGGGCGCGGTGGTGCGGGGCACGCACCTCGCGCCGTCCGCTTCGCTGAGCACGCACCGCGGCGAGCTCGTCGGCTGGGTCAGCCAGGCCGTGAGCGAAGGTGACGGCGGGCCGGGCACGACGAGCGTCGCCCAGGCGCGCGACGGCTCGGCCTTCGCGTCGCTCAAGCTCGCCGACCTCCCCGCCGGCACCGGGCGCTACGTCTCGGGCGCGGGCATTCGCGTGGCCTTCGATCCGTTCGGGCGGCGCCTGCTGACCTGGACGGGCTTCGACAACGACAAGTTCACCGTCCACAGCGCGGAGCTGCACGGCGCGGCCAACAGCCCGACGATCTCGCTGACCGATCCGACGACCGTGTCCGATCCGGCGGTCGACACCATCCTCGAGGACGCGACGACCAACGGCGCCGGCACCCAGCTCCTGATGCTCCTGGCGGGCGCGCGCGGCAACGACGCGCCGAGCGGCACCACGACGGTGCAGGCGGCGCTGCGCGCGGCGAACACGAGCGGCCCGTTCGCGCGCGAGTCCGTGTCCGCGGGCACCGACTACGCGTTCGATGCTCACGCGACGCTGCTGCCCGACCGCGCCCTCGCCGTCTGGGCGACGGTGTCGGGGCAGGCGATGTGGTCGCAGCGGGTGCCATCGGCGGGGTAGCACCATCTGCCGCCGGCGCCCGACGTGGTTTGCTGGCGCGATGCACGAGACCGAGGACGACCTCGCACGCCTGCAGAACCTCATCGACCGTAGCTACGCCTCCGCCGGCGAGCACCTGCTGGCAATCCATACCCCCGAGCGGCGGCTGAGCGCCGAGCAGGTCGCCGAGCGGCTGACCGGGATGTCCCTGCTGGCGCTCGCGACGGTCACCGCCGGCGGCCGCCCGATCGTCGGGCCGGTGGACGGGATCTTCTACCGCGGCGCGTTCCACTTCGGATCGTCGCCGCACTCGGTGCGCTTCCGCCACATCCGCGCGCGCCCGCACGTGAGCGCGACGCACCTGCCGGGCGAGGAGCTCGCCGTGACCGTCCACGGCCGCGCCGAGGTGCTCGACATGCGCGCCGAGGAGTCCGCCGGCTTCCGGCAGACGGTGCTGGACATCTACGTGCCGCGCTACGGCGCGGACTACGAGGAGTTCATCGACTCGGGACCGCTCTACGCGCGTATCGAGGCGGACCGGATGTTCACGTTCGCGATGTAGTGCGGGCGCGATCGCGGCCGCAGTCGGCGGCGCGGGCGCCTTGAGACGCCGCTCCGCACGGCGTCGAGATGCGGCTCCACGCCGCGAAATGGCGGGGGCAGGATTCGAACCTGCGAAGGCTGAGCCGCAGCGTTTACAGCGCTGTCCCTTTGACCGCTCGGGAACCCCGCCAGACGGTCCGGAGTGTAGCGATCAGGCCGCGATCGAGAGTGGCAGCGGGCGCCCCGGCTCGACCTCATACGCCGCATACTTCGGACCCCCGAGCAGGATGCTGAAACCGCCCTCGACCTCCTTGGCCGGTATGACCACCGCCGGCCATCGGAGACCAGGACGAAGAGCCAGTCGCAGCGCTCTGCCGAGAAGTGCTTGACGACTCCGCTCCAGCTCTGGTTACCGCCTCGGGTGCATAGAGCAACCTGAAAGCGGCCGCGCCAGACGCACGTCGACGTCTTCACCTGCACGCCCACCAACCGCCCGTCGATCCGTGCGACAAGGTCCACGTCGGGCGAGTGGCCCAGCGGCAGCCACACCGGATAGCCGCGCTCAATCAGCCAGCCGATGGCCGACAACTCTCCCAAATCTCCCTGTCGCCGCGGATTCACGGACCCAAACATACGTTCGGGGCCGGACGGAAAGCGGAAACCTACGGCGCGTCGCGCAGCCGCTGCGCCTCCGGCAGCGACTCGAGCTTCTTCAGCGTGTGGTTCTCGATCTGGCGGATGCGCTCGCGGGTGACGTTGAAGGCGCGGCCGACCTCCTCCAGCGTCCGCGGGCGGCCGCCGGTCAGGCCGAAGCGCATCTCGATGACCTCGCGCTCGCGCTGTGGCAGCGCGGCCAAC
>DATBKW010000169.1:0-3851 GCA_036555665.1 Solirubrobacteraceae bacterium | reverse complement strand
GGAGCTCACAAGGAGCGCAGGTGCCGGCTTTGCCGGTGCCGGAGCGGGCTAATGGGCAGGCGCACCCTTGTCGTCGACGACCATCCGCTGACGCGCGCGGCGCTCGTCGACCTGCTGGAGCAGCACTCGTTCGCGGTCGTCGGCGAGGCAGCCGACGGCGTCGAGGCCGTGGAGCGCGCCCGCGAGGCGCAGCCCGACCTCGTCCTCCTCGACCTGACGATGCCCGGCGGCGGCGGGCTGGAGGCGCTGCCCAGGGTGCGGGCAGCCGCCCCCGACTGCGAGGTCGTCATCCTCACCGCCTCGGGGACCGAGGAGAACCTGCTCGCCGCGATCAGGGCCGGCGCCGCCGGCTACCTGCTCAAGACCGAGTCGCCCGACCGGATCGCCGAGTTCCTGGAGGGCGTCGCGAACGGCGAGGCCGCTCTGTCCGGCGAGGTCGCGCGGCGGCTGGTCGACCGCGTGCGCGAGGGCGGCCGGCTCGACTCCGGCGTCCCCGACGGGATCGCCCGGGAGCTCAGCGCGCGCGAGGTCGAGGTGCTGCTCCTGCTGGACGAGCATCTCGGGACCGAGCAGATCGCGAAGCGGCTGTTCATCTCCGAGCACACGGTCCGCTCGCACGTGAAGAGCCTGCTGCGCAAGCTCGGCGTCTCCTCGCGCCGCGAGGCGCTCGAGGCGCTGGCGGCCGCGCGCGCGTAGAAATCACCCACGGCGGGGGATGTCGTGGGGGATGCGAGGAGGCGGCTCTGCGCCGATGATCAGATCAGCAACACACTCCTTGGAAGCGGTGGCATCCGAAACAGGCGCGCGAACCGGCCCCGGGCAGGGGCCGGTTTTGCTGCTCAGGAGAACCCGTCGAGCGCGGCGTGGACGAGGCCCGGCAGGGTCTCGAGGTTGTAGCCGCCCTCGAGCACCGCGGCCACGCGCGGCGCGAGCCCCCGGCAGCGCCGGGCGAGCTCCCGGAACCCGTGCCCCGTCACCTCCATCGACGCGAGCGGGTCGTCGGCGTGGGCGTCGAAGCCGGCCGAGACGATCAGGAGCTCGGGCTCGAATCCGCTCACGGCCGGCTCCACGATCTCCTCGAACGCGCGGAGGTAGTCCTCGTTGCCCGACCCGGCCGGAAGGGGGACGTTGAGCGTGGTGGCGTTTCCCTCGCCCGGTCGTCCCGTGCCCGGGTAGAAGGGCCACTGGTGCAGCGAGATGTAGAGGACGCTCGGGTCGTCCCAGAAGATGTCCTGCGTCCCGTTCCCGTGGTGGACGTCCCAGTCGAGGATCGCCACCCGGTCGAGGCCGTGCTCGGCCTGGGCCGCGCGCGCCGCGATCGCGGCGTTGTTGAACAGGCAGAAGCCCAACGCCCGCGTCGCGAGCGCGTGGTGCCCCGGCGGCCGGTGCACCGACGCGGCGCACTTCGGCGGCGCCTCGCCGCCGAGCAGCGCGTCGACGACGGCCATCGCCCCGCCCGCGGCATGCATGCCCGCCCGATACGACCCCTCCGACACGATCGTGTCGACGTCGAGGGCGCCGCCGCCCGCGGCGCACACCGCCTCGATCCGCTCGACGTACCCCGCCGGGTGCACCGCGAGCAGCGCGTCGCGCTCGACCGCCGGCGAGTCGCGCACGTCCCACCCCAGCCACCCGCGCTCGTGCAGCGCGCGCTCGATCGCCACGATCCGCGCGATCCGCTCGGGATGCGCGCCCGTGTCGTGCTCGCGCGACGACTCATGGCGAAGGAGGATCGGCTGCGGCACTGCTTTACCGTACCCGCGCATGGCGGAGCGGGAGCGGATCGAGGCCGACCTGGCGGTGGTCGGGGCCGGCGCCGCCGGCCTCTACGCGGCCCTCACGGGCGCGCGCGAAGGCGCGCGCGTCGCGCTCATCTCGGCCACGCCGCTCGCCCGCACCGCGAGCTACTGGGCCCAGGGCGGCCTCGCCGCGGCGCTCGCCGTCGACGACTCGCCCGACCTGCACCGCGCCGACACCGAACGCGCCGGCCGCGGCATCGTGCGCTCGAGCGCCGCCGCCGTGCTCTGCCGCGAGGCGCCGCGCACCGTCGGCGAGCTCGAGCGCCTCGGCGTGCACTTCGACGCCGACCGCCACGGGAACCTCGCCCTCGGACTCGAGGGCGGCCACTCGCGCCGGCGCGTCGTCCACGCCGGCGGCAGCGCGACCGGCCGGCGCGTCGTCCGCCAGCTCTCCGCCGTCGTCGTCGAGACGAACGGCGTGACGGTCATCGAGGGCTCGCGCGCATCGAAGCTGTGGACGCGCGAGGGCCGCTGCATCGGCGTCGTCTGCGAGGACGGCCGCAGCGTCCACGCCCGCGCGGTCATCCTCGCCACCGGCGGCTCGGCCGCCCTCTGGCAGCGCACCACGAACCCACCGGGCTCGCTCGGCATCGGCCTCCTGCTCGCGCGCGAGGCGGGCGCGGCGCTGGCCGACCTCGAGCTCATGCAGTTCCACCCGACCGCGGTGGCCGGCATCAACGGGCGCGAGGGCTTCCTCATCACCGAGGCCATCCGCGGCGAGGGTGCCACGCTGCTCGACGAGCACGGCGAGCGCTTCGTCGACGAGCTCGCGCCGCGCGACGAGGTGGCGCGCGCGATCTGGGCGACGATGACGCGCAGCGGCGCGGCGAACGTCCACCTCGACATGCGCGCGATCGACCCGGGCCAGTTCCCCAACGTGGTCGGCGCGCTACGCGAGGCCGGGCTGGACCCGACCAGCGAGCTCGTGCCGGTCTGCCCAGCCGCGCACTACGGCATGGGCGGCATCGTCGCCGACCTCGACGGCGCGACCACCGTCCCCGGCCTCTACGCGGTCGGCGAGAGCGCGTGCACCGGCCTGCACGGCGCCAACCGCCTCGCGTCGAACTCGCTGAGCGAGTGCGTCGTCTTCGGCGCGCGCGCCTCCCACGCGGCGCTGTCCGAGCCGCGCGCGCAGCCCGGCGAGCCTCCCGAGGCGAAGCCCCTCGAGCCGCCGACGGCCGAGACGCGCGCCGCGTTGTGGGACGACGCGGGCCTCGTCCGCGACGCGGAGGGGCTCTCCCGCCTCGCCGACGACCCCCACCCGCTCGCGCGCCTCATCGCGCGCCACGCGCTGCTGCGCCGCGAGACGCGCGGCGCGCACATGCGCTCCGACTACCCCGAGACCGACCCCGCGCTCGACCTCCACCACTCCGTCACGCGTGGCGCGCGCGAGCCGGGCTTCGAACGCTGGACCTAGCCGTTCACCGGCGCGTTCGCGAGCGCGATCTGGGTCGGCGCGGGGGACGCCGGCGACGGCGAGCGGGCGCTGATCTCCGCGGCGTGACCGCGCCAGCGAGCCCGGCCCGGCAGGCGGGGCCGGGTCCGGCGGCGCCGCTCCTCCGCCGCGCGCACGAACTCGTCGATCCGTTCGGTTGCGACGATCGCGTTGAGCGTGGTGTTCATGGGGTTCTCCGTTCGCGTTGCCGGTGGGATCTGCGCTGGCAACGATCGCGGACGCCTGTGCGCACGGACTCAACCGGCGCTCAACGCACCTTGTCCCGCCCACTCCCGGTTCCTTACGCTCGCCGCTGTGGAATCGGGGGAAAGGCTTGGGCTGGGCATCCAGCTCCTCGGGACGTTCGCGGTCCGTGTGGAAGGCGCGCCGGTGCCCGAGGAGGCGTGGCGGCTGCGCCGGGCAAGGACGCTCGTCAAGCTGCTCGCGCTCGCACCCGAACGTCGGCTGCACCGCGAGGTCGTCGTCGACCTGCTCTGGCCCGACGGCGACGGCAAGGGCCTGCACCAGGTGCTCTACACCGCGCGGCGCGCGCTCGGCGGCGAACGGCTCGTCCTGCGCGAGGGCGTCGTCGCGCTCGAGGGCGACGTCGTGGTCGA
>DATBKW010000168.1:0-1551 GCA_036555665.1 Solirubrobacteraceae bacterium | reverse complement strand
CCTCGTCGCCGGCTTTCAGGGCGTCAGCACGGCGCGCGACGTCACCACGCTCGGCCGTGGCGGCTCGGACACGACCGCGGTCGCCCTGGCCGCCGCCGTGGGCGCCGAGGTCTGCGAGATCTACACCGACGTGCCCGGCGTCTTCTCGGCCGATCCGCGCATCGTGCCCAGCGCGCGCAAGTTGGCGGTCGTCTCGTTCGAGGAGATGCTCGAGATGGCGGCATCGGGGGCGGGCGTCCTGCAGTTGCGCTCCGTCGAATACGCCCGCAACCACGGCGTGCGCATCCACTGCCGATCGAGCTTTGATGACGCGCCCGGTACCGTTGTCCTGTCCGAGGACGAAACCGTGGAGCAGCCCCTTATCACCGCCGTCACCCACTCGCTCGGCGAGGCCCGCGTCACGCTCATGGGCGTACCCGACACGCCCGGCATCGCGGGCCGGGTCACGACGGCGCTGGCCGAGGCAAACGTGAACATCGACATGATCGTCCAGGGCGAGCCCGAGACCGAGGGCCTGCGGGCCGACATGTCGTTCACGATCCCGCGCGATGACCTCCACACGGCGCGCGGCGCGCTCGAGCCGATCGCCTCCGAGCTGGGCATGACGGTCGCCACCGACGAGACGATGGGGAAGGTCTCCATCGTCGGGGCGGGAATGAAGACCCACCCCGGCGTCGCCGCGAAGGTCTTCACCACGTTGGGTGACAACGGCATCAACATCGAGATGATCTCGACCTCTCCCATCCGCATCTCCTGCGTGGTCCCGGGCGACCGCGTTCCCGACGCCGTCAAGGCGCTGCACGGCGCGTTCGAGCTGTCGGGCGAGGGGACGATCCGCCCGGAGCAGCCGTTCGGGGAGTTCGCCTGATGCGCGTCGCGGTCGTCGGAGCCACGGGCGCGGTCGGCACGATCATGCTGAGCCTGCTCGAGAAGCGCGCGTTTCCCGCCGACGAGATCGTGCCTTTCGCCTCCGAGCGCTCGGCCGGCAAGCGCATCGGCGACCTCACCGTCCAGCCGCTCAACGACGAGACGATCCAGGGCTTCGACGTCGCGCTGTTCAGCGCCGGCGGCGCGACCTCGCGCGAGTGGTCGCCGCGCTTCGCCGCGGCGGGCGCGCTGGTGGTCGACAACTCGTCGGCCTGGCGCATGGACCCCGACGTGCCGCTCGTCGTCAGCGAGGTCAACCCCGATGCCCTCGACAACATCGGCAAGGGCATCGTCGCCAACCCGAACTGCACGACGATGGCCGTCATGCTGCCGGCCAAGGCGCTGCACGACGCCTTCGGCCTGCACACGATGGTCTGCACCTCCTTCCAGGCGGCCGGCGGCGCGGGCCAGAAGGGCATGGACGAGCTCGACGCGCAGGTCGATCCCGTGCGCGGCCACGACCTGGTCAACGACGGCGCGGCCGCCGCGGCCGCCGTCGAGCCGAGCGTGCACGCCAAGGCGCTGGCCTTCAACGTCGTGCCGTGGTTGGGCAAGGAGGTCGAGGGCGGCTACAGCGACGAGGAGATGAAGCTCCAGAACGAGTCGCGCAAGATCCTCGACATC
>DATBKW010000167.1:0-7173 GCA_036555665.1 Solirubrobacteraceae bacterium | reverse complement strand
CAGGTGCTCGCCGTTCATGTTGTAGACGGTGTCGGTGAGCTGCTGGACGAGCCCGAAGCGCCGCGAGGCGCTGAACGACGAGCCGTACTCGACGTAGCGGCGCTCGTCGCGCCAGTACCAGTTCATCGACGGGATGTGGTGTGCGTCAGGCCCGACGCCCGTGGCGATCGTGGCGGCGCACACCGGAGTCACGCTCGGAAACGCCGCGCAGCAGCCGTCGACGACGGTGCCGCGTTCCATCACCGCCGCCATCGCCGGGGCGCGGCCGGTGGCGACCGCGCGCTCGAGCATGGCCGGCTTGAGGCCGTCGACCACCGCGAGAACCAGCTTGGAGGTCACTTCAGGATGCGCAGGCCCGCGTACTTCTCGCCCTCGCGGCGGCGCCCGCCGAACCGCAGCCACAAGAAGAACGCGATGACCAGGATGCTGACCGGCGGCACGAGCACGGACAGCCCCGCGATGACGAGCGCCGCGCCCTCCGCGTAGAGGAAGAGCGTCCCCGCCGCCTCCGCGTCCAGCCGCGCGCGTGTTCGCGTGAGCAGCGAGCGGGTGCCCTGCTGCGCGATGAACGCGCACAGCAGCCCGCCGATGATTCCCGGCCACCAGGTCGACCGGTGGTCGGCGAGCGTGCCCGCGAAGAGCAGGGCGCCGAGGCCCAGGCCGATGCCGCCGAGGACCGCCTCGCCGGTGGGGTTCTCGAAGCGCGTGCGCAGCAGCGTGCTGATGACGAGCGCGACCGCGATCACCAGCAGCCACCAGGGTTTCTCGAGGAAGGCGAAGTCGGTGCCGTCGAAGTTCACGCCGAGGTCGTCGGCGGCGAGCGCCCCGACGAGCAGCGTGGGCAGGAAGGGGCGCACACCCGTGGCGGCCGACACGCCCATCCCCTGCAGGATGTCGAGCAGGAGCTTCACGGTCCGATAGCTTCAGGCGGGCATGACTGTAGACGACAGGGGCGGACCGCCCCGCGCCGAAGGAGAGTGCACACCCCCTGACGAACGCCCCCCTGTGCGCGTGACGCCCACGAGGGGGGGCCCCGGGGGCCTGAGCCAACGGCGCGACCTCGAGCGCTACGCCGCGCTGTTCGCTTCGCGTACGTCGGTCATGAAGTCCTCGGCCATGCGCGACCTCATGGCGATCACCGAGCGGCCCGAGGTCATCTCGCTGGCCGGCGGGCTTCCCGACACCTCCACGTTCCCGGCCGAATCGCTCGCCGCGCTGCTGTCCAAGCTCGCGGCGACCGACTCGGCGCGCGCCCTGCAGTACGCGCCCACCGAGGGCATGGCGGCCGTGGGTGAGGCGATCGCCAGGGTGATGGCGGCCGAGGGCACGGAGGTCGATCCCGAGGACGTGCTCGTCACCACCGGCGGCCAACAGGTCATCGACCTCGTCTGCAAGACGCTCGTCGATCCCGGCGACGTGATCGTGGCCGAGGCGCCGACCTACCCGGGCGCGGTGCCCGCGTTCAGCGCCTACCAGGCCGACGTCGTCCAGATCGCCATGGACGACGACGGCATGCGCGTCGACGAGCTCGAGGAGACGCTCGGCCGGCTCGATCGTGAGGGGCGGCGGCCAAAGTTCATCTACACGATCCCGACCTTCCAGAACCCGGCCGGCGTGACGATGTCGCTGCCGCGCCGGCAGCGGCTCGTGCAGGTGGCGCATGAGCGCGAGCTGCTGGTCCTCGAAGACAACCCGTACGGCCTGCTGCGCTACGAGGGCGACCCGCTGCCGACGCTGCGCTCGCTCGACGGCGGCGAGTTCGTCATCTACCTGGGCACCTTCTCGAAGATCCTCTCCCCCGGGATCCGCCTGGGCTGGACGGTCGCGCCCGGCCCGGTGCTCGAGAAGATGAACCTCGGCAAGCAGGCCAGCGACCTGTGCTCGTCGTCGCTGTCGCAGCTCTTCGTCGCCGCGTACTTCGCAGAGGGGCGCTGGGAGGACTACATCGCCTCGCTGCGCGAGCTCTATCGCCGCCGGCGCGACACGATGCTCGACGCGCTCGCCGAGCACCTGCCGCGCGAGGCGGCGTGGACGCGGCCCTCCGGCGGGCTGTTCATCTGGGCCACGCTGCCCGACTACATCGACACGACCGACCTGCTCGCCCTCGGGCTGTCGCGCAACGTGGCCTTCGTCCCCGGCCGGGCGGCGTATCTCGATGGGCGCGGTGGCTCGTCGATGCGCCTGAACTTCTCGGGCGTCGACGACGACGCGATCCGCGAGGGCGTGCGCCGGATCGGCGAGGTCGTGCGCGAGCAGGTCGAGCTCTACGGCACGCTCACCGGAGCGGCGCCGTCGCGCGAGCAGGCAGAGCCCGCTCCCACGCCGCCGGATCCCGAGTTGGCCAACGTGCTGCAGCTCCCCGACCGCGCCGAGCGGGACGAGCGGCGAGCGCGATGACGCCCGAGCCGGCCCTCCGCCCCTCGACGCGGCCCGCTTCGCCCGAGCCGGCCGCTCGCGCCCGGAGCGGCCGCTTCGCATGAGCAGCGTCGCCGTCCTCAAGGGTGGCCGCTCGCTCGAGCGCCAGGTCTCGCTGCGCTCGGGCGCCCGCGTCGAGAACGCGCTCGCGCGCCTCGGCCACGAGGTCGTCGGCATCGACGTGGGCCACGACCTCGTCGCGCGGCTGCGCGCGGCCGCCCCCGACGTCGCCTTCGTGGCCCTTCACGGCCGCGACGGCGAGGACGGCATCGTCCAGGAGCTGCTCGAGGCGCTCGGCATCCCCTACACAGCGTCGGGAGTGTCGGCCTGCATGCGCTGCTCGGACAAGGTCGTGGCCAAGCACGCGATGCGCGACGCCGGCATCCCGACGCCGGACTTCTACGCCTTCACCGAGACCGCGTTCAAGGAGCTCGGGGCGGCCGACGCCCTCGGCGCGATCGAGGACCGCCTGCGCTTCCCGATCGTCGTCAAGCCCGCCGACCAGGGCAGCGCGCTGGGGATCCGCTTCGCCGCGAGCGCGGCCGACGTACCCGCGGCGATCGTCGCCGCCTTCTCCTACAGCGAGAAGGTCCTGCTCGAGCGCCACGTCCACGGGCGCGAGCTCGCCGTGTCGATCCTCGGCGACGAGGCGCTGCCGATCGTCGAGGCGCTGCCGCGCGAGGAGGACTTCTATGACTTCTCGGCCCGCTACACGATCGGGCGCACGGAGTTCGTCTGCCCGGCCGAGCTCGGCGACGAGCTGAGCGCCCGCGCGCAGGCGATGGCCCTCGAGGTGTTCCGGCTGCTGGGCTGCCGCGGGTTCGCGCGGGTCGACCTGATGCTCGAGGACGGCAGCGACGAGCTGTACGTGCTCGAGACCAACGTCATCCCGGGCCTCACGGAAACCAGCCTGCTGCCCCAGGCCGCCGAAACCGCGGGGATCTCGTTCGACGAGCTGATCGGGCGGATCGTGGAGCTGGCAGTGCCGGCGGCGGCCTGACCCTACGCTCAGGAGTCGCCCGCGAAGTCCTCGGGAGTCACCTGGTCGAGGAACTCCTTGAAGCGGTCGACGACCTCCTCGGTGTCCTCGACCTCGTGCTCGAACTCGATCGCCGACTCGGCGATGACCTCCTCGGCGGCGAAGATCGGCGCCCCCGAGCGCACGGCGAGCGCCAGCGCGTCGCTGGGGCGCGAGTCGATCTCGAGCTCGCGGCCGTTGACGGCCAGCGTGATCGACGCGAAGAAGGTGTTGTCGCGCAACTCCGTGACCGCCACCTGGGTGCAGCGCACGTCGAGCTCGCCCAGCATGTCGACCAGCAGATCGTGCGTCATCGGGCGCGGCGTCGTGGCGCCCTGCAGCTTCATCAGGATCGCCGCGGCCTCTGGATGCCCGATCCAGATCGGCAGGAACTTGTTGCTGTCGGCGGTCTTCAGCAGGACGATCGGCTGCTTGCCGACCATGTCGAAGCTCACGCCGTAGATGACCATTTCCTGCACAGACGGCTCCCTGTGTCGGGGGCGGTGGTCGAGTCAGTATAGGCACGGTGACGGGCGCCACCGCCCGATTTCGCGCGCCCGGTGGGTGGCATGGATCGGCCCGTTGCGGGCATAAGAGGGCCGATGACGCCCCAACGCCGGCCCCTTGCGTGCCTCGCCGTCCTCGTCGTTCTGCTCGTCGGTGCGGCACCTGCGTCGGCCGCGTGGCCCGGCGCCCGCGCATGGCTCACGAGCGGCGATCGCTCGAGCTTGCTCGCCGAGCAGCCGCCCAGCGCGCTCGGGCCCGCCGACGCCGGCGCGCCGACCATCAGCGTCGCTCCGTGGCGGGCCTATCAGCGGATCGAGGGGCTGGGTGCGTCGATCACCGACTCCTCCGCGCACCTGCTCGCCCAATCGCCCGATCGCGACGCGATCATGCGCTCGCTCTTCGATCCGCGCCGCGGTCTCGGGCTCAGCTACCTGCGCCAGCCGATGGGCGCCTCGGACTTCGTCGCCGGGCCGCACTACACCTACGACGACGTGCCGGCCGGCCAGACCGACTTCGGCCTGCGCCACTTCTCGATCGCCCATGACCGCGCCGAGATCCTGCCGCTGCTGCGCCAGGCGCTCGCGCTCAACCCGCACCTGAAGATCATGGCCACGCCGTGGAGCCCGCCCGCGTGGATGAAGACCAGCGACTCGCTCATCGGCGGGCGCTTCAAGGACGACCCGCGCGTCTACGACGCCTACGCGCGCTACTTCGTGCGGTTCATCCAGGACTACCGGCGCGCCGGCGTCCCCATCGACGCGGTCACGCTGCAGAACGAGCCCCAGAACCGCAACCCGAGCGGCTACCCGGGGATGGACCTGCGCGACGACGAGGAGGCGCGGCTGGCCGTCGCCGTCGGGCAAGCGCTGCGCCGCGCCGGCCTGCACACCAAGATCCTCGGCTACGACCACAACTGGTCGCTGCACCCCAACGACGTCGGGCCGCCCGACGACGCTGCCAACCCCGAGTACGCGGCCTCGCTGCTCTCGAACCCGGCGGCGAGCCGCTACCTCGCCGGCACGGCCTTCCATTGCTACTCCGGCGACCCCGAGCGCCAATCCGTGCTGCACGATGCCTTCCCGGCGAAGGCCATCTACTTCACCGAGTGCTCAGCTTCGGAGTCGGCCGATCCCGCCACGACGTTCCCCGACACCCTGCACTGGCACACGCGCTACCTGACGGTCGGCGCGATCCGCAGCTGGGCCAAGACCGTGATCACGTGGAACCTCGCGCTTGATCCTGCCGACGGACCCCACAACGGTGGCTGCGGAACGTGCCGCGGAGTCGTCACGATCGATCCGGCCACCGGCCGCGCGACTCCCGACGCCGACTACTACGTGCTCGGCCACGTGACGCGCTTCATCCGGCCCGGCGCGGTGCGGGTCGACTCGACCATCGCCGGCAACGCGTGGAACGTCGCGTTCCGCAACCCCGACGGCTCGCTCGTGGTCGTGGTCGTCAACGACGACTGGGGCACGACCGCGCAGCGCTTCAACGTCAGCGCGCCCGGGCGCTCGTTCTCCTACGAGCTCCCCGCCGGAGCGGTGGCCACGTTCGTGCTCAGCTAAACACCGTGCAAGAGGCGCCGTCCGGGGCCCAGGCCACAATGCGCTTGACCCGATGCAGGCACGCGACTACAGCCGGCCGGGGGGCCGTGGTGGCGCCGCCGTGATGCGCCCGCTCGTCGGCTACCGGGCCTGGCTTGCCGACCGCAAGGGCCGGCTCCGCAGTCTCGCGTTGTCCGACGCCTGGTGGACGCCGGGGACCCAGCCGCGCGCCAGGTGCCACAAGCGGATCCACGGGTTCGCCGCCGAGCTCGGCGACCCACCCCACGCGGCCGATCATCCCTGCGGCTATCACGCCTACCACTCGCTGGCGGCGCTCCTCGACCACGGCGCCGCTGACGCCGACATCCGCGCGGACGGGACGCTGACCGTGGTCCGCGGTGTCGTCGAGGGCGGCGGCAGAACGCAGGAGCACGAGCTGGGCTGGCGCGCCCAATACGCGCTGCCGGTGGCGATACTGCGCTTCACGCCCGACGACCCCGACCTCAGGGAGCGCGTCCTGCTCGCTCAGTACTCGGCCAGCGAGCGCTACGGCATCCCCCTCATCGACCCCAAGGAAGCCTGATGGGCAAGATCGGCGAGAAGATCCGCGAGACCGAGCGCGAGGTTCCGCAGCCACGGCCCGCGCCGGCGCCCGCTCCCAAAGAGCCCGCGCCGGCCTGATCACCGGGCGCGGCCCCGCCCGACCGCCAACCGCGAGCCGGTCGGCGACGCGCGACCGGAGGCAGTTCGATCTTGACCGGCTCGTGTGTGAGGAGGTCGAGAGTGAGCCCACCGGTCACGCGGGAGGTGTGGATGCGCGTCAGGAGCCCTGTGCCGGTGAGGACCCACAGCGTGATGCCATCCCCGTAGCGGAATTCGTCCACCGGTGCGCCGGCGATCGCCGTCCGTCCGATCAAGCGCGGCTTCGCGGCGCTGATGTTGGCGGTGTTGTCGATCGTTTCCGCCGCCAGGAGGTTGATGAACTTCATCATCGCGTGCACGGGATTGCCCTGCGCATCGGGCACCGCCGGCTGATACCGGCGGCTCCCTGGAGCGGCCTGTGTGAGGACCTTCTTCCGCGTCCAGAACAACTGGCGCTGCGGGCCGAGGTCAGCGTTGGCGGGGGCGCACCACCGCCGTGCCACGACCGCTGCGGAAGTCGACGCGGCCGGTCTGCACGAAGGCGGTCGTAGGCTCCCTTGCCGTCTGTCCGCCGAACAAGCGTGGTGGCGGGCGCGAGGACCTGGTCGCGGCGCATGGGCGCGGTTCCGCGTCCGAGTCCGTCACCATGGGGCGGCCCCGCAACAAAACGTCGTCACCTCGGAGCGCGAAAACCCGGGCAGATGCGGGGCTTTCGTAGTGGGCGATCCAGGACTCGAACCTGGGACCTCTTCCTTATCAGAGAAGCGCTCTAACCGACTGAGCTAATCGCCCTCGCGGGCCGCCGATGATAGCGGGCCTGCAGCGGGGCCCGTGGGCGCGCGCGGCGGGACCCGGACGGCCGCTCGCGGGCGTGGCCAACACCGCTCAGCCCCGCCCGGTGGCGCGTCTCAGGCGACCGCTCGCGGGCGCAGGCGACGCGCCAGGGTCAGCGCTTCGTCGGCGTCGTCGAAGCCGATCTCGACCTTGTAGCCCGTGCCGCGGGGGCGGACGCGGACGTCGGTGCCGAGGGCCGCCGAGAGGGCA
>DATBKW010000166.1:0-2633 GCA_036555665.1 Solirubrobacteraceae bacterium | reverse complement strand
GTGGTAGAGCAGGTCGTCGGGGTAGCTGGCGTCAGCCATCGTTCTCCTTGCGGTAGAGCGGCTTGGTGGCCACCACGGCCGGGCGGACCTTGCCGCGCACGTCGATCTCGAGCTCGGTGCCGGGCTGGGCGCGCTCGGCGGGCACGTAGGCCATGCCGATGCCGATCTCCAGGCAGGGGGACAGCGTGCCGCTCGTGACCTCGCCACCGCCGACGACCGGGTTGCCCTGGCGGGGGATCCCGGCGCCGGTGAGCGTGAACGGCACGAGCTTCTCCTTCGGCCCCGCCTCGCGCGTGGTGCGCACGGCGCCGGAGCCGATGAAGCCGGTGTCCTCCTTGCAGCACCAGCCCAGGCCCGCCTCGATCGGGCCGCGCTGCTCCATGAGGTCGTTGCCGTAGAGGTGGAAGCAGACCTCCAGGCGCAGGGTGTCGCGGGCGGCCAGGCCGGCGGGCGTGGCGCCGCGGCGCATGAGGTCGTCCCACAGCGCGGGGGCGTCGCCCGGGTCGCACAGCACCTCGACCCCGTCCTCGCCCGTGTAGCCGGTGCCGCAGACGAGCGCCGAACGGCCGCTGAGGGTGCGCGTGGCGGTGGTGAAGCGCGCGGGCAGCGGCGCATCGGCCAGCGCCTGGACGATCTCGCGCGCCCGCGGGCCCTGGACGGCCAGCATCGCATAGCGCCCGTGGGCGTCGGTCACCTCGGCGTCGAACTCCCCGGCGTGGGCGCGGAACCAGGCCAGGTCCTTGTCGTGGTTGGCGGCGTTGGTGACGGTCAGGAACCGGTCGGGCGCGACGCGGTAGGTGAAGAGGTCGTCGAGCACGCCGCCGTCGTCGCGGCAGAGGACCGAGTACTGGGCCCCGCCGACGGCGATCTTCTCGACGTCGTTGGAGAGCAGGCGCTGCAGGAGATCGCCGGCCTGCGGGCCGCTGGTCTCGATCTCGCCCATGTGCGAGACGTCGAAGACGCCGCAGGCCGTGCGCACGGCCACATGCTCCTCGCGGATCCCGGCGTACTGGACGGGCATCTCCCACCCCGCGAACGGCACGAGCTTGGCCCCCGCGTCGACGTGGCGGTCGAAGAGGGGCGTGCGCTTGAGAGTCTGCGACGACGAGGCGGCGGCCACCGCGGCGGACACTAGCAACGCAGCGGGCGCCCGCCGCGCTGCGCCTCGGAGTGCTCAGGAGTCCTGCGTGCGCTTGGTCGGGTAGACCTGGACCAGCAGGTCGTGCAGGAGCTGGTCGCGGTCTTCCTCGGTGGCCTCGGCCAGCGCCTCGAGGTGCGCTGCGAGATCCTCAGCAGTCATGTTCGGCACGATGTTCCCCCCGGGCTGGTCGTACTCCATGCCCGAGCTTACGGCCGCGGCCGGGCGAGTTTGACCGGACATCCGGCTAGTACGCATCCCGAAAGTGGGGATGGCGGCGTGTCCGACGCCTAACGGTCGCGCAGGAACGGCGGGATGTCGATGTCGTCGTCGGAGATCTCCAGCGACGAGCGCTCGCGCTCGCCGACGCGCGGGCTGCGGTCGCGCCGGGTGGCGCGGTCGCGCGTCTCCTCGCGCGCGGTGCGCGGGCGGGCGCGCCCGTGATCGAAGCCGGTGGCGATGACGGTCACGCGGACCTCGTCGCCGATCTGCTCGTCGATGACCGAGCCGAAGATGATGTTGGCGGTGCTGTCGGCCGCGCTCTGGACGACCTCGGCCGCCTCGTTGATCTCGAACAGGCCGATGTCGCGGCCGCCCGTGATGTTCAGCAGGATGCCGGTGGCGCCCTCGACGGACTCCTCGAGCAGCGGGCTGGCGATCGCCTGCTTGGCCGCCTCGACCGCCCGGCTCTCACCGCCGGCCTGGCCGATGCCCATGAGGGCCGAGCCGGCGTCGGTCATGATCGTGCGCACGTCGGCGAAGTCGAGGTTGATAAGGCCGGGGATCGTGATGAGGTCGGTGATCCCCTGCACGCCCTGGCGCAGGACGTTGTCGGCCTCGCGGAAGGCCTCGAGGATCGTCGTGCGGCGCTCGACGATGTTCAGCAGCTTCTCGTTGGGGATCACGATGAGCGTGTCGACGACGTCGCGCAGGCGCGCGATGCCCTCGTCGGCCTGGCGCATGCGCTGCGAGCCCTCGAAGTCGAAGGGCTTGGTCACCACGCCGACGGTGAGCGCCCCGATCTCGTTCTTGGCGATCTCGGCGATGACCGGCGCCGCGCCGGTCCCGGTGCCGCCGCCCTCGCCGGCGGTGACGAACACCATGTCCGCGCCCTTGAGCGCCTCCTTGATGTCGTCGCGCGACTCGGCCGCCGCGCCGAAGCCGACCTCGGGGTTCGCCCCCGCGCCGAGGCCCTTGGTCAGGTCGTGCCCGATGTTGAGCTTGATGTCGGCGTCGCACATCTGCAGCGCCTGGGCGTCGGTGTTGGCTGCGATGAACTCGACGCCGCGCAGGCCCGCGTCGACCATGCGGTTGACCGCGTTGGTGCCGCCGCCGCCGACGCCGACCACCTTGATCACCGCGAGATAGCTGCCGCTGCTTTCCATGGGTTCCGACCGAGCCTCGATCTAACGTTGAAGGTTTGTGCGCCCCCGGTCGTGCCTCTGCGCGCATGCACGGTATGCACGGGCATCGAGCGCTGTCAACGCCAAGTCTA
>DATBKW010000165.1:0-5975 GCA_036555665.1 Solirubrobacteraceae bacterium | reverse complement strand
CGCGATCTGCCCGAACGTCGGGTGGTTCAAGGACTTCAACGACCCGCAGGCGATGCTCGACGCCGTCTTCAACGGCAAGAACATCATCCCCCAGAACAACTCCAACTGGACGCAGCTCAACGTCCCGGCCATCAACACCGCTATGGACAAGGCGGCACTGGTGCCGGCCGGCCCTGCGCGCAACGAGGCGTGGGGCAAGATCGACGACATGGTCACGCAGCAAGCTCCCGGTATCCCCTACCTGTGGGACAAGATCCCCACCGTCGAGTCGTCAAACGTCCGCGGTGTGGTCAACCAGAACTCCACGAGCTGGGATCTCGACTTCACCTCGCTGAAGTAGCGGTCCTGCGCGCGGAGCGCGTGCACTAGCGCCAATGGGCCCCGTCGCGAACCCTCCACCGCGCGGCGGGGCCCGAGGTGCCCGTGCGAGGATGGCCCCTCATGCTCGCCGTCGCCATCGCCCTGGCTGCCTCGAGCTGCTGGGGTGTGGCGGACTTCCTGGGCGGCCTGCAGAGCAAGCGCGTCCCGGTCCCGCTGGTGCTCTGCCTCGTCGAGGGCACGGGCCTCGCGCTGGCCCTCGTCGTCATCGCGGCCAGCGGCGAGCCCCTGCCGGGCACCCGGGCGATCGTGCTCTCGGTGGTCGCCGGTATCGCCGGCGTGGTCGCGCTCGGCTGCTTCTACCGCGCGCTGGCGATCGGCACGATGAGCATCGTCGCGCCGATCAGCGCCACCGGCCTGGCGCTGCCGGTGATCGTCGGGATCGCCACCGGTGACCGCCTCTCGACGATCGTCGCGATCGGCTTGGCCGTGACGGTGTGCGGCGTGGTGCTCGCGTCGCGCGAGCGCCATGAGGACGCCGAGCGCGCCGCCGCCGGCTCGCTGAGCGTCGCGCTTGCCCTCGTCGCCGCGATCGGTTTCGGCTCGTACTTCGTCCTGTCCGACTCGGCAGCCGACGACTCGGTCCTCTGGCTGCTCGTGCTGTCGCGGGTCATCCCGGTGCCCGCGCTGGCGGCGATCGCCTGGAACCGCCGGATGGGCGTGCCGCCGCCGGACGCCGCACGCGCTCTGGTCCTCGCGGGGACGCTCGACTGCAGCGCGACCGGGCTCTACGCGCTGGCCAACACGAAGGGCGCGCTGAGCATCGTCGCCGTCGTCGGATCGCTCTACCCGGTGATGACGGTCATCCTCGCGCGCGCCGTGCTGGGGGAGCGCATCCGGCGCGTGCAGCAGGTCGGCGTCGTCGCCGCCCTGGCCGGCGTGGCCATGATCGCAGCGGGCTAACGTGCAGCCATGGAGGTCTTCCTCCAGCTCGCGCCGACGACGATCATCGGCATCCTCTACGCGCTGCGCGCCCACCACCTGGCCGGCACGCCGCGGGCGGTGCCAGGCTGGCGGCGGGCCTCGTTCCTGGGCGGCCTGGGCCTGATCGTCGTCACGCTGACGTCGCTGGGCTCGCTGGCCGACGACGTGTTCTGGGTCCACATGGTCGAGCACCTGATGATCGGCGACATCGGCACGCTGATGATGGTGCTCGGGCTCACCGGCCCGGTGCTGGCGCCGGTCCTGCGCATCCCGTTCTTCGATCGCCTGCGCGTCCTCGCCCACCCGCTGGTCGCCTTCCCGCTGTGGGCGGCCAACCTCTACCTGTGGCATGTGCCGTTCTTTCAGGACGCGGCGGTCGAGCACGGCGTCGTCCACGCGGTCGCGCACTTCGGCTTCGTCGCCTTCGGGTTCAACATGTGGATGGCGCTGCTCGGACCGCTGCCCAAGCCGGCCTGGTTCGGGAACTTCGCGCGCCTCGTCTACATCATCGCGGTGCGCCTGACGGGGGCCATCCTCGGCAACGTCTTCGTGTTCGGCGGCCACGTCTTCTTCAAGGTGTACGCGGCCGGCGAAGCCGCGCACGGGATCTCGCCCGGCGCCGATCAGAACGCGGCGGGGGCGATCATGATGATCGAGGGTTCGATCCTCACGCTGCTGCTCTTCGGGTGGCTGTTCGCGCGCGCGGCACGCGAGGGCGAGGAGCGCCAGGAGCTGCTCGACCTGGCCGCCGCGCGCGGCGTCGAGCTCAGTCCCACGCGCGCGGCGCGGGCGGTGGCGGCCGGCCGCGGGGCCGAGCTGCGGCGGCGCATAGAATCGGGCTCGTCGCCTTCCGGATCGCCAACCTGAACGACGTCGAGCGCATTCGCGTCGGCGACCTGACCTGGTTGCCGCTGCGGCGCGTGCTCGACGCGACCGGCTTCGGCGTCGCGGCGTGGACCGCCGCGGCCGCCGGCGACGAGCTGATCGAACGCCACGACGAGACGACGTCCGGGGCGGGCGATCCGCATGAGGAGCTCTACGTCGTGCTCCAGGGGCGGGCGACGTTCACCGTCGACGGCGAGGAAATCGATGCGCCGGCCGGCACCTCCCTGCTCGTCGAGGTCGGCACGATGCGGTCGGCGGTGGCGGCCGACGCGGGCACGACGGTGCTCGCGATCGGCGGGAAGGCCGGCGCCGCGCTCCCGCCGTCGCCGTTCGAGCACTACTACGCCGCGCAGCCGGCCTACGACGCCGGCGACTACGACCGAGCCGTCGAGATCGCGAGCGCGGCGCTGGCCGACTGGCCGGATCACCCGATGGTGCACTACCAGCTGGCCTGCTACCACGCGCTCGCCGGCCGCCTCGACGAGGCGCGGCGCTCGCTGGACATCGCCTTCGCCGGCGACGAGCGCACGCGCGCGTGGGCCGCCGAGGACGAGGACCTGGCCGCCTTGCGCGCGTAACCCTCGCCGCCCGCAGACCGTTGCCGTGGCATGCCTCATCTCCGGTCCATGCTCCTCTCTCTCCTCTGCCTCCTGTGCCTCGCGGCGCTCGCCCCCGCGGGCGCCTCCGCCGCCGGCCCGCAGCCCCCGAACTGCCCCATCTACGCGCCGCACGCCGCGGTCGAGCACTCGCTGACGCTGCCCAACGGGACGGAGCTCATCGCGCGTGACCCTTACGGCGGCCTGCTGCCGCGCAACCGGCTGTTCTTTGACTTCACCGTCCAGAAGGCGGGTGGCGGTCGCGGACCGCAGGGCGTCGCGCAGGTCACGTGGGCGCTCGACGGCAAGGTCGTGCGGACCGACCCGACAGCGCCGTACGAGTGGAAGGGCGTCTCGGGCTCGTCGCGGCGCATGCCTGCCGGCGATCACCAGATCACGGTCACCGTGACGCCGTCCGGTGGCGGCGCGCCGGTGTCGACGACCTTCGCGCTCACCGCCACCGACTGCCAGCCGGCGGGCACGTTCGCGAATCTCGACGTCAACCTCCCTGGGAACTCGAAGGGCCACGCCCCCGAGGTCCGCGGCTCCGAGCTCGACGCCTGGTCGGCCTTCGAGTCCGACGACGGCCCGACCATGCGCTCTGTGACCTTCCTGGGGTCGGGGGTCCGCGCACGGATCCCGTCGGCGGCGCGCGGCCGCGCGGCCGGCACGCTCAAGACCGACACCGGCCGCACGTACCACCTGCGTGTGCCGCGCAGGGGCACGACGCTGCTGCGCCACGGTTCGCTGCGCGTCGTCCTGCACCCCGGCGCCAAGCGCTTCATGTCCGTTTCCGGTCTGCCCTCCGGCGTGCACACCGTCATGCTGCGCCTGGTTGGCCGCGGCGGCGACGTGCTCGCGCTGCACCACACGAGCGCGCGCACGTGCGTCTACGTCACCCGGGCGCAGATCTCGGGGCCAGACGGGAGCGTGCAGGTAGACGGCGGGACCGGCAGCGGGAGCTGTCCACGGGCGTAGCGCGGCGCCCGCGGGCGGCGGCCGCAGGGGTGGGCTGCATTGACGGAGACTATTTAGGTCAATGCAGCCCACCCCTCGCAGCTGCCGCCCCGCCCGGCGAACGGCTGCAACAGAACACGCGTGGGGGGAGGCGACGAGCGCGCCTAGGAAGGGCCCACAAGCCCCTCCAGCTCGGCCAGCGTCGCCTGGGCCGAGGTGTGGTGCACCACCGCCATCCCCAGCTCGCGCGCCGGATCGAGATTGAAGGCCAGATCGTCGACGAAGACGCAGTCGCGCGGCTCGGCGCCGATGCGCTGCGCGCCGAGCTCATACATCCTCGGGTCGGGCTTGCGGAAGCCCTCCTCGCCGGAGATCACGAGGCCGTCGAAGAGCTCGGCCAGCAGCTCGTGGGGATAGCGGCGGGTGCCCCACGAGTTGGAGACCATGCCCGTGCGCACGCCGCGCTCGCGCAGGGCGCGCACGCCCGCCACCATCGCGTCATCGAGGGCCGAGCCCGCGAACAACCGGTCGATGAGGCCGTCGTGATCGCCCACGCCGAGCGCCGTGGCCAGCCGCGGCTCGAAGTCGGTCTCCTCCACGCGTCCGCACTCGAAGTCGATGAGCAGCGCGCGGGCGTCGCGGTCGCGGCGGAAGAGGTTGGCCAGGCCGTCGGGATCGAGGCCCTCGGCGGCGCAGAAGGCGCGGAAGGAGCCGAACAGGTCGCCCGTCATGACGCCGCCCCAGTCGAGCAGGACGGCGCTGCGCTCACCCGCCACGCGCCAGCGCCTCCGCGCGCTCGGCCAGCTGGATGACGCCGTCGCCGAAGCCCTTGAGGTACGGGTCGTCGGTGCTGCCCGCCATCGCGCGCTTGTAGTTGCCCTCCATGAAGACGATCGACTTCCACAGCGCGAGCGTGCGATACCAGCGGATGTCGGTCATCGAGCGCCCCGAGCGCTCCTCGTAGCGGGCGATGAGCTCCTCGCGCAGCGGGAAGCCCTCCTCGCGCGTGACCTTCGAGAGCTCGAACAGGTTCGGCGGGTCGTTGCGGTCGACCCACAGCGTGCACATGTAGCCGACGTCGGCCAGCGGATCGCCGATCGTCGCCATCTCCCAGTCGAAGATCGACACCAGCCGCGCGGGCCCGTCGGGGGCCATCATCGTGTTGCCCAGGCGGTAGTCGCCGTGGACGACGGTCGCCGGGCCGGACTCCGGCAGGTTCGCCTGCAGCCACTGGCCGACCGACTCGACCGCGGGGATCTCGCGCGTGCGGTTGTGCTCCCACAGCCCGAGGAAGCGGCGCAGCTGGCGCTCGAGGTAGCCGGTCGGCTTGCCGAAGCCCTCGAGGCCCGCGGCCCGCCAGTCGACCGCGTGAACCTCGACGAGTGCGTCGACGAGCTCCTCGCCCATGCGCCGGCGGTCGTTGGGCGTGTCGAGTGCGTCAGGGATCGTCCGCGTCACGACATGGCCGTCGACCTTCTCCATGACATAGAACGGCGCGCCGATCACCGCCGGCTCCTCGCAGACCGCCAGCACCGCCGGCACCCGCGCGCGGCCGGCGAGCGCCGTCAGCACGCGCGCCTCGCGCAGCACGTCGTGGGCGCTGGGCGGCAGCGGGCCGCGCGGCGGCCGGCGCAGGACGATCTCGGCGCCGTCGCGGCGCAGGAGGTAGGTCACGTTCGAGTGCCCTTCGCCGAGCGGCGCGACCTCGACCTCGCCGGAGCCGAGGCCCTCAGCGTCGAGGAACTCGACCAGCGGCTCGACGACGAGCAGCGGCTCGCGCTCGTTGGCGGCACCCTCGGCGTGGGTGCGGACGACGTCGTCGGCTGCAACGTCCGTGGTCACGAGCCGCTACGGTGTCACAAGCGCCGCGATCGCGTCTCGACCACAACCTTTCGGGTCTCGGGACGGTTCCTGAGACACGGTGCTGATCCTCATGCGACGTTCCCGAACCCTCATCGCGGCCGCGAGCGTCCTGCTCGTCGCGCTCGCGCCCGCAGCTGCGCACGCCGACTCGACGCAGTCGATGACCTTCGAGGCGCCACGCGACCTCAAGGACCCGGCGACCCGCGAGCAGTCCTTCGCCGACATCGCGGTGCTCGGCGTGCACTCGATGCGCCTCGTGCTCTACTGGCACGACGTCGCGCCCGACCCCGACTCGCGCATCAAGCCGAAGTTCGACGAGACCTCGCCGTCGAGCTACAACTGGGGCGCCTACGACGACGTCGTCGACGGCAT
>DATBKW010000164.1:0-2191 GCA_036555665.1 Solirubrobacteraceae bacterium | reverse complement strand
GCAGGAGCGCCGGGCGTCGCCTCGACGCGATCGCTCCTCGTCCCTTGCAGGCGTCTCGTGGCCGTCGGCGCAGGCGACCGCATCCAGGCGAAAGCCCGCGAGCGGCTGTTGGCCGTTTACCGGCGCCGGTCGGATGTAGCGCTACAGCAGCGACCACCGCTGCGAGTGCGCATGCATGCGAAGCACGCGGGCGACCGCGATGGGCAGCGGCCCGCCGCAGCTCGTAGTCGACTCGCATGGAGGCCGCGACTGTGCGTTCGGTGCGCGTGCCGCTGTCGCTCGAGGTCGTCCTGCCCAGCCGTGAGTCGGCTCCCGATACGCCGCCGTCGTCGATGGAACCTGGACGAGGATCTCTCGATCATGACGTGGGCCGGCTGCGGCGTCGGACTTTGGGCGACGGCACGGCTAAGCGTGCGAGGCCTCCGGCGGCTGCGCGATGTCGGGCGAGGGTCCGTGGACAAGGAAGTGCTTCCAGATCGTGTCATTCTCTCGTTGCGGCCAGGTCCCGTCGAAGGAAAGCGCGACAAACGCGCGCTCGGGCTTGATGTTGTCGCCGCAGACCATGAGCTCCAGTCGCCACATGGCCGGCTCGAGCATGTTCGCCTCGTTCGGTGGCCAGGGCCGGCTGATCTCAACGAACATGGCGTTCGCTCCTTCGGACGCGCGGGCGACGTCGACCGACGCGAGGTCGACGATGCGATCGGAGTAGGGGAAGACGTCGACCAGGTCGGGCTCGCTGGCGAGGTGGTTGGATGGCTGGAGCAGCCGCCCGTCCAGCTCGGGCCGGGAGCGCGTCCACTCGGCGCTCGCCGGTTCCCAACGGTGTAGCTTGAGGATGCGCACGGCGACGTTGCGCGCCGTCGACCGTCCCCGGTTGTAGAGGCGCAGGCGCACGAACGCGGCCGTCTCGCCGGTCTCGATCCGCTTGGTCACCACGCGATCGCTGATCTCCTCGGGATCGGATTCGTGGCGGAGCACGAGGCGGACGCGGGGCCGGTTCACCCAGTCGCGCAGGCCGAGCCCGAGCGCCAGCGCGATCAGCGCTGATCCGAGCGAGCCCATTGCGATGATCCATTGGGTGGTGTCGACGGCCGAAACGGGTTCGGGCATGGTGTCTTGAGGCGGTCAGGTGCTTGTGGAGGGAACGGCGTCGGCGGTGGTCGCGGCTGGCACCGTGTCCTTTGTTTCGCTGTCGCGGGGCCAAAAGAGGTAGTTGGCGGCAAGGGCGATGGCGCAGCCGACGACGGTGTCGAGGAGCCGGTGGGTTGACCAGGTGCCGATCGCGCCGGTCGGCGCGCCTGCCATGAGGACCGAGCCGATGCTGCTCATGGCGCCTCCGATGATCGGATATGGCGGGCTGAGGCCGATGCCGGCGAAGAGGATCACGATGCCCAGCGAGAACAAGACCGCGTTGGGGACGATCACGGAGGCGACGGCCAGGGTGAGGACCCCGAAGATCGTGCTGCCGACGCGGATGGCGGCGAGGTCGCGCGGGGTCTTGCCGGGCGTGAGCAGGACGAGGTAGGCGGCGAAGAAGGTCCAGAACGCGTCGCGGCCGCCGTCGAGCTGGAAGAAGTACATGAGGATCGCCAGCGGGATCGCGCGGCGCACGCCGTCGCGGGCGCGCTCGTCGAAGGAGCGCAGCGCCGCGATGGCGGGCCCGATCGGGATCGGCGCGCGAGCCGCGCGCACGGCGGCCGGCTCGTGGCGTCGGCGCAGGGCGGTGCCCACGAAGGCGACGATCAGGCCGCCCGCGCAGCCGACCGCGATGTGCGCGGCGGCCCACGACACGGAGACCAGGTGGGTGATGTCGGCCACACGTGCAATCGCGGCGATCAGCAGGTAGGCGAGCGAGAGCAGGAACCCCAGCACGCCGCCGAGCGGACCGGCAGCGCCCGCGACCGAGGTGATGATCGCCACCGCCGCCATCGCCAGCGCCGCCCACACCGGGTGATCGCCGGTCGCGAACCCCACGACCGTCAGCAGCAGGCTCCACAACGCGGTGGCCAGCGCCACCCTCCGCGAGATCCCCGACGGGCCCATGCTCGCCGACGCCGCCACGATCGCGCCCGCCAACGCGGCCAGCAGCGTCGCGCGGTAGTGCGGCAGCGCGAGCCCGAGAGCGCCGCCCGCCAGCAGCCCGGCCACCAGATAGCGCACGAGCGCCCAGTTGGGCGGGGCGCCGGTCGAC
>DATBKW010000163.1:0-1989 GCA_036555665.1 Solirubrobacteraceae bacterium | reverse complement strand
CGGCCGGAACCCGAACCACGGCAGGAACAACGTCGCGATCAGGCCGGCAGCGCCGATGCCCGCGATCCACTCGCCCGCCCGCAGCCGCCTCACTGCACCGCCATGGCCGCCGCCTGCAGCGTGTTGCGCAGCAGGCACGCGATCGTCATCGGCCCGACGCCGCCGGGGACCGGCGTGATCGCGCCGGCGACGTCGACCGCCTCGTCGAAGTCGACGTCGCCGGAAAGGCCGTCGTCGGAGCGGTTCATGCCGACGTCGATGACCGTCGCGCCGGGCTTGATCCAGTCGCCCTTGACCATCCGATCGCGCCCGACCGCGGCGATGAGGACGTCGGCGCGACGGCAGACGGCGGGCAGGTCGCGCGTGCGCGAGTGGCACGTGGTGACGGTCGCGTTGGCGCCGAGCAGGAGCTGGGCCATCGGCTTGCCGAAGAGGTTCGAGCGCCCGACGACGACGGCCTCGGCGCCCTCGAGCTGCGCGCCCGCCTCCGCGAGCAGCAGCATCACTCCGACCGGCGTGCACGGCCGCAGGCCCGGGCGGCCGAGCGCGAGCAGCCCTGCGCTCGTCGGCGTCAGCCCGTCGACGTCCTTGCCCGCGTCGACGAGGCTCGTCAGCTCGACGCCGTCGAGGTGGTCGGGCACCGGGAGCTGGCAGATGATGCCGCTGATCTCGGGATCGGCGTTGAGGCTCTCGATGAGCCCGACGACCTCCTCGCGCGGCGCGTCGGCCGCCAGCCGGTGGTCGAACCCGCGCATTCCGACCTCGGCCGTCGCCTTCTGCTTGCCGCCTACGTAGATCGCCGACGCGGGGTCCTCGCCGACGAGCACCGTGGCCAGGCCGGGCGGGCGGCCGTGGCGCTGCGTGAACTCGGCGACGCCCTCCCCCACCTCGGCCCGCACCCGCTGCGCCACCGCCTTGCCGTCGATCACCCTTGCCGCCATCGCGGCGGCGGAGGCTACCGTCAGCATCATGTTCACCGCCGAGCGCTTCGACCACGTGGGCTTCACCGCCCGCGACCTCGACGGGCTTGCCCGCTGGTACGAGACCGTCTTCGCGATGGAGCGCGTGCACGCCGACGCCTGGCCGGACGTCGACGGCGGCCATCCGCTCGTCCTCTGCGCGGGATCGGTCTGCATCGCGCTGTTCCGCGCCCGCGACGGGGTCGCGCCGCGGTCCAGCGGCCCCTCGGATCCCAACGAGCACGTCGCGCTCGCCGTCGACCGGGCGAACTTCGAGCAGGCGCAGAGCGATCTCACCGCGCTCGGCATCCCGTACGAGGTCTGGGACCACGGGATCTGCGACTCGCTGTACCTCGAGGACCCCGAGGGCCACCAGATCGAGCTGACGAGCTACCGCTCGTGAGGCTCAGCGCTTCTGGATCGGCGCGTACTCGGCCATGAGCTTGCGCTCGGAGCCGTCGGAGGCGAAGCGCACGACGACGATCCCGCCGGGCTCGAGGCCGACGACGACGCCCTCGCCGAAGGCGGCGTGCACCACGTCGTCGCCCATCCGGTACGCGGCGCTCGGCGCGTCGGAGCGTGCGCTCGACCACGACATCGCGCGCGGCCTCGGTGACTGCGCGGCCGCGACGGCGCCGATCGCCTGCAGCGTGCCCTCGCGGTCGGTGAGGTCGGGCGGGATCTCGCTGAGGAAGCGGCTGGGCAGCCCGTAGCTCGCCGCGCCGAACACCGCCCGCCGGCGCGCGAAGGTCAGGTAGAGGTCGCGCATGGCGCGCGTCATCCCCACGTAGCAGAGCCGGCGCTCCTCCTCGAGCGAGCCCTCGTCGACCGAGCGCGAATGCGGGAAGACGCCCTCCTCGCAGCCGATCATGAAGACGATCGGGTACTCGAGGCCCTTGGCGTTGTGCAGGGTCATGAGCGTGACGAGCCCCTCGTCGTCGCGGCGGTCGTCGGCGTCGGCCCGCAGCATGGTCTCCTGCAGGTAGGTGTCGAGCGTCGCCTCGCCCTCGCCGCTGGCCGGGCCGCGGGC
>DATBKW010000162.1:0-8843 GCA_036555665.1 Solirubrobacteraceae bacterium | reverse complement strand
GGCGTCCCCGCCGCGCTCTGCGCGCCGCAGCGCCTCGCTCATGGCGGGACGCCACTGCACCTCCGCGAACAGCCGGTCGACGCGCTCGGCCGCGAGATAAATCCACGGCGACGCGAGATCGAAGAAGAAGCTCACGCGCGGTCGCGCGGGCCGTACGGCGGCGGCGACGCGTGCGGCGCGCCGCTCGGCAAGTGAGATGAGTTCGCCCAATGGTCCGTGCCCCTGATGACGACTTCCTTGCAGGCTCCAACGAACGTCGCGCGGGAAGCTTGCGCTCATTCCGACGGACCGGAAAAAGGGTGAAGATCGACAAAGAAACTGGTCGATCGGGCGCATCCGCACTCCGGTTCGTGGTCTATCTTTGAGAGCGGCGCGGGAGGCGCCGGCCGTTCCCCGCCTCAGGAGACCTCTCATCCCCACGACACCACCCCCCAAGCGTCATCCCTACAACCAATGGGCACCGGACGCACGGGCACTGGACCTGGTCGGCGACAAGTGGACGCTGCTGATCGTGCGCGACCTCGCCGGCGGCCCGCGCCGCTTCGTCGAGCTCCAGCGCGTGCTGCCTGGAATCTCGACCGAGCAGCTGCGATCGCGCCTGAATCGCATGGTCGCCGACGGCCTGCTCACGCGCCAGCGCTACCGCGAGGTGCCGCCGCGCGTCGACTACGAGCTGACCGAGCGCGCGCGCGACCTGCTGCCGGTGATCGGCGCGCTGGCCCGTTGGGGCTATCGCTGGGCCTGGGGGCCGCCGCGCCCCGGCGAGGCGATCGACGTCGGCGCGATCCTGCGCTGTGCGCCCGGCCTGACCGCGCCGCCCGAGCTGCGCGGCACGGTCGAGCTGCGCATCGAGGACGGCCCCGCCGCGGGGGTGCACGTCCTGCGGCTCGAGGGCGGCCACGTCGCCTACGAGGAGCGCGGCGCGCCGGAAGCCGATGCGCGTATCGCCGGGCCCGAGCGGGCGTGGGTCGAGGCCTTCGGCCTCGACGGCTCGCGCACCGAGCTCGAGCTCGAGGGCGACCCGTCTCTGGCCGGCCGCCTGCTCGACTGGCTGGCGGCCGTCGCCGTGCGCGACGCCGCGGTGGCGTAAGGCTCAGGCCGCCCAGGCGCCGCACACGGCGGCGACGTGGCGCTGGTCGGTGCCGCAGCAGCCGCCGAGCACGGTGACGCGCGGGAGCCGCTCGCGCAGGGCGCGATGCTCGGCACCCAACGCCACCGGATCGCCCTCGTCGAGCTCGTCGGCCTCGTCGAGCTCGGCGTGGCTCTTGGCCGACGCATTGACCCGCAGGCCGCCGATCCGGTCGCGCCAGCCGCCGTCGTCGTCGAGCACGGAGGCAAAGTGCGTCGGGTGGGCGCAGTTGATCATGAAGTAGGCAGCGGTACCCGCGGTCTGGGCGTCGACCTGCTCGACGGCGTCCTTCAGCGCGGTCCCGTCGGGCAGGCGGCCGTCGGTCTCGACGGTAAACGACGCGGCGACGGGCAGGCCCGCGCCGTTCGCCGCGCGGACGATGCCGATGGCCTCCTCGGGGTAGGTCATGGTCACCGCGGTGACCATGTCCGCCGCGGACGTCGCGAAGGTCTCGATCTGGCGCGCGTGGTACTCCTCAGCGCGCCGGGCGCTCATCAACTCGCCCGGGTCGTAGCCGTCGCCGCGAGGGCCGACGACGCCGTTGATGACGATCGGCGTGCGCGCGTCCTCGCCGGCGGCGCGGATCTCCTCGGCGAGTGCGACGGCGCGCCGGTTGACCTCGTCGAGCTCCTCGAGCGAGTAGCCGAGCTCGCGCGCCCAGTCCGGGTTCGCGCGCCAGGTCGCCGTGTCGAGGACGAGACCGACGCCGCGCTCGCGCGCGATGGCGACGTAGGGCTCGAAGTACGCGCGCAGCTCGTCCCTGCCCGCATCATCCTTGAGCAGGTCGAAGGCGGCGAAACAGGGAAGGTCGATGCCGCGGTGGAAGATCAGCGTGGTCTCGAGGCCGCCGTCGGCAACGAACGGCTGGTCGCTGTGGAGGTGCGGGAGGCGGGTGCGGTAGCTCATCATCGGCGACGGTCCCACGCATTGTCGGAGTAGACAAGGCGGCTAACCGTACGTGGAAGCTTGACACGCCTACGCACGAGGTATATGCATGCGTCATGCATATGACGCCCCGGAGTCTGGCCGTCTGCGTTCTGCTTGCCGCCGCACTTCCTCTCGCCGCCTGTGGCGGCAGCGATCACGCACCGGCGAAATCGCGCCCGCCGAGCCCGGCAGGCTCGAGCTCAGCCGCGGCGCCGAGCGCGGCCGGCTCCGGGGCGGACATGGTCGTCGTGCCCCAGCTCATCGGCCACCGCCAGGACGAGGCGCACCGCATCGTCGACCGCGCCGGGCTGCAGCTGCGCTGGACCGGGTTCACCGGCAAGTACGGCAACGGCCGCTACAACATCGGCTGCGTCAAGATCCTGCGCCAGTCGCCGCCCGCCGGCGAGCGCCGGCCGCGCGGCTCGAGCATCGCGGTCATCGAGGCCGCGTGCCGCACGCCCAAGCAGCACCCGCACGGGGTTACGAGCGACGGCCTGCCCGAGGCGTGACGTGGCGTCCGACGAGCGGACGGCCAACCTGCTGGGCGCGCTTGCGCTGACGCTGGCCGACCGCGCCGACGCGGCCGTCCGCGACGGCGCCGGCGTGGCCGGGACCGATGCGGCCGCGCTGGTCACGCTGCGCAACTACGCCGAAGGCGAGCCGCTGGAGCTGCTGCGCAGGGCGCTGGCCCTCTCCCACCCCGGCGTCGTGCGCCTGGCCGACCGCCTGGAGTCCCGCGGCCTGGTCGAGCGCCGGCGCAGCGACAGCGACGGGCGCTCGGTCGCCCTGCACCTCACCGCCGAGGGCCGCCGCGCCGCCGACGAAGCCCTGACGGCGCGCCGCGAGGCGATCGCCGCGGCGCTCGGAGTGCTCGGCGCGGCCGAGCGGCGCGCGCTCGAGTCGATGCTCGAGCGCATGCTCGGACTGCAGACCACCGACGCACGAGCGAGCCTCGTGATCTGCCGCATGTGCGATCCCGATGTCTGCGGGCACCCGGACCGCTGCCCGGTGACGCAGGCAGCGATGGCCCTCACCTAGGGCGACGAACGTCCGCGACGTAACAACTAGATTGCTACGTCACGGACGTTCGTCGCCCATGGACCTCTGGAGCCACGACCGCTTCACCTTCCCGCTGCCGGCCACGCACCGGTTCCCGCTGAACAAGTACGCGCTCCTGCGGGCGCGACTCGAGGCCGACGGCATTGCGCGCCCCGACGAGATCCACGAGTGCGAGCCGGTGCCGTGGGAGTGGATCGAGGCAGTGCAGCACCCCGCGCTCGTCGAGCGGCTGCGCACGGGCACTCTCTCGCTGCGCGAGCAGCGCGGCCTCGGGCTGCCGTGGTCGGCGGCGCTCGTCGAGCGCGCGCGGCGCACGACGGCCGGCACCGTCGCCGCCGCGCGCCGGGCCGTCACCCACGGCGTGGGCATGAACCTCGGCGGCGGGACCCACCACGCGGGCTACGACTTCGCGCGCGGCTACTGCCTCTTCAACGACGTCGCCGTCGCGCTCGCCCGCGTCCGCGCCGAGGACGGCGCGCGGCGCGCGCTCGTGGTCGACTGCGACGTCCACCAGGGCGACGGCACGGCCCAGGTCCTCGCGGGCGACCCCGACGCCTTCACGCTGTCGCTGCACGGCGCGCGCAACTACCCCTTCCAGCGCATCCCGTCGGATCTCGACGTCGACCTGCCTACGGGCGCCGGCGACGAAGCCTACCTCCGCGCGCTCGACCAGGCGCTCGATGCCGCCCTCCTGCACGCCCACCCCGACATCGCCTTCTACCTCGCCGGCGCCGATCCCTTCGAGGGCGACCGCCTCGGGCGCCTGGCCCTGACCAAGGCCGGGCTGCGGGCGCGCGACGAGCGCGTCGTCGAGCGATTGCGCGCCGCCGGCGCCGCGGTGGTCGTCCTCCTCGCCGGCGGGTACGCGCGCGACGTCGCCGACACCGTCGACATCAACGCGGCGACCGCCGCCACTGTGGCTGCCGCCGACGCTATGGCTTGGAGTACTTCGCCGGCGTGATGTGCGGGTAGGGGTTCGTGTTCCCCGGCGGCCAGGCGGGTGGCGCCTGGACGAAGCACGAGGGGTCGTCGCTTGAGTTCGGGACGTTCGTCATCCGCTCGCCGCGCGCGTTCTTGCAGTCGAAGTTGCCGAACATCATGTAGCGGTCGCGCTTCTCGCCGGTGAGCGCGTCGGGGCGCGGGTAGGCGTTGCCGCGCGAGGCCGCCGGGCGCTGCGGATACATGCCGACCGTCTCGGGGCCGATCGGGCCGAACTGGCGCAGGTAGTGGCCCATCTCCTTGTCGGTGACCGTCGAGGTGGTGTCGGCCAGTGCGGCCGCGCCGTTGGAGATGAAGTCGGCGGTCATGAGCTGCTGGTATTCGAGGTACTGCAGCGCCGGGTTGAGCTGCTCGAGGAACGGCTGCAGCTGTGCGAGCAGCGGCTTGGCCTGCGTCAGCGTGTCGCGGAGGGCCGGCAGCCCGGTCTTCGACGCCGTGATCAGCGGGTCGAGGTTGACGAAGAAGCCCTTGAGGTCGGGCGCGAGCCCGCGCACGTCGCGCAGCGTCGGCGTCAGGTCGTGCGCGGCCGGGCGCAGGTCCTGCACGAGCGGGTCGGTGTCCTCGGAGAAGCTCTCCAGGCGCTGGAAGGTGCGCTTGGACTCGTCGAGGAAGGTCGGGAAGATCCGTACGGTCTCGCCCAGCGCCTGCTGGCGGCGCGCGGTGGCGTCGAAGGTGTCGCCGGCGTTGACGATGAGGCTCTGCAGCCTGCCCTCGTCCTTGGTCAGCGCCCCGAAGACCTGCCCGGTGCCGCGCACGAGCTCGCGCACCTGCGAGGCCTGGCCGTCGAGCACGGTCAGCAGGTCGTTGCCGTCGTCGGCGAAGGCGGGAAGGTTGCCCAGCGCGTCGTTGAGGTCGCGGCCGCGCCCGGCGACCGCTCGCGAGAGGTCCTGCTGCCAACCGCGGAAGCTCGCGCGCGTCTTGGGGTCCAGCGCCTGGAAGATCTCGTCGAGCTCGACCGTCTTGGCCACCCGCCCGTCGGCCAGGAAGCCGCCCTCGGGGACGGTGCCGGCCTGCTTGGGATGGCCCAGGGTGAGCTCGACGTAGGTCTCGCCCAGCAGCGTCTTCTGGCGCAGGATCGCCCGCGCGTCGCGCGCGATCGGCGCGTACCTGCGGTCGAGCTCGATGGTCGCCACCGTGCGGTTGGGGTGCGCGCTGTCGATGCCCTTGGCGCGGACCTTGCCGACGCTGACCCCGGCGACGCGCACGTCGGCCTCGAGCCCCAGCTGCGTGGCCTCGGGGAAGGCCACCTTGAACTCGTAGCCCTGGGGCTTGAGCGGTATCGGGCCGCCGAAGCTCAGCCAGAGGAAGAGCAGCAGGCCGAAGCAGGTCAGCGCAAAGACGACCATGGTCAGGATCTTCAGCGGGGATGGGGCCTGCTTCTGCATGTCAGTTGCTTCCGCAGAGCTTGGGGTCGGTCAGCGCGGGCAGCAGCGCCTGGTTCAGCGGCGGGTTCTCGCCGGCCAGCGACTTCAGGACGCCGCAGGTGCCGCCCAGCGTCACGGCGCGGAACGGGCCGTTGGCGTCGGAGGTCGAGAACAGCGCGGCGCCGTTGTGCTGCAGCCACGCGATCCAGAACAGGTAGCCCTCCTCGCGGCCGTCCTTGGCCGGGCCCTCGCGGCCGTTGGGGTTGTAGCCGACGAGGTTGAAGAGGTGGTTGAGCACGGTGAACGTGCGCGTCAGGTCGGGCGTCGCCGCGGCGAGCCGGCTTGCCGGCGCCTGCGACGAGCGCACCACCGGGCGCGCGTCGCGCACGAACGGCCGGATCTGCTGCTGCACGATCGGCGCCGCCTCCTTGGCGAACGGCTGGACCGCGGCGTTGGCGCGGTTCAGCGCGCGCAGCGGCGGCTGCAGGTGCACGGCCGCCGGCCGCAGCGCCTCGGCGAAGCGCTGCACGCGCCCGAGGGTGTCGGTCGTCTGCCGTAGGGCGCCGGGCAGGTCGTCGACCGAGCGCGTGACGTTGGCCTGCTCGGAGGCGAAGGCGCGGAAGACGGCGCTGGAGGAGCTCACGAGCGCGGCGAGATCGTCGCTCTTGCTCGCCAGCTCGTCGTTGAGGTCGGCCAGCGAGTGGACCAGGCGGCTGAGGTTGCGGTGGCGCAGGGCGACCTGCTGGTTGACGCGCGCGAGGTCGCGGTGCGTGGGCTCGAAGCGGCGGAAGACCTCGCGCAGGTCGTCGCCGCGGCCCTTCAGCCCCTGCCCGGCGCCGTCGACGAGCAGCGTGAGGTAGTCGCGCGTATCGGAGTCCAGCGAGGCGAGGATCTCGTCGGGGTTGACGTCGGGCAGGGTGTTGCCGACCGGCAGTGTCCACCCCGCCTGCGCCTGCGGCGCGCGGTCCGTCCCCGGGTCGAGCTCGATGAACATGTCCTTCAGCCCGGTCTTGGGCCGCAGCAGCGCGGTCGCGTCGGTGTGGACGAGGTCCTTGTACTGCGGGTCCAGCGACATCGTCACGACCGCGTGGCCGTCCTTCAGGGCGACCTTGGTGATGTCGCCGACGCGCACGCCCGAGACGCGCACGGTCTGGCCCTGGCCGGGCGTGACCGCCTGCGCGGTCGTGAACGCGGCCTGCAGCTCGAACGGCTTGCCCTCCCACGGGAAGCGCAGGCGCTGGTTGGTCAGGATGTAGGCGCCGACGACGGCGGCGATGACCGCCAGCCCGAGGACGGCCGCGAAGTGCCCCGCATGCTTGGCGATAGCGCGCTTCACGGCATGTCGACCTTGGCGTCGAACTTCTTGCGCAGCCAGTCGACAGTCTTCTGCAGGGTCGCGGTCTGCGTGGCGGCCGACGGCTGGGCCAGGGTGACCGGCGGCGGCACCTCCTGCGGCACGGTGCGCAGGTCGGGCGGGTGCTGGGTCTCGCACGGCACGTCGGCGCGCAGCGGCGGGCGCGCGTGGTTCTTGGGCGTCGGCGGGTTGACGCCCTGCAGCGGCCGGCCGGTGAGGAAGTACTTGTCGGTGCCGAACGGGTAGGCGAACTTCGGCGTGGTCAGCATCACGCGGAACCACTGGCCGTTGGCGTCGCCCGAGCGGCTCTCGCCGGCCAGGCCGGGCAGCGGCTTGGTCGCCTCCTGGTAGACCGGGCCGCGCGCCGGGAAGGTCGAGTCCTGGATCTTGTCCTTGGTCCAGGGCAGGATCACGTCGTTCTGGCAATTCGAGGCCTGCGAGACCTGGCCGAGCAGCGGAGTCGAGCGCTCGTTGAGCTGCGTGAGCGTGGGCACGAGCGGGCGCAGGTCGTGCGCCAGGCCGCGCAGCTCGGGCCGGGAGACCAGGCCACGTGCCTGGCGCACGAGCGGCATGGCCGCGTCGATCGCCGGGCCACTCGACCGCACCGCGGGGCGCGCCGCGCGGATGAGCCCGCGCACGGCGGGGAACGAGCGGTTGAGCGCGGCGAGGGCCGGCATCCCGGCCTGCAGGGTGCGCGGCAGCTCGCCCACGGCGGCCGAAAGCTCCCGGTCGCGCGCCGCGAAGGCGGCCGCGGTGGCGTCGAAGTCGGTGACCAGCGACTGCAGCGCCACGCGATTGCGGTCGATCGCGGCGGCGGTCTGGCCGCCCTTGTCGACGAAGCGCGAGAGGTCGTGGTCATCGGTGCCCTGCAGCGCGTCGGCGACGATGGCCGAGTCGCGGTAGGCGGGCTTCCAGTGCGGGATCGAGTGGTTGTAGCCGCGGGCGCCCTCGCCGCTCAGGCCGGCCGACAGCTCGCGCAGCAGCGCCTGCAGGTCGGCGCGCGTCGGGGCCTGCAGCGCGCCGAGCACCTGGTCGAGCTGCACCGGCGCGCTGGTCTGGTTGATCGGGATGCGGTGGCCGTCGTGGACGACCGGCGCCTGCGGCGAGCCGGGGCTGACGTCGACGAAGAAGTTGCCCTCCAGGAAGATGCGCGGGCGGATCTTCATCCGCGCGTCGCGGTGGATCGGCAGGCCCTTCTTGTCGATGCGCATCGTCACGAGCGCCGCCTGCCGCCCCGCCTCGACGTGGCCGACCTTGGTCACCTTGCCGACGTTGACGCCCGCGATGCGCACGGGCGAACCGGGCCGGATGTTGTTGGCCGACGGGAAGACCGCCTGCAGCGTGTAGTGGTGGCGGAACGGGATCGACTTGGTGAAGCCGAGGTAGGTCGCGGCCCCGAGCACGACCAGCGTCAGCAGCCCGGCGACGAACGGCGGCACGCCCTTGCGCTGCCTGCGTCTCATGGCTCGGGCCTCGCGATGTCGGCGCCGTGGCCGCCCGGGCGATCGGTGAACGTCTCGCCGGCGGGGACGTGGTCGGGGTTCAGGCCGACGCCCTTGCCGTTGCGGTCGAAGCGCGCGTAGGTCGGGCCGAGGTCGCCTTTGACCGGAAACCGTTCGCTGACGACACCCTGGTACGGGTCGCCCTTGACACCCTTGTCGCGCAGCGGGTTGTAGGCCTGGACGTAGCCGGTCTGGCCGGCGCCGCAGTCGGCCTGGCCGTTCGGGCCGACGGCCGGCCCGTAGACGTTGTTGTGCACCCACTGCTCGGCGCTGCCCGGAAGCTCGCCCTCGCCGTGCGCGAACTCGTTGGCGCCCGAGGAGCCGATGCCGTCGCTGCCCGGCTGCTGGATGCCCATGTTCAGCAGCGCGCGCTGCGAGGAGCCGGTGTCGTCGGGGGCCGACAGGTGCTCGGCCGCGAACGTCCAGAAGATGTTCCAGTAGTTGCAGACCGTCACGTACGGGCCGAGGAAGCGCAACTGCGGTTGCAGCGTCCCGACGGTCGCGGTCAG
>DATBKW010000161.1:0-10105 GCA_036555665.1 Solirubrobacteraceae bacterium | reverse complement strand
TCAGGACGACCGCGAGCAGCGTGATGGAATCCTGGGCCGGAAACGCGTACGTGGTAAGTCCACCGGCGCTGGCAGCCAGGAGACAGCCGGCGGCGCCGGTCATGAACGACGCCAGCGCGAACGCCCACAGCTTGTAGAGCGTGATGTTGACCCCGGCCGCCAGCGCCGCGGGCTCGCTCTGGCGGATCGCCGCCCACGCGCGCCCCGCCTTGGAGCGCACGTGCCAGATCGCGAGGCCGAACAGCAGCACGGTGACGATCACCGTGTAGCGGTAGTAGGCGAGGTCGCTCGTGGCGATGTCGGGCCGGCGCACCTCCGACGAGCCCTTGATCGTGTCGGTGTAGCCGGTGAAGCCGCCGCCGCCGTTGGGGAAGTTCGTCGCCGTGAGCACGATGGTGATCGCGCCCGCGAGCATCAGCGTGATGAGCGCCAGGTACAGCCCGCTGAGGCGCAGCGCGGGCAGTCCGATGAGCGTGCCGAGGACCATCGTCAGTAGGCCGGTCGCGATGAGCACGAGCGGGAACGGCAGCCCGGTGGCGAAGTCCAGCCGCGCGCCGATCCACGCGCCCAGCGCGAGGACGGCGATCTGGCCGAGCGAGACCATGCCGACGCGTCCCATCAGCACGTTGAGCCCGAGCGCGACGACCGAGTAGATCGCCACGGCGGTGAGCACGTCGATCCAGTATGTGCTCAGCAGCGGCGGCAGCGCGAAGAGCGAGAAGAGCAGCAGCGCGACGATCACGAGCGCACGCACGCGATCGCCGCGGCCAAAGCGCGCCGCGGGCCCGGCGGCCGGCGCTTGCGTTGGCGCCTGGACCGTCGCCACCTAGCCGGCCCCTCGGGTGAACGAGACCTCGCGCTTGCGCGAGAGCCACAGCAGCGCGATGACGGCCAGCACGAACGGCGCCATGTCGCGGTACTGCGAGATCGAGAAGATCGGGGTGATCAGGGCGTTGACCAGGCCGACGACGATCGCCGCCACCAGGGTCACCATGATCGAGCGCAGGCGCGCGATCAGCGTCGCCGTCAGCGACGAGATGAACAGGAACGTCAGCGTCGCCGCGTCGAGGCCGATGAGGTTGGCCAGCAGCAGGCCGGAGGCGCCCGACAGCAGCCCCGAGAACAGCCAGGCCACGGCCTCGACCCGGCGCACCGGGACGCCGAGCGTCGCCGTGATCTCGCGATCGGATGCCAGCGCGCGCATCGCCGTGCCGGTGTTCGTGTAGCGCAGGAACGCGCCGGTGCCGAGCGCCGCCGCGACGCCCAGCGCGAAGGCGATCACCTGCGTCCACGTCACGAGCACGCCGCCGACCTCGAACGTGTGGCTCGAGGTCGGCAGGTTCAGCGACCGCGCCTTGTCGCTCCATATCCACGACATCGCGCCGAGCAGGATCAGCGCGAGACCCAGCGATGCCGTGGCCTTCACCAGCGGGTCGCGGCCGGCCAGCGGCGGGCCGAACGCCAGCCCGTAGGCCAGGGTGACCGCGCCGCCGAACAGCACGCAGATCAGGAAGGCGATCCCGTCGGGGACCGCCCCCTTGTCGATGAGGCTCCAAGCGATGAAGGCGCCCATGGCGCCCACCGCCCCGAACGCCAGGTTCAGCACGCCCGTCGCCCTGTAGAGGACCACGGTCCCGACCCCGGACAGGGCGTACACCCCGCCCAGGGCCAGGCCCGTGACGATGAACGGTTTGAAGTCCTCCCAGCTCGGCATGGGCGGCTCTCGGTGGTCTACGCGGTCCTAGCTGACGCCGTTCTGCGACTCCCAGTCACGCACCTGCTTGATACCCGGATCGATGTCGGAGATCGCGAAGCAGCCTTCCTTCTCGACCATCTTCCCATCCTTAGGCGTCGTCGTGCGGTCGGTGTTGTTGGGCACGTGGGTCGGCCCGTCGCCGTAGTACCACGGCTTGCAGAGGATGTCGGTCTTGAAGCCCTTCACGTTCTTGAAGGCGTCGTTGACCGACTTGACCGTGTAGTCACCCTGAATGCCGAGCAGCGCCTTGGTGGCGATCGCCCCCATGACGAAGCCCATCTGGCTGAAGCTGCCCAGCGGCACCTTCGGCGCGTACTTGGCCACGACCTGGCGATAGAGCTGGCTGTCAGGCCCGTCCGCGCTGGTGAGGTTCAGCTCGGCGTTGACGCCCAGCTTGTCGTTCCACGCCGAGCCGAGCGCCTTGGCCAGGAAGTCGGTGTTGCACGGCGTCGAGCAGGCCCACTTGACGCGGTCCTGCAGACCCTGGCGCTGGGCGGCCTGCAGGATCTTCAGCGCCTCGGGAGGCGTGAAGTTCAGCAGGACGCCGCCACCCGGGCCGGCCGCCTGGACGGCCTTCAGGGCGACCGAGTTGGCGTCCTGGATCGGGACGTTGTCCTTGAGGTTGACGAAGTCGACTCCCGCGTCCTTGGCGATGGCCGCGGCGCCCGCGGCGATGTAGCCGGTACCAGGGACGTTGGACTGATCGAGCGCGATCTTCTTGACCTTCTGGCGGATCAGGTACTGCGCCGCGCCGTCGACGCTGTAGCGCGGGCCCATGTTGACCGGAGCGCTGTTCGAGGTGCCGTAGCACTCGGGCGCGATGCCCGCGTCGATGACGTAGAAGCCCTTGGACTCGTAGTACTTGTGGTTGACCGTGCACTCGATGATGCTCGAGCTGCCGGCGATGCCGAGCACCTTGTCGGTCTCGACGAGCTTCCTCGCCAGCGAGGCGTCCTGCCCCGGGTCGATCTGCTCGAGCTCGACCTCGAGCTGAACCGGCCGGCCGTTGATGCCGCCGTTGTCGTTGACGCAGTCGAAGTAGGCCTTGGCCGTGTTCGGGATGTCGCTGAAGTCGGTCCCGGGCAGCTTGGTGGCGATCGCACCGAGCTTGATCGGCGTGCCCGAGGCCTTCTGGCCGTTTCCGAGGCCGCACTTGGACGCGGCGACGGCCTGCTTGGCCGTGGTCGCTGTACTGCCGCCGGCTCCCGCCGTCGACGTGTTGGAGTTGTCGCTGCTGCCGCACGCGGCAACCGCCATAGCCAGGCCGCCGACGAGCGCCAAGAGCGCACCCGCATGCCGCAGCCTGTTCCAGCCGAAGAAAGTCCTCGCCTTCACCTGCTCCTCCTCCTCATGAAGAGCCCCCGCGAACCCCTCGGTTCGCCAAGCGCACAGATGTACGGAACCCGAACCTACCGACTCCCTTTGCGCGGCGTCAAGCGGCTACCGCGGCCCCTGTGCAACGGAGATTCCGACCGCCTTGACAGCGCGCCGATTCCGAGTAGCTTGCCAGGCGGGTTCGCATAGCGCATTGGTGTTCGCTATGCGAACTGGTCCAGAGGGAGGATCACGATGGAACAGGCCACAGCCGGGCCGGCGACCATCCCGGTCCCAGAGCCGGACCTCACGCCGCGGGAGATCGTCGCGCGCGCGGAGGCGCTGCGCGACACCCTGCTCGAGCAGCAGGCCGAGACCGAGGAGCGCACGTTCTACTCCGAGGAGACCCACCGCGCGTTCACCGAGGCCGGCTTCTACCGCATCCTGCAGCCGCGGCGCTTCGGCGGCTACGAGTTCGACCTCCCCACCTACTTCCGCGTGATCATGGAGATCGCGCGGGGCTGCCCGTCGACCGGCTGGTGCCTGTGCCTCGCGGGCGCGCACGTGCTGCAGGTCTCCTCGATGTACTCCGAGCAGGCCCAGCGCGAGTTCTTCGGCCCCGACGGCCATTTCGCCTGCGCGTCGTTCGGCTTCCCGGTCGGGGTCGCCGAGGCCAAGGACGACGGCTACGTCATCGACGGCACCTTCCCCTACGCGTCCGGCATCCCGTACTCGACGCACTTCATGGGCCAGACGCTGCTGCACCCCGACGACCCGATGGACCCGGGGCTCATGTTCGTCATCAGCGCCGATCAGTTCACGCGCCTGAACGACTGGGGCGACGTGCTTGGCATGGTCGGCAGCGGCTCGCACAGCATCCGCATCGACAAGGCGTGGATTCCCGAGCACCACACCGCGCGCGTGATCATGGTCGACCTCCCGGTCGAGGGCGGCACGCTGGGCTCCGAGCTGCACGGCAACCCGATGTACGCCGGGCGCACGCTGGGCTTCTTCCACGGCGAGTTCGGCGCGATCACCGTCGGCATCGCCAAGGCGGCGCTCGACGAGTACCAGCGCATCATCACCACCAAGCCGTTCGCGTGGAACCCGGCCATCAAGCGCTACGAGCTCGACCACTACCAGCGCTACGTGGGCGAGGCGATCGCCGAGATCTCCACCGCCGAGGCCGCGGTCATCCAGGGCGCCGAGCAGTGGATGGAGCTCGCGCGCGAGAACGTCGAGGAGGGCCGGCCCTTCACCGCCCAGGACGATGCCCGCCTCGAGGCCCTGCAGGCGACAGCCTGCCGCATCGCCTGGCGCGCGGTCGAGGGCATCCTCTTTCGCACCGGCGGGTCGTCGAGCGCGCGCAACGGCCAGCGCATGCAGCGCTACTGGCGCGACATGTCGACCTACTGGAGCCACAACACGCCGGCCCAGCGCGATCTGCTGCTCACCCGCCTGGGCCGTATGCAGCTCGGGCTCCCGGCCGAGATGCCCGGCGCCACTCCGAGCGACGGCAAGGGCGCCGGCTGACAAAGCTCCATCTGGTGGCCGGGCGGTTCGCCGCCCGGCCACCGCTCCCTACGCGGCCAGGCCGTAGAGCGCCGCCGCGTTGCCGTGCATGACGGCGTCGCGGCCGGTGTCGCCGAGCACCTCGAGCAACGTCTCGAGGTTGCCGTCGCCGTGGCGGTGGGGATGGTCGCTGGCGAAGAGCAGGAACTCGCCCGCGCCGAGCATCTCGGCCAGCTGGGCGGCCTGATCGCGGTCGGCGGGCAGCTGCGCGGGCGCGGTGGTGGCGTGGAAGTGGCGCTGGACGTACTCCGAGGGCTTGGCCTTCAACCACGGCACCTCGCGCCAGACGGCCTTCCAGTCCTTGTCGAAGCGCCACAGCATCGGCGGCACCCACGAGAAGCCGCACTCCAGCAGCGCGACGCGCAGCGACGGGACACGCTCGAAGACGCCCTCGGCCACCAGGCTCATGACCTGCCCCTGGGCGATCGACTGCGAGTTGGCGAGGTAGTCCTCGAAGTAGGTGTGGGTCGAGCCGCTGGTGGTCGGCGCCGTGCCGATGCGCCCCCACGCGTGCAGGGCCAGGACGAGGTCGTGCCCGGCGATCGCCTCGTGCAGCGGATGGAAGCGCCGGCCGCCCCAGCGCGCGTCGGAGCGCACGGGCAGCAGCACGGCGACGAAGCCCGGGTGCCCGCCGACACGCTCGATCTCGGCGATGGCGGCGTCGGGGTCGAGCGTCGGGACAACCATGCTCGCCCGCAGGCGCTCGTCGCGCTCCAGCCACTCAGCGCGCAGCCAGTCGTTGATCGCCTTGCACAGCGCGGTTTCGTAGTAGGGGTTGCGGCTGGTGTCGAAGGCGCTGACGCACGTCAGCACGGCGGCGCGCAGGCCCCAGGGGTCGAGCACCTGCTCGCGCAGCGCGTCGACGTCGGCCGGCGGGGGCGGCGACACGGCCTCTGGATAGGTGCCCGTGAGCGTCGGCGACAGGTACATGCCGGCGTTCTCGACGTAGTCGCGCCAGTAGTCGTCCATGTAGGGCACGAGCGCCGCCATGGACGCCGGCGCGCAGTGCACGTCGCAGTCGATCGCGCCGCGGAGATCGGTCATGAGCCGAATCCGTACAGGCGGCAGGCGTTGCCGGCCATGATCTTCGCCCGCAGGTCCTTCGGCACCGCGCGCGGCAGCACCATGGCGGGCGAGTCGAAGTCCCAGTGCGGGTAGTCGGAGGCGAACATGATCCGGTGGGTCATGCCGGTGAACTCGAGTGCCGCGACGAGCTGCGCCGGGTCGTCGGGCTCCTCGATCGGCTGGGTCGTGAACCAGAAGTGGTCGCGGAAGATCTCCGAGGGCTTGCGGTCGAGATGGGCGACGTCGTCGCGCATCGCCGACCAGGCGGCGTCCATCGACCACATCAGCGGGCCCGCCCACGAGATGCCGGCCTCGACGAGCACGACCTGAAGCGCCGGGAAGCGCTGGAAGACGCCCTCGGCGATGAAGCTCGTGGCCAGCGCGACCATCGCGTTGGCGTAGAAGACGTGGGCCTCCAGGTAGTACGACGGCCAGCCGGCGCCGCGGTACTGCTCCAGGCCGCCGGTGTGCGCGATGAGCGGCAGGCCGGCGTGGGCGGCGGCCTCGTAGATCGGCCAGTAGCGACGGCTGCCGAGCGGGGCCTCGGCGCCGGTGGGCAGCAGCACCTGCACGAAGCGCGGGTCGTCGGCGTAACGCTCGATCTCGGCGACCGCGAGCTCGGGCGTCTCCAGCGCGATGTTGATCGAGCTGCGCAGCCGCTCGTCGCGGTCGAGCATCTCCTCGCGCACCCACTCGTTGACTGCGTGGCACAGCGCGGCCGCGAACTCCGCGGACTCCATGCCGTACGAGTGGCCGTGCAACGGGATGAGGATCCCGTAGTCGACGCCGTGCTCCTCGAGCAGCTGCGCGCGCATCAGCTCGAAGTCGCTGCCCGGGAAGCCGCCCTCCGGCCAGGAGTCCACCCGGTAGCCGGCGTTGCGCACGCGCGGGTAGATCTGCGGCGGGTTGGGCACGCGCACGCCGTAGCGTTCGAAGCGCGAGCGCCAGGGCTCGTCGAGCCGCGCTGCGATGTAGCTGGGCAGCGGCGCCGGGTGGATGTCGGCGTCGACGAGCTTGACCTCGCGCGGCGCCGCATCGGTCGTGGCTGCGCCCGTCTGCGTGCTAGGCGTCGATGACAACGTAGTCCTCCTCGACGTGGACCGGGAACGTCTCGGCGACATACGGGCCGGGCACGCGCCCGCCCCGCTCGACGGTCACGTCATAGCTCTTGACGCCCGGCTCACCGGGCCCGAGGAACGACTGGCCGGTGGCCAGATCGTACTCCCAGCCGTGCCACGGACAGGCGAGCAGCGAGGCCTCGGCCTCCATGCCGAACTCGCCCGGGCCGTCCGACAGCGCCCACGGCGCGATGCGTCCCTGGCAGAGCGGACCGCCCTGGTGCGGGCAGCGGTTGCGGATCCCGTAGAAGCGGTCGCCCACGCGGAAGACGCCGATCGAACGCCCACCGACGGTGATGATCCGCCGATCGCCGGGCTTGAACTCCGAAACAGGAGCGACGACGACCCTCACGGCCGCGTCCCGCGCCCGGAGTGCTCGCGCCGGCCCCCGCCGTGTTCGCATGCCGCACACATGTCCGACAGGGGAACACGCTATCGCACTCCCCCGCCGAACGTCCGCGACGTACCAACAGGGTTGTTACGTCCGGGACGTTCGCCGAATGGCCTCCCACACCCGCAGGGGCGTGGCCGGCATGTCGACGTTGTCGACGCCGAGGTGCGCGACGGCGTCGACCACGGCGTTCCAGACCGCCGGGGTGGCGCCGATGGCGCCGGATTCCCCGATGCCCTTCGCCCCCAGCGGGTTCAGCGGCGACGGCGTCTCGGTGCGCTGGGTCTCGAACGACGGCAGCTCGGCGGCCGTCGGCAGCGCGTAGCTGGTCAGCGAGCCGGTCAGGCAGTTGCCGTCCTCGTCGTAGGCCATGTCCTCGTACAGCGCCTGGGCGACGCCCTGCGCGATGCCGCCGTGGATCTGGCCCTCGGCGAGCAGCGGGTTGGCGATCTTGCCCGAATCGTCGACGGTGACGTAGCGCACGACCTTGGCCATGCCGGTCTCGGTGTCGACCTCGACCACGGCGATGTGGGCGCCGAAGGGGTAGCTGGAGTCGGGCGTCTCGAAGTCGGCCTCCGCGGTGAGGCCGGGCTCCATCCCCTCGGGCAGCTTCGAGGGGTCGCCGGCGGCGGCCGCGAGCTCGGGCCACGACACGACCGACGCCGGGTCGCCCGCCACGCCCAGCCCCTTGCCGGGCACGACGGTGACATCGTCGACCGATGCCTCGAGCAGGTGTGCTGCCAGCTCGCGGCCCTTGCTGAGCACCTCGCGCGTGGCGTTGATCATCGCGCTGCCGCCGACCTGCAGCGTGCGCGAGCCCATCGTCCCCATGCCGCGCGGCACGCGCGCGGTGTCGGAGTGCACGACGACGACATCGGCCATGGGCACCCCGAGCGTCCAGGAGACGAGCTGGGCCCACGTGGTCTCATGGCCCTGGCCCTGGGGCGAGGTGCCCGTCTGGACGGTGACCTTGCCGTCCTCGCCCACCGAGCACGAGCCCATCTCGGCCCCCAGGCCGGTCAGCTCGACGTAGGTGGCCAGGCCGATCCCCATCTGGCACACGTCGCCGCTCGCCCGGCGGCGCGCCTGCTCGGCGCGCAGATCGTCGTAGCCCGCGGCGGCGAGCACCTTGTCGAGCGCCTGCTCGTACTCGCCGGAGTCGTAGGTCGCGCCCGCCTTGGTCTTGTGCGGGAAGTCGCCGGGCGGGATGAAGTTGCGCCGCCGCAGCTCGGCGGGGTCCATGTCCAGCCGCGCCGCGAGCTGGTTCATCGCGCGCTCGATGAGCGCGGTCGCCTCGGGGCGCCCGGCGCCGCGGTAGGCGCCGATCGGCGTCGTGTTGGTGGCCACGCAGCGGAAGGCGTAGTCGACGCGCGGGATCCGGTAGACGCCCGAGGCCATCTGGCCCGTCAGGAACGGCATGATCACGGCGTCGCCCGGGTAGGCGCCCGCGTCGGCGATGACACGCACGCGGATGCCGACCAGCGTGCCGTCCGAGCGCGCGCCCAGCTCGACGTCCTGCAGCTGGGCACGCCCGTGCTGCATCGCGATCATCGTTTCCCAACGGCTCTCCACGTAGCGCACCGGGCGGTCCAGGCGCAGCGCCAGCGCCGCGATTACGACCTGCTCGGGGTAGGCCGCGATGCGCGCGCCGAACCCGCCGCCGACGTTGGGCACGATGAGGCGCACCTTGTCGGCCTCGAGGCCGAGCGAGCCGGCGACGATGTCGCGCGCCGTGTGCGGGGCCTGGACGGGCGCGTACAGCAGCACGCCGCCGTTCTCCTCGTTGGGGACGGCCACGGCGCCCGCGGGCTCCATCGGCACCGCGGCCAGGCGCTGGTTGACGAAGCGGCTGCGCACGACGACGTCGGCGCCCTCGAGCACGTCGCCCTGCTCGGCCGGCGGCGGCCCGAACGCGACGTTGGTGCCCTTGTCGGGGAACAGAAGCGGCGCGTCGTCGGCCACGGCCGCCTCGAGGTCGACGACGACATCGAGCGGGTCGAAGTCGACCTCGACGAGCTCGGCGGCGTCGACCGCCTCCTCGCGGGTCTCGGCCACGACGACCGCGATCAACTCGCCCTGGAAACGCACGCGGTCGGAGGCGAAGACCGGCCGCAGCATGTCGTCGGGCGCCATCGGGCCGGGCGGCAGCGGATCGAGCTCGAGGTCGCCGGCGGCGAAGGCGCCGACCACGCCGGGCGCCGCCGCGGCGGCCTCGGTGTCGACGCGGGTGAGGAGCGCATGGGCGATCTCGGCGCGCACGAAGGCGGCGTGCAGCGTGTTCGGCAGCCGCACGTCGTCGGTGTACGTCCCGGTGCCCTTGATGAGGGGCGGGTCTTCCAGGCGCCTGACGGCCGTGCCGTATTCGCCGTTGACGGGTCCGTTAGCGCCGGGCATGGTCGGGCAAGCTACCGGGTGGAAAGCTTGCCAGGGCACCTGATACTGCAGAAGAGGAGAGGCAATGGCCGCTGACGGCGCGATCGAGCTGCATCTGCCCCAGGATCTGGTGATCGGCGGTGGTGCCTCCGACGACCTTCCCGACCACGTCGCGCGGCTCGGGATCACGCGCCCGCTCGTGGTCTCCGACCGCTTCCTGCTCGACGAGGGGCCGGCGGGACCGCTGGTCGAGCGCCTGCAATCCGGCGATGCGCACGTGGCGACGTTCGGCGGCGTCCAGCCCGACCCCACGCTGGCCAACGTCCACGACGCGCTACAGGCGCTGCGCGACCACGAGGCCGACGGCGTCATCGCGATCGGCGGCGGCAGCCCGATGGACACCGCCAAGGCGGCGGCCGTCGCCTTCGCCAACGAGGGCGACGTGCGCGACTACGCCGGCTACGGCAACGTGCCCGGCCCCGGCCTGCCGCTGATCGCGGTGCCGACCACCGCCGG
>DATBKW010000160.1:0-5945 GCA_036555665.1 Solirubrobacteraceae bacterium | reverse complement strand
CGGGCGGCCGGCTCCGCGCCCGGGCCTCAGTACGAGACCGTGCCCTTGTAGGTGAACTTGCCGGTCGACTGCAGGCCGCTGAACGTCCCGTGGCCCGTGATCCCCTTGAACTTCCCGGTGCCCTTGGTGACCTTCCAGGTGCCCTTGGCCGCGTTGGCCGCGCCGGTCGTCCCGTGCGACTTGATCGTGACCTTGCCGCCCTTGCAGGTCCACACCTGCACCTCGTTCGGGATGATGAGCTTGGCCTTGTTCGTGCAGTTCCCGAACGGCTTGCCCTTCGCGGTGCCCGTGATCGTCACGCCGCTGAGCTTCCCGACGAGCTTCATGTTGACCGAATGACTGGAGCGCGCGAGGCCGGTGGCGGGAATCGCGAGCGCGGCGACGCCGGCTACGGCGAGCGCCGCATACCGGCGGTGGTGCTTGATGGACATGGATCTCCTCCGTGTTGCTGGTTGCGGTGGGTGGAACAGAGGCTCAGACACGGTCGCGTAGGCGCGCGTCACGCCCGTAGCCGGCGACCACGACGAGGATCAGCGCGCCGAACACGATCTGCTGGTCGGCCTGGTCGGCGCCCTTGCCGACCAGGATCGTGGTGAGGACGGTGAGGATCAGGGCGCCGACGACGGTGTGCGTGTAATCGCCTCGCGCGCCGAGAAACGTGGTGCCGCCAACGATCACCGCGGTCAAGCCGCTGAACAGATACGGGTCTCCGATCGTCTGGTCGGCGCCTGAGAAGCCGGCCAGCAGGCACCCGACCAGCGCGGAGACCACGGCGCTGGTCGCGAAGACGGCCACCCAGACGCGGGCGGTCCTGATCCGTACGAGCTCCGCCGCGCGCGGGTTGGCGCCGGTCGCGAAAAGCCGCCGGCCCGCCGCGGTGCGGTGCAGGGCCACCGCGGCGATGACGGCGACCAGCCCCCAGATGGCGACCACGGGCGGCACGGCGAGCCCGAACGTCGTACCGGTCGCGGTCGTGAGCTCGGTGAGAAACGCGGGAGCGCTGCCGGTGAGATGCCCCTTGCTCCAGGCCACCGCGGCGCCCGACGCGATGGCGCCGGTCCCGAGGGTGACGATGAGCGGCTGCACGCGCCAGCGGTGACAGATCCAGCCGGACGCCGCGCCGAGCACGCCGGACACGACGACGATCAGCGCGATCGCGGCAGCCGCAGACCAGCCGTGGGCCCCGTACAGCTGGCTGATCAGGATGGCCCCCATGACGATCAGACCGGGCACCGACAGGTCGAGCCCACCCAGGATCAGCACGAGCGTCTGGCCCAGCGCCGCCAGGCCGAGCAGGGCCGCGAGGACGAGCATCGCATCGATCGACGTGGTCTCGGCGAAGCCGGAGATCGTCGCCGCCCCGTAGGCGAACAGGCACACGAGAGCGATCACCTGGAGCACGGGCGCGCGGAGCTGGAGCGCGGCGGCGCGGCTCATGCGAACGCCTCCCGCGACCGTGGCGCCACGACCTTTGCCCCGATGACGACGCCCGCGACGAGCAGGGCGCCGTACACGAAGTTCAGCCAGGAGCTCGATACGCCAACGGCGCCCAGCAGCGTCTGGAGCAGGTAGATGCAGGTGGCACCGAGCAGCGAAGCAACGAGCCCGCCCCGGCCGCCGCCGAACTGCGTGCCGCCGAGAGCGACCGCAGCCAGGGCAATCAGCGTGAACTGGGCGTAGCCGGCCGCCTGGGTCGACTGCACCAGCGCGGTCAGGGCGATGCCCGCGACAGCGGCGAACGCGCCGCCGAGCGCATAGGCCACGATCCGCGTCGCCGCCACGTCGATCCCGGAGGAGAACGCCGTGGCGTCGTTGCCGCCCGTCGCGAAGAGGTTGCGATGGTAGGCGGAGCGTGAGAGCGCATACCAGATGACCAGCGGGATGGCGATCAGCAGCAGCGCGCCCGGGACGACCCACACCTGGTCGCCGAGGTCGGCCGTCCACGTCCCGTGCGGAACCGCCCGAGGCGCCCCGGCGATCTTCGTGATGACCCCGGCAACGACGAAGAAGGTGCACAGCGTCGCGATCACGGGCTGGTAGCGCGCGACGGCGACGAGCAGCCCGTTGATCGCCCCGATCGCGGCGCCGAGCGCAATGAGCAGCGGGATCGCGATCCACGCGCTTCCCAGCGTGCCGTGTGGCAGCAGCCATTCGACCAGCACGACATTGGCGAGCACGGCGAGCGGACCGACCGAGATGTCGAGCCCACCGCCGCCCGACAGGATCGAGGGCGTGGAGGCCATCGCCACGAGCGCCAGCGGGGCGAGCGCCGCGAGCTCGCTCGGCCAATTGGCGGGCTTGGCGAAGTTCGGCTCGCTGACGACGTTCGCGACGAGCAGCGCGGCCGCCAGCAGCGCCGCGAAGGCATAGGGGCGCGTCCGCAGCCACGACGGCACCTCACGCATCGGCGCCCTCCCCGAAGAAAGCCCCGACGAGCGCCTGACGCGAGAGCTCCGAGCGCGGCAGCTCGCGGCCGATGCGGCCCTCCCGGAAGACGAGCACACGGTCCATGAGCTCGACGTGCTCGTCGACCTCCGTCGAGAGCATGACGATCGCCACGCCGTCCGCAGCGAGGTCCAGCAGCAGCTGATAGAGGTCGCGCTTGGCGTTGATGTCGACGCCCCGCGTCGGATCGTTGAGCAACAGCACGCGCGGCCCATCCGCGAGCCAGCGCGCCATGACCACCTTCTGCTGGTTGCCGCCCGAGAGCGTGGTGATGGGCTGCTCGGGGTCGGTCAGCCTGATGCCCAGCCGCGTGACGTATCCGGCCAGGCGCCGCCGTGTCCGCGCGGGGGACAGCAGGCCCCGGACGCGATCGCGCTGCATGGTCGCGATCCCGAAGTTCTCGCGCACGGACTTCGACTCGAACAGGGACTCGGCGCGGCGCTCGCGTGGCACGTAGGCGACCCCGTCGCGGCGCCGGCCGGCGAGCCCGCGCAGAAATGCATCCTGGCCGTGCCCCTCGAGGCCGGCGAGACCGACGAGCTCCCCGGCCCTCAACGTGAGCCCTTCTGCGTCCAGCACGACCTCACCGATCGCGCGCTCGGGCCGGACGGTTTGCGCCGTCAGGTGGTCGGCGCCCGTCATGAGACGAACCAGCGCGTCGGGTGTCGCCGCTTCGCGCTCGAGAATCCCGACGGTCGCTCCCGAGCGCAGCACCGTGCAGCGGTTGCCGATTGCCGCGATCTCGTCCATCCGGTGCGAGATGAAGATCACGGCGACGTCCTGCGCGATCCGCGCGCGCAGAACATCGAACAGCCGGTCGCGCGTGGCGACGTCGAGGGCAGACGTCGCTTCGTCGAGGATCAGGATGCGCGGATCGCGTACGAGCGCGCGTGCCAGACAGCACGCCTGTCGGTCGCTGAGCTCGAGGCGTTCGACCGGCTGATCGAGATCGAGCGGGCGACCGAGGAGCGCGTGCAGAACCTCCTGGGCCTTGTGCCGCTTTTCGGCCTCGCCCGAACGCGCTCGGAGCAGCCCGTCGCCGCCCATCCAGACGTTCTCGAGCACCGACCGCGGCTCGACGACGAGAACCTCCTGAAAGACCGTGGCGATGCCGGCGCGCGCGGCGGCCCGCGGCGACGCCAGGCCTTCGACCCCCATGCCCTCCAGTTCGATCGTGCCCGCGTCGGGCCGCTGGACGCCGGCGAGGATCTTGACCAGCGTCGATTTGCCCGACCCGTTCTCGCCGACAACGCACTGGACCTCCCCCGCTCGCAGATCGAGGCGGCAGTCGGTCAGCGCTCGGGTCGCACCGAAGGTCTTGGCGAGCCCGGAGACACGCAGGGCGACGCGGTACTGCACTCGGCTGGGGGCGCGTGACACGTCGGCGAGGGCGGTCATCGGTTGCTAGAACATACTGCCTCCTGTATGCAGTATGTACTTCGACTAGTACCACAACTCTTCGCCGCCGCACAAGGAGCCACCTGATGCGTCCTGTACGCCTCGTGTCGATCATGGCCGTCCTGGCGGCCCTCGTCCTGGCCGCGTGCGGCGGGTCAGGGTCGGGGTCGTCGAGCACAGGAGGCGCTTCGGCGTCGGCCTCCCCGGCCGACCAGCCCACGCCGACGTCAGGCTGCGGGAGCTACACGCTCTCCCCGCCTCCCGATCCGAACGGGATCCTCAAGCGCCTCGGTCGGCAATACGAGCAGGCGTTCGTCGGTTCCACGACGCCGATCCAGGCCAGCGCATGGGGTGACTGGAAGCCGTCGCACGGCCCTCCCTACACGGTCGGCATCCAGTGGAACGTCGAGAACAACGACTACCAGATCGCCGTCACACGGGCGCTCAAGGCAGTGCTCAAGAGCGACCCGATGATCGGCAACGTCATCTACCAGACGACCGGCAACAGCGTGGACGTCGGGGCCGAGATCCAGCAGTTCAACGGCCTGGTCCAGAAGCACCCCGACATCCTCATCCTGCAGCCGCTCACCGGCGAGGCTTTCACCAGCCAGGTCGACCGCGCGGCCGCCCAGGGCATCCCGACGATCTCGGCGTTCAGCACGATCCCGACGAAGAACGCCGTGAGCGTCCATCCCAACGACCAGTACAACGGCGCGGTGACGATGGGCAAGCTCGCGCAGATCATGGGCAGCAAGGGATCGCTCTTGCTGGTCCACGCGATCCCGGGCGAGACGGAGGAGATCAACACGATGAAGGCCGCCAAGGCGGTCCTTGCCCGCTGTCCGCAGATCAAGGTCGCGGGCCAGGTGTATGGCAGCTACTCGACGTCGCTGGCCAAGAGCGAGACGTTGAAGTTCCTCGCGACCCACCCCCAGAAGATCAACGGCGCCTTCCAGACCGCCGTCATGGCCCCCGGCGTCATGAGCGCCTTCCAGCAGACGGGCCGCCAGATCCCACCGGTCAACGACATCGGCTCAAACAGGGGGTCGCTGGGCTATTGGCTCTCGCACAAGGGCAGCTACCACGGCGTCGGCGCCGGCCTCGGCGCCGAGGCCATGGCGCGAGCACTCGGCGGCGTCGCGCGGCGCATGCTGCGCGGTCAGGGCATCAGGATCTCCGACGTGCAGCACCCGAACACGATCATCACCGACCGCAACCTGTCCGACTGGGCGCAGCCGGGCTGGACCCTGACGACGCCCGGGATCGCCGAGGGGCCGGCCGAGCAGTTCATGAGCGACGAGTTCCTCAACGGCCTCTTCGCCCAGGGCGAGACGCCCAAGTAGCCGCATGGCGCAGCCGATCCTCGTCACCGGGGCCACCGGGAACGTCGGCAGCGAGGTCATCCGCGCGCTACGCGAGCGGGGGATCCCCGTGCGCGCCGGCGTGCGCAACGCCGCCCCCGCGCCGTTGGAGGGCGTCGAGCATGTCCGGCTCGACCTCGAGGACCCGGCCACGTACGCGAAGGCCGTCGCCGAAACAGGCGGCCTGTTTCTGCTGCGACCGACGCACATCGCGCGGCCGGGACCAACGCTGAACCGGCTCGTCGACGCGGCCGCCGCGGCGGGGGCACGGCATTGTGTGTTCCAGTCGATCGAGGGAGCCGACCGTCAGCGCTGGCTGCCACACCGCAAGATCGAGGCGCACGTCGAGGCCAGCGGCATGGGCTGGACGTTCCTGCGCGCCAATCACTTCATGCAGAACCTGACCGGCCCCTACCTCCCGGCCATCCGCCGCGGCGCCCTGCGCCTCCCTGCCGGCGACGGTCGCATCTCGTTCGTTGATTGCGCGGATCTGGGCGACGTCGCCGCGGCGGCGTTCGCCGACCCCGCGACGCACGCCGGCATGGCCTATCCGCTCACCGGCACGGAGGCCGTGTCGTTCGACGAGGTGGCGGCGCTGATCTCACGCACAGCGGGACGCACGGTCCGCTACGAACGCGTCGGCCCGCCGGCCTACGTCCGCGAGCTGCGGCGCGACGGCACGCCGTGGCCGGGCGTGGCGGTGCTCACCGTCCTGCACCTGACCGTTCGCCGGGGGGTGGC
>DATBKW010000159.1:0-2821 GCA_036555665.1 Solirubrobacteraceae bacterium | reverse complement strand
ACCGGCAGGTCGCGCATCGCCTGCGCGGCGATCGACGAGTTGCCCGAGCCGCCCACGGCGGCGACGCCGTCGACGCGACCCTCGGCGTGGAGCTTCGCCAGCACCGCCGCCGCGCCGCGCCCCATCGCATCGACGGCCGCGCCGCGATCGCCGACCCGCACGAGCTCGGCATGATCGGCGCCGCCGGCGCGCGCGACCTCCTCGCGCGGCACATCGGCCGCCACCTGCGGCTCGCCCAGCACCCCGGCATCGACCAGCAGCACGTCGACGCCGGCCTCGCGCAGGCGGTCGCGCATGTAGTCGTATTCGTGGCCCTTGGTGTCGAGCGTGCCGACAAGGACGACGGTGGCCATCAGGCGATCACCCCCGCTCCACGCCGAGGAAGCGGCGCTGCAGCTCGGGGTCGGCCGCGAGCTCCGCGGCGGTCGTCTCGGCGAAGATGCGCCCGGCCACCATCACGAGCTGGCGCTCGGCCATCGCCGTCGCCATGGCCAGGTTCTGCTCGACCACGAGGATCGCCAGGCCGTCGCGCGCGAGCCCCTGGAAGGTCTCGATGAGCATCTCGATGATCGTCGGAGCCAGCCCTTCGGACGGCTCGTCCATGATCAGCAGCTTGGGATTGGTCAGCAGCGCGCGACCGATCGCGAGCATCTGCTGCTCGCCGCCGGACAGCTGCATGCCGCCGTGGCCGCGGCGCTGGGCCAGGCGCGGGAAGAGCTCGTAGACGGCGTCGACCGTCCAGCGGGGGTTGCCGCGGCGCGGCGCGGCCATCCGCAGGTGCTCGTCGACGGTCAGCGACTCGAACAGCCGTCGCCCCTGCGGCACATAGCCGATGCCGGCGCCGGCGATCTTGTAGGACGCGCGGCCCACCAGCTCCTGGCCCTCGAACTCGATCGACCCGGTGGCGTTGGCAGGACGGATCTGCATGATCGCGTTGCACAGGGTTGTCTTGCCCATGCCGTTGCGCCCGATGAGCGCGACGGGCTCGTGGCCCATCTCGAAGCTGACGCTCTGCAGCACGTGGGCGCGGCCGTAGTAGACGTCGAGGTTCTTGACCGCCAGCAGCGGGCGCCCATTGGCCGCTTCGTCGCTCACGACGTGACCTCGATGCCGTCGTCGGTGACCCGGCCGCCGAGGTAGAGCTCGTGGACCAGCTCGTTGGCGCGGATCTCATCCGGCGTGCCTTCGACGATCTTGCGCCCGTCGTGCATCATCGTCACGCGCTCGGCGACGCGCAGCGCAACGTCCATGTCGTGCTCGATGAGGATCAGCGTGATGCTCTTGTCGAGCTCGAGCAGCAGATCGGTCAGCGCCGTGCGCTCGCCGCGCGAGAGCCCCGACGCCGGCTCGTCGAGGAGCATGAGCACCGGATCGGTCGCGCGCGCCATGGCAACCTCGAGCTGGCGCTGCTCGCCGTGGGAGATCGAACCCACGAGGCTGCCGAGCTTGCCCTCCAGGCCGACGGCGCCGGCCAGCTCGCGAGCGCGCTCGCGCATCTCGCGGTCGGCCCCGGAGCGCCGCATCCGCAGGTGCCCGTCGCGCGAGCCGAGCACGGCGAGATAGAGGTTGTCCTCGACGCTGAGGCCGAGAAAGAGCCGGGACTTCTGGTACGTGCGCCCCATCCCGAGGCGGGTGCGGCCCGCCGCGGGAATGTGGCCGATGTCCTGGCCGAGGAACTCGATCGTCCCCGAGGTCTGCGGCATGTCGCCGGAGATCACGTTGAACAGCGTCGTCTTCCCCGCGCCGTTGGGCCCGAGGATCGCGCGGCGCTCGCCGTGCGCGACGTCGAGATCGACCTCGCGCACGGCATCGAGCCCGCCGAACCGGCGGCCGATCCCACTCAGACGCAGGATCGGGCCGGCCGGCTCGGTGGTCACTTCTTCTTGCACGCTCCGCCTAGCCGCTGACGACCTTCACGGGCGTGGCCTTGCCCAGCCACGGCAGGCTGCGCTTCTCGCAGGCCGGCGCGTTGCGGCCCGGGGCCGGGGTCGAGTTGCTGAACGTGCCGCCGAACGTCTGGTCGACGTCCGGGATGCTCGTCACGGTCTTGACGGCCAGCTTGCCGTCCTTCATGAACAGCTGCTGATCGTAGACCGTGAAGATCGCCTGGCGGTTGTCGTCGAGCTTGATCTGCCCGTACGGCGCCGGCAGGACGACCTTCGCCAGAGCGGCCTGCAGCTTGCTCTGGTCGGAGATGTCGCCCTTGACGGCCTCGAGGCCCTTGATCAGGCCCCAGGTGTTGACGTAGTAGCCGTACGTGAACGTGCTCGACGCCTGCGCGGCCGCGTCGCCACCGGGCGGGAACTTCTTGAACCACTTCCCGATGATGTTGGTGGCGAAGTCCTGCGCCGCCGGGGTGTCGAGGTCGCCCGCCGTGCCCGCGCCGCCGATGTAGGCGCCCGCGACGCGCGGACCGAGCTGCTCGAACTGACCCGGCGTGCCCCAGAACAGGTTGCCCATGAACTTCTTGGCGTCGATCGGGCCCTTGGCCTGCTCGTAGGCCTTCAGGAACGGGATCAGCCCCGCGCCGCCGACGGCGACGAAGGTGCCGTCCACGTCGGTGGGCATCTGCTGGGCGTAGGACGAGTAGTCCGTCGTGTTCAGCGGCGGGAAGACGCGCTTGGTGACCTGGCCGCCCGCCGCGCAGAACTCGGCGATGAAGCCGGCCGCCGACGTCCAGGCGAAGCTGTAGTCGTCGGCCACGACCGCGGCCTTGCGCCAACCCAGCTTGTTGTAGGCGATGTCACCCAGGCCGGCGTTCCACTGCGCGCCGTCGCCGTTGAAGCGGAAGAAGTTCGGCGCCTGCACCTTGAGCGTCGTG
>DATBKW010000158.1:0-1792 GCA_036555665.1 Solirubrobacteraceae bacterium | reverse complement strand
GTGCTGGTGGCGGGCGGCGGGCGCGAGGAGCTCGCCGAGCTGGCAACGCAGGAGGGCGTCGTCGACCTCATCGTGCCGCGCGGTGGCGAGGGGCTGAAGGCCGCGCTGAAGGGCGTGGCGACGGTCCCGGTCATCTACGCGGCGTCGGGCAACTGCCATGTGTACGTCGACGCCGACGCCGATCTCGATGCGGCCGCGCGGATCGTCGTCAACGCCAAGACGCAGCGCCCCGGCGTGTGCAACGCGGCCGAGACGTTGCTCGTGCACTCGCGGGTCGCGCCGCAGTTCCTGCCGCGCGTGCTGGGCGCGCTGCGCGAGGCCGGCGTCGAGCTGCGCGTCGACGGGCGCGCGCACGCGCTGGCGGGCGAGGCCCTGGCCGGGACGCTGGCCGACGCGACCGACGAGGACTGGGACACGGAGTTCCTGGCGCTGATCCTCGCGGTCGGCGTCGTGGACTCGGTCGACGAGGCGATCGCGCACGTCAACGCGCACGGCTCAGGCCACTCCGAGGCGATCGTGACCGGCAGCGCCGCCGCGGCACGGGCGTTCGAGCGCGGCGTCGACGCCGCCTGCGTCTACGTCAACGCCTCGACGCGCTTCACCGACGGCGGCGAGTTCGGGATGGGCGCCGAGATCGGCAACTCGACGCAGAAGCTGCACGCCCGCGGGCCGATCGGGCTGCGCGAGCTGTGCACATTCAAGTACGTCGTGCACGGGGACGGCCACGTCCGGGCCTGAGACGCCCGGCGCCAGGCTTCACGCGCGCTTCACCCATGAATGACATCGGCATCCTGGGCGGGACGTTCAATCCGCCGCACGTGGGTCATCTCGTGATAGCGCAGGAGGCGCTTGACCAGCTCGACGTCGATCGGGTCGTGTTCATGCCGGTCGCGATCCCCCCGCACAAGGAGACGCGCGAGGACCCCGGCGCGGCGGCGCGGGTCGAGCTCTGCCGGCTGGCGGTGGGCGACGACGAGCGGCTGGCGGTGTCGACGCTCGAGGTCGACCGCGGCGGCGCGTCCTTCACGGTCGATACCCTGAGGATGTTCCATGACCTCGAACCGGAGCACGACCTAATCTTCATCGTCGGCGGCGACATGGCCCAGAGCCTTCCGGCATGGCGCGAGCCGAAGGCCATCCTCGAGCTCGCGCGGCTCGCGGTCGCCGAGCGTGAGGGAGTACGCCGGGAGGACATCGCCCGCCGCCTGGAGCCCCTGCACGACGGTGATCGCGTCCTGTTCTTCGACATGCCGAGGATCGACATCTCGTCCTCGGCCATTCGCCGCCGGGTCGCCGAGGGGCACCCGATCCGGTACCTGGTGCCGGATGCGGTGGCCACCGCCATCGCGGAGCGCGGCCTGTACAGACAAGCAGCGGGGAGGCCTGCAGCATGACCCTGAGCCCCGAGCGGCTCGCCATCACCATCGCCGCGCACGCGGCGGACCGCAAAGCGATCGACATCGTCGCCCTCGACCTCCGCGAGGTCGCGGGCTATACGGACTTCTTCGTCATCTGCTCGGGCAACACCGATCGCCAGACGAAGGCGATCCACGACGCCATCCACCAGGGGCTCAAGAAGAGCCACGGCCTGCTTCCCCGCCGCGTCGAAGGCGCCTCCGAGGCCCGCTGGGTGCTCATGGACTACCTCGACGTCGTCGTCCACATCTTCACCCCGGAGACGCGCGACTTCTATCGCCTGGAGTCGCTGTGGGGCGACGTCCCCCGGCGCGACTTCGATCCTGAGGCGCTCCTGGCGGAGCTGCCGGCGGGCTCGGCGGCGGGCTGAGCACCG
>DATBKW010000157.1:0-7060 GCA_036555665.1 Solirubrobacteraceae bacterium | reverse complement strand
CTAGTGGGCCTTCTCGTAACGTTTGACCGGTAACGGCGGCCGGCGGCGCCGATCCGGCAAGGACGCAGAACCGAAGGAATACCGGAGGTATTTCGAGGTTCGAGGACGCCGCCGGTCGGCGATCGACGGCTGTCGTTTCCGGTCGGACGTTGCGGGAAGGTCCACTAGTCGGGCAGCGCGACGATCGCGTCGATCTCGACCTGCGCGCCGAGGGGCAGCGAGGTGACGCCGATCGTGCTGCGCGCCGGCGGCCCGTCGCCGAAGAACGCCCCGTAGGCCTCGTTGACCTGGGGGAACGTGCTCATGTCGGTGACGTAGATGCCGAGGCGAACCGCGTCGTCCAGCGAGGCGCCCGCGGCGGCGCAGACGACCTGCAGGTTCTCCAGGCAGCGCCGCGTCTGGTCGCCGATCGAGCCCTCGACGAGCTTGCCGGACTCGGGATCGAGCGGCACCTGACCCGAGCAGAACAGCAGGCCGCCGGTGGTGACCGCGTGGCTGTAGGGGCCGACGGCCGCGGGCGCGCCGTGCGCCGTGACGGCATGGCGGTGGTGAGGCATGCCGCCACACTAGTCCACTACCCTGCCGGACCATGCGCGCCCGGTCCACCCTGGCGGGTCTCGTGGCCGCGGCCGCAGTCGCTGCTCTCGCACCCGCCGCCCACGCCGCCATCACCTACACGCCCTGCCAGCCGGCCGGCTTCCAATGCGGCCTGCTGCCGGTGCCGCTCGATCGCACCGGCGCCGCGCCCGGGACGCTGACGCTGAACATCAAGCGCGTCGTGGCGGCGAGCAATCCGACGGCTACCGCGGTCGTCGCGCTCGCCGGCGGACCCGGCCAGGCCGCCCTGCCCGCCGCCACCGAGTTCGCGTCGATCCTCGCGCCGGCGCTCCCCAACCGCGACCTTCTCGTCTTCGACCAGCGCGGCACCGGCGCCTCCGGTCGCCTGAGCTGCAAGGCGTTCGACGACCAGGTCACCTCGATCGCAGAGGCGGCCGCCGACTGCGCCAACCAGCTCGGCCCGGCGCGGGGCTTCTACCGCACGGCCGACTCCGTCGACGACATCGAGGCGATCCGGGTCGAGTCCGGCTACCAGAAGCTCGTCCTCTTCGGGGTCTCCTACGGCACCAAGGTTGCCCTCGACTACGCCGCCAAGTACCCGGCCAACGTCGAGGCGCTCGTGCTCGACTCGGTGGTCCCGCCGGAGGGCTCGGACGTGCTCAACGTCTCGACCTTCAAGGCGATGCCGCGCGCGCTGGGCGAGCTGTGCACCAACGGCGGCTGCAACGGGATCACCGCGAACATCGGGCACGACCTCTTCAACCTCGTCCACAAGCTCGGCCGCAAGCCGCTGCGCGGCACCGTCAACACCCCCGCCGGCCGCCACCTGCGGGTCACACTCGATCAGGACGGGATGCTCGACATCCTGCTCGCGGGCGACCTCAACCCGGTGCTGCGCACCGAGCTGCCCGGCGCGATGCGCAGCGCCATCAAGGACGACCGCCGGCCACTGCTGCGCATGCTCTTGCGCGCGGCCGGCCTGACCGGCATCCCCAGCGTGCGCCTGCAGGGCGGCCTGGACGAGACCGACTCGACCGCGCTGTTTGCCGCGACGCGCTGCGAGGAGTCGATCTTCCCGTGGGATCGCGCCGCCGGCGTCGGGCAGCGCGCCGACCAGGCGCTCGCCGCGGCCCGCGCGCACCCGCCCACCGACTTCCAGCCCTTCAACTACAAGGTCGCGCTGCGCAGCGAGGCGGTCCCGGTGTGCCTGGCATGGCCGAACGCCAGCCCGCCGCCGGCTCCCCCAACACCGCTGCCGCAGGTGCCGACGCTGATCCTCGACGGCGGCGCCGACCTGCGCACCCCGTTCGAGGACGCCGCGAGCGTCGCCGCGCGGATCCCCGGCGCCGCGCTCTTGTCCGTGCCCTTCACCGGCCATTCGGTGGTGACCAGCGATTTCGGCGACTGCGCGAAGAACGCGCTGGCCGCCTTCTTCACGGGTCAGCCGGTCGCGCCGTGCGCCAACGAGCGACCGATCGTGCCGCCCACGCCGATCGCCCCCACGCGGCTCAGCCGCCTGCCCGGGCGCGGCAAGACGCTCAAGACGGTCGCCGCCGTCGGGGCCAGCGTGCGCGACATCCGCCTGCAGTTCCTGGGCGACGAGATCGCGGTCGGCCACGCCGCGCCCGCCGGCTCGAAGGTCGCGGGCCTGCGCTCGGGCAGCGCCACCGCCAGCTCGCGTAGCTACCGCCTGCGGCGCGTGGAGTACGTGCCCGGCGTGACCGTCACCGGCAACGTGCCGATCGAGGGCGGCAGCTCGACGCTGAGAGTCAGCGGCCGAGCAGCGGCGCACGGGAAGCTCACCTACCACCCCGACGGCACCGTCACCGGGCGCCTCAACGGCCGCAAGGTCAACGTGCACGCGCCGACGCGCGCGGCCGCCGCGGTGGCGCGAGGCATGCACGTGAAGCTGCCGCGCTACCCCCGGGTCCTACAGTTGGGCTGATGCCCAACGCACTGGCGGGCGAGACCAGCCCCTACCTCCTCCAGCACAAGGACAACCCGGTCGACTGGCTGCCGTGGGGCGAGGAGGCCCTGCGCCGCGCCCGCGAGCTCGACCGTCCGCTGCTCGTGTCGATCGGCTACTCGAGCTGCCACTGGTGCCACGTGATGGAGCACGAGTCCTTCGAGGACGCCGAGACGGCGGCCCTCATGAACGAGCGCTTCGTGTGCTTGAAGATCGACCGCGAGGAGCGCCCCGACGTCGACGCGCTCTACATGGACGCCGTGCAGGCCATGACCGGGCAGGGCGGCTGGCCGCTGAACGTCTTCCTCACCCCCGAGCAGGTCCCCTTCTACGGCGGGACCTACTTCCCGCCGACGCCGCGCCACGGCCTGCCGAGCTGGCGCCAGGTGCTGGCCGCGGTGGCAGAGGCGTGGGACACCCAGCGCGAGGAGATCCGCGCTCAGGGCGAGCAGGTCGCGCCGCGGCTGTCCGGCGGCGCGCTGCTGGCGCCCTCGCAGGAGCCGTTCACCGCCGGCGCGCTCGACGAGGCCGTGGCGACCATCGGCAAGAGCTTCGACAGCGTCAACGGCGGCTGGGGCCGCGCGCCGAAGTTCCCGCAGGCGTCGGTGATCGAGTTCCTCATCGCGCGGGGCGAGCCGCAGATGGCGCTGCAGTCGCTGCGCGCCATGGCCGGCGGCGGCATCTTCGACCAGGTCGGCGGCGGCTTCGCGCGCTACAGCGTCGACGCGCAGTGGACCGTCCCGCACTTCGAGAAGATGCTCTACGACAACGCGCTGCTGGCGCGCGCCTACCTGCACGGCTTTCAGGTCAGCGGTGACGCGCTGCTGCGGCGTACGTGCGAGGAGACGCTCGACTGGGCGCTGCGCGAGATGCGCGCGCCGGAGGGCGGCTTCTACAGCGCGCTCGACGCCGACTCCGAGGGCGTCGAGGGCAAGTTCTACGTCTGGACGGTCGACGAGCTGCGCGCCGCGCTCGGCGACGATGCCGACGCCGCGATCGCGTGGTTCGGCGCCTCCGAAGGCGGCAACTTCGAGGGCGCCAACGTGCTGGAGTCGCGCGGGCCCGAGCCGCCGACGCAGCAGCGCGAGCGCATCCGCGCGGCGCTGCTTGCGGTCCGCGCGGCGCGGGTGCGGCCGGGGCTCGACGACAAGCGCCTGGCCGCCTGGAACGCACTGATGATCGCCGCTCTGGCCGACGCCGGCGCCGTGCTCGCGCGCGAGGACTACCTCGACGCCGCGCGCGCCGCAGCGGCGTTCGTCCTCGACGAGATGCGCGACGACGGGCGCCTGCTGCGCACCTACAACGCCGGCCAGGCCCGGCTGCCCGCCTACCTGGAGGACCACGCGTTCCTGCTCGAGGCGCTGCTCGTGCTCTACGAGGCGACGTTCGAGGAGCGCTGGTTCGTCGCGGCGCGCGCGCTCGCCGACACGATCGTGGCGCGCTTCGCCGACGCCGAGCGCGGCGGCTTCTTCTCGACCGCCGACGACCACGAGGAGCTGATCGCCCGCCGCAAGGACCTCGAGGACACGCCGATCCCGGCCGGCGGCTCCTCGGCGGCGCTCGGGCTGCTGCGCCTGGCCGCGCTCAGCGGCGAGCACGCCTACGAGGAGCACGCTGCGGGCCAGCTCAGGCTGCTGCACGAGATCGCCGGGCGCCACGCGACCGCCTTCGGCCACCTGCTGCAGGCGCTCGACCTCTACCTCGCGCCGCGCCGCGAGGTGGCGCTCGCCGGCGACCCTGCGGGTGTCGCCGCGCTGGCCGCGGTCGTTCGCGAGGAGCGGCGCCCGCACGTCGTGCTCGCCGCCGGCCCTGGCACGCGGGCGAGCGAGGTCGCGCTGATGCACGACCGCGCACCGGTCGACGGCCGGGCCGCCGCCTACGTCTGCGAACGCTTCGTCTGTCAGCGGCCGGTCACCGAGCCCGACGAGCTGCGCGCGTTGCTCGCAGCCTGATACGTCGCCGCACGAAGCGTGCACCTTTGCGGGCGCCAGGCCCCACAGTTCGCGCCGAGCGCGTGCGCGGTGGCCGGACGTCGGGGATAGTGGTCCGCGGGGGTGGCGCGCGGGGCGCCACACGACACATTCAGCCAGGGGGCAACGATGTCAGCTGACAAGCTGGCGGCGTCCTACACGGACGCCGTAAAGGACGTACCGTCGGATCAGACGGTGACGGCGCTCGTCCACACGGAGGTGGCCGAGCCCGATCGGGAGCAGGTCGACCGGGTCCACGCGATGCTGCGGGGCGAGCACCTCGCGACGCGTCGCGTGGACCTCCTGCGCTCGCTCAACGGCCGCTACGGCAGCGGTCCGGCGTACGCGAAGAACCTCGAGGAGGCCACGGCCGAGGCCCACGCGAAGGTCGTCGAGGCGGCGCCGAACGCGCAGAGCCTGTGGCTGGCCGGCGTGGTCGTGGTCGAGGGGACGCCGCAGGAGATCGAGGAGCTCGCCGGCCACGAGGACGTGGTCCGCGTGGAGGCCAACCCGGTGTTCCGGGTGCCCGAGATCCTGCAGACGCCGCTCGAGGACACGCCCGAGACGGTCGACGGAAGCGCGTGGGGTCTGGCGAAGATCGCCGCCCCCGAGGTGTGGGGCGGGTTCGGCCGCGGCCAGCGCGTGCTCATCGGGCATCTCGACACCGGCGTCGACGACACGCATCCGGCCCTGGCCGGGAAGGTGGCGACCTTCCAGGAGTTCGACGCCGCGGGCAACCCCGTCGTCTCGCCGACCCACGACTCCGCGCAGCACGGAACGCACACCGCCGGCACGATGGTCGGCCGCAGCTTCCGCGGCGTGAACATCGGCGTGGCACCCGACGCGCGGCTGGCCTCGGCGCTCGTGCTTCCCGGCGGCAGCGGCACCTTCGGGCAGATCATCGCCGGGATGCAGTGGACGGTCGCCCAGCGCGTGGACGTGATCAACATGTCGCTGGGCGCGCTGGGCTACTCGACGATCTGGAACGTCCCGGTGTTCAACGCGACGTTCGCCGGCGCGCTCGTCGTGGCGTCGATCGGCAACTCGGGTGACGGGACGAGCGGCGGGCCGGGCAACGACCTGCTGAGCCTGGGCGTGGGCGCCACGCATTATCTGGACCACGTCGCCGGCTTCAGCAGCGGCCAGACGCTGGTCTCCGTGCCGTGGCTGTTCGGCAACGTCACCTACGTCAAGCCGGACATCAGCGCGCCCGGGGTGCAGGTCATCTCCTCGATCCCGGGTCCCGACCTGGCGGCGTTCAACGGCACGTCGATGGCGGCGCCGCACGTCGCCGGCACGGCCGCGCTGCTGCTGTCGGCCGATCCGGGGCTGCGGGGCGACCCGTTCTCGACGCGCGCCGTCCTCCTCGGGACGATCGAGGACTACGGCGAGGCCGGCCGCGACCAGCGCTTCGGCTTCGGGCGGGTCGACGCGCTGTCGGCCGGCGAGCAGGCCGTGGCACTGCGGTGAGCACGGTGCCGCGGGGCGGCGGAATGGGGCCGCCGCCCCGCGCACCTAGTGGGTCTTCCCGTAACGAGAAGGCCCACTAGAGGACCGGCAGGTAGCGGTCGAGCTCCCATTGCGTGACCTGCACGCGGTAGTCCTCCCACTCCTGGCGCTTGATCTCCACGAAGCGGTTGAACATGTGCTCGCCGAGGGTGCGCAGAACGAGTTCGGACTCGGCGGTGAGCTCGATCGCCTCGCCGAGCGTCTCGGGGAGCTGCTCGATGCCCAGGCGCCTTCGGTCGTCGGGCGACAGGTGGTAGAGGTTCTTCTCCATCGGCTCGGGCAGCTCGTAGCCCTTCTCGATGCCCTCCAGGCCGGCCTGCAGCAGCGCGGCGAAGGTCAGGTACGGGTTGCAGGCCGGGTCCGGGCAGCGCAGCTCCATCCGCGTGGCCTGCTCCTTGCCCGGGTGGTAGAGCGGCACGCGGACGAGGGCCGAGCGGTTGCGCCGCGACCACGCGACGTAGACCGGCGCCTCGTAGCCGGGCACGAGGCGCTTGTAGGAGTTCACCCACTGGGCGAAGATCGAGGAGATCTCGCGCGCGTGCTTGAGCTGGCCGGCGATGAACGCCTTGCCCACGCCGGAGAGGTAGTAGGGGTCGGCGGCGTCGAACATCGCGTTGCTGCCGGCGCTGAACAGGCTCATGTGCGTATGCATGCCCGAGCCGTTCTGGCCGAAGAGCGGCTTGGGCATGAACGTCGCATGCCAGCCGTACTTCATGGCGTACTCCTTGACCGTGATCCGGTAGGTCATGCAGTCGTCGGCCATCTTCAGCGCGTTGGCATAGCGCATGTCGATCTCGTGCTGGCTGGGCCCGACCTCGTGGTGGGTGTACTCGACGTGGATGCCGAGTTGCTCGAGGGCGAGCACGGTCTCGCGGCGCACGTCGGAGCCGGCGTCGAGCGTCGTGAGGTCGAAGTAGCCGCCCTCGTCGAGGACCTCCGTGGAGTTCTTGTCCTTGAACAGGAAGTACTCGAGCTCGGGGCCGACGTTGAAGGTGTCAAAGCCCATCGCGTCCGCGCGCTCGAGCGCGCGGCGCAGGACGTGGCGCGGGTCGCCCTC
>DATBKW010000156.1:0-28293 GCA_036555665.1 Solirubrobacteraceae bacterium | reverse complement strand
CTACGACGTCGACACGCAAGCCCTCACCGTGGACCGCGTCGACGGCCGCGAGGAGCTGCGCGAGAGCGTCCTGGACTACTGCGAGCGCGAGCTGGCACGGCTGCGCGCCGACGCCGCGGAGCTGCCGTTCGACTTCACCTGTGGCTTCGCCGGCTATCTCGGGTACGAGCTGAAGGCCGAGCTCGGGGGAGAGCTGGTCCACCGCTCGCCGCTGCCCGACGCCGCGCTGCTGCTCTGCGACCGGCTGATCGCCTTCGACCATGACGAGCGGCGCGTCCACCTGCTCGCCCTCGCCGACGGGCCCGGCGTCGACGCCGCCGAGGCGTGGCTGGCCGCCACCGAGCGCGCGCTCGCGACGCTTTCCGCGCCGGAGCCGCCGGCGCCGCCCGTCCCCGGCGCGCTCGCGTTCGTCCCACGTGAGGGGCGCGACGCGTACCTGGCCAACGTCGCCGCCTGCAAGCACGAGATCTTCGAGGGCGAGACCTACGAGGTCTGCCTGACCACCGAGCTGCGCAGCGACGGCGCGATCGACCCGCTCGCCGCCTATCGCGTCCTGCGCGCGCGCAACCCCGCGCCGCACGCGGCGTTCCTGCGGCTCGGCGAGGTGGCGGTGCTCAGCTCGTCGCCCGAGCGGTTCCTGCGTGTCGACCAGGAGCGGATCGTCGAGTCCAAGCCGATCAAGGGCACCGCCGCACGCGCCGCCCACCCCGCCGAGGACGCCTACCGCGCGGCGGCGCTGCGCGAGGACGACAAGTCGCGCGCCGAGAACCTCATGATCGTCGACCTCGTTCGCAACGACCTCGGCCGCGTGTGCGCCCTGGGGACGGTCGACGTGCCGGCGCTGATGGCGATCGAGTCCTACGCCACGGTCCATCAGCTCGTGACGACGGTGCGCGGCCGGCTGCGCGACCACGCCACCGCGATCGATGCCGTTCGCGCCGCGTTCCCCGGCGGCTCGATGACCGGGGCACCCAAGCTGCGCACGATGGAGATCATCGATCGCCTCGAAGCGGGCGCGCGCGGCGTGTACTCGGGCGCCCTCGGCTTCCTGTCGGTGAACGGCACCGCCGACCTCAGCATCGTGATCCGAACGCTCGTCGCGTCGCCCCACGGGCTGCAGATCGGCGCGGGCGGCGCGATCGTCGCCGCCTCCGATCCGGACGCCGAGCACGACGAGATGCTGCTCAAGGCGCGCGCGCTGCTCGAGGCCGTCGGAGGCGCGCTCGTGGACGAGCGTCAGCTCGCTGCCGGACCTCGATGAACAGCCCACTTCTGGCGGCGGACTCGTGGCTCGTGGCCGACGGCCGCGTGCGTGCGCTCGACCGCCACTGGGCGCGCTTTGGCGCGACCTGCACGGAGCGCGGGGTCGATGCGCGGGCGCTCGCCGCGTTCCGCGCGCGCGTCGAGGCCGAGGTGCCCGGAGACGGACGCTGGTTTCCGCGCGTCGAGCTGCGCGCCGCCGGCGAGCTCGCCTTTCAGGTGCGCCCGGCGCCGCCGCGCGAGCCGGCCGTCGTCGCCTGGATCGCCGACGTGCCCGATCCGCGCCGCGCCCCGCGGCGCAAGGGCCCGGACCTCGAGCGGCTCGCGGCCCTGCGCGAGCGCGCGGCGGCGCGCGGCGCCGGGGAGGCCGTCATCGCCGACGGCGACGGGCGCCTGCTCGAGGGCGCGTTCACGAGCCTGCTGTGGTGGGAGGGCGAGCTGCTCTGCGTGGTCGCCGACGAGGCGCCGATCCTGCCGGGGATCACCCGCGCGCTGCTCGTCGACCTTGCGCGTGACCGCGAAGTGCGCGTGGAGCAGCGCCGGCCGCTGCCCGAGGATCTGGCCGGGCGCGAGACCTGGCTGGTCAGCGCATTGCACGGGATCCGGGCGGTCGCGCGCTGGGCGGACGGCGGGCCGTCGGCGGGCGCGACGCGGCGTGCGGAGGCATGGCAGCGCCTGCTCGAAGGCCTCGCGACCGGCCAGAGCACCTGATCGGCCGCAACCAGCGGCGTCTCAGCGCGAACGAGCGGTACCCCTCCACACGTGAACGGCACCTCCGATCGGATTGGCTGCGAGGCCCCTTGCACGGGAATACGATCCGATCGGTCTTGAAGGGGGGTCCTCTGAACCCCTTTTTGGCTGACCGCTACCGGTAAATCGACGCGAGGGAGCTTCCGTGAGCGACACTGCCGTCGACGTATCCAGCTTGGACAAGCAGAACGGTGTCACGCTGGGTCGCATTCTTGGGCGAGGCAACGTCGGAGAGGCTGAAGAGGGTTCCGACGGCGTCATGCGCGCCACCATCCGCATCCCGGAGGACGAACTCGTCTACGACCCCGGGATCCTTATCGTGCCTCATGGGGGCATCATCGAGCTCACGCTCATCAATGACGACAAGAACACCCATTGCGCGGTCCTGCCGAGCAATGGCGACACCCAGTTCATCTGGCTCGTCAACCATTCGAAGGGCACTGCGACCCTCGAGCTCGACGGGCCGGGGTACTACTGGTACGGCTCCACGACCGGCAACGATGAGGGCCGGGGCCTGACGGGGGCGATTGTCGTGAGCGGCAACGTGCCGTCCGAGGCGCGCCTCGATCGCCCGCCGCAACCGCAGCCGTAATCGATCGCCAGGAACTGGAAAGGAGCACTACTCGATGGCAACCGAGGAGTACGTAGACGCAGGATCGGCCATCCCCTACGCCGCCCTGAGCATGTCGGTCGGCAAGGCGCCGCCGGTGGCCAAGGGCGTCAACTTCGAGCGGATTCTCAACGCCCGCGACGAACCGCACAACTGGCTGACCTACTACGGCGCCTACGACGCGCAGCGCTACAGCCCGCTGGACCAGATCAACGCGAGCAACGTGAACAAGCTCGTGCCGCAGTGGGTCTTTCAGGCCGGCAATCTGGGCTTGCGCTCGGGCGCGACCACATACGCGTGGGAGGCATCCCCGATCATCGTCGACGGCATCATGTACGTCTCCGGATGGGACGGCCAGTGCTGGGCGGTCGACGCGGCGAACGGCAACGAGCTCTGGCGCTATAGGCACGCTTCCCCGTTCGACGTGTCGCTGTGCTGCGGCAACGTCAACCGCGGCGTCGCCGTGGCCGAGGGCAAGGTCTTCATGACCACCCTCAACGCCCACATCATCGCCCTGGATGCCGAGACCGGCGCGAAGGTCTGGGATCAGCCCTACGGCGACGTGCGGGCCGGCGAGAGCGCGACGGTCGCGCCGCTGATCGTCAAGGACATGGTCATCGTCGGCAGCTCCGGCGGCGAGTTCGGCGTGCGCGGCCACACCGACGCGTTCAAGCTGGAGACCGGCGAGCGCGTGTGGCGCTGCTACATGATCCCCAAGCCGGGCGAGCCCGGCTCTGACAGCTGGCCGGCGGATGGCGAGGCCTGGCAGCGCGGCGGCGCGAACTGCTGGATCACACCCTCGTACGACCCGGACCTCAACCTCCTCTATTACGGGACCGGCAACCCCTGTCCCGACTTCGACGGAGAGGTCCGCCCAGGCGACAACCTCTACACCGACTCCGGGGTCGCGGTCGACGCCGACACCGGCGAGATCAAGGCGCACTTCCAATACACCCCGCACGACCTGTGGGACTACGACTCCACGATGGAGCACCTGCTGTTCGACCTCGATGGGCAGAAGCTGGCCGCCCACTTCGACAAGAACGGGTTCCTCTACATCCTGGATCGCACCGACATGTCGGCGGTCCGTGTGGCGCCGTTCGTCGACCGCATCGACTGGGGTGAGGTCGACGAGAAGGGCAACGTGACACCGCTGCGGTTCCCCGACGCGGAAGGCGATCCCGTCCACTTCTGGCCGGGGCCCGCCGGCGCCAAGGAATGGACGCACGCCTGCTACAGCCCGAAGACGGAGCTCCTCTACGTCCCGGTGCAGGACGTCGGTGCGACGGCCACGCGACGGCGCAGGGAGTTCAAGGAGAGCATCCCGTACTGGGGCGCCGGCGTCGCCGTGGACGGTGAGGACCAGACCGGGTACGTCAGCGCCTACGACCCGCGGACCGCTCAGGAGAAGTGGCGCTGGAGCAATGACACGTGCATGTGCTCGTCGCTGCTGGCCACGGGTGGGAACCTCGTGTTCGGCGGGGAGCCCACCGGGGAGTTCAACGCGTGGAACGCCGAGACCGGTGACCTGCTGTGGCAGTTCCAGTGCGGCAGCGGCCACCACAGCAGCCCGTCGTCGTACAGCATCGACGGCAAGCAGTACATCGTTGCGCCGAGCGGCTGGGGCGGCTGGGCCGAGGGCTTCCTGCCCAAGATGCTCGGCTCCTCGCACGGGAGCGCGTTGTTCGCCTTCGCGCTGCCGGATTAACCAAAGTCCCAATAGTGGTGAAAGATCTGCCATGCCCGAAAAGGGCGTGGCAGATCACACCCTGACTGTTAAATGATCGGCAGTCTCCTCATCGGCCATTCGCTCGGCCAGCTCGACGAGCATCCGCACGCCGTACCCGGTTGCTCCGCGGCCGAACGCATCGCCGCGGTCCTCCTCGAGCATCGCCGTGCCGAGCATGTCGACGTGCGCCCAGGGTCCGTCGCCCGCGAACTGCGCCAGGAAGGTGGCGGCGACGATCGGGAAGCCGAAGACCTTGCCCGCGGTGTTGCGCAGGTCGGCGACCGTCGAGTCGATCAGGGAGCGGTAGCGCGGATGCAGCGGCCATGGCCAGGCGAGGTCGCCGCAGACGTTGCCGGCGTCGACGATCGCCTCGCGCCAGGCGTCGTCGTTGGCGAACACCCCGGCGTACATGTCGCCCATGCCGGCGCGCATGGCGCCGGTCAGCGTGGCGAGGTCGACGAGGTGCGTGGCGCCGTCGCGGCGTGCCCACCACAGGGCGTCGGCGAGGATCAGACGCCCCTCGGCATCGGGGTTGGTGACCTCGACGGTCAGCCCGGCGGCGGTCGTGATGACGTCGGTCGGCCTGATCGCGCTGCCGCTGAGCATGTTCTCGCAGGCGGGCACGACGCCCGTGACCGCCAGCGGAAGCTCGAGCTCGGCGATCGCGCCGAGCGCCGCGATGACCGCTGCGCCGCCGGCCATGTCGGCCTTCTGGCGGACGATGTCGGACTGGGGCTTGAGGAAGTACCCGCCGGTGTCGAAGGTGACCGCCTTGCCCACGAGGGCGAGCCGTGGGGCATCGGGAGCTTGGGCCGGCCGGTGGCGCAGGACGAGGAGCCGCGGCTCGTTCGGGCTGCTCCCGCCGACGGCCGCGAGCGCGCCGAGCCCGGCCTCGCCGGGGTCGATCGTCTCGGCGCTGACACCCGGCACGGCGGCCGCGCGTTTGGCGAGCGCGGCGGGGGACATGAGGTTGGCCGGCGCGTCGACGAGCTCACGGGCGACGTTGACCCAGCGCGCGATGCGCGCCGCGCGGTCGGCCGCGGGCGCGAGATCGTCGCCGACACCGCAGATGACGAAGCGCTCGACCCCGGGCGGCGCTGCGCCGCTGCGCCAGCGCCGGCCGTCGTAGCCGCCGATGACGGCGCCTTCGGCCAGCGCGCGCACCTGCTCCTCGGCCGACACGGGCAGGGTCGCGTCGAGCCCCCAGGCGACCGTCCCGCAGCCGCGGCCCGCGCGCACGGCCCGCGCGGCCGCCGTGCGCAGCCCGTCGGCGCCGGGCTCGAGCGCGATCACGGCGAGCGGCGCGCCGTCCGGCGTGTACGCGATCGCGACCGGGTCGGCATCCGCCAGGGCGCGGTCCGGGGCGCCCAGCTGCGTCGCCCGTGCTCCCGCCGCCGCGACCAGGTCGGCGCTGACGCCGAGCGGGTCGCCCGCCGTTACCTCGATGTCCATTCGATTACCACGACCGTTGACCATCCTCCGCTAGGATTTCAGCCACTTGCACTCTAATCAGGAGGCACTTATGACGTGGGTCAAGCCGAAGTTTGAGATCGTCGAGCTCTGCTCCGAGGTCACCTCCTACCTGTTCCACCGGTAACAGACTGAACGCCGGGCCACGTGCGCGTCCGCGTTCTGGGCTCGGCCGCCGGGGGAGGGTTTCCGCAGTGGAACTGCCACTGCGGCACGTGCGAGGCCGCGCGCGAGGGTGTTCGCGCGCGGCCTCGAACGCAGTCGTCGCTCGCGATCCGCGGTGACGAGGGGCCGTGGTTTCTCGTCAATGCCTCGCCGGACGCGCGACAGCAGCTCGAGACGCTGATGCCCGCCCAGGTCGACGCCGTACGCGTGGCGCCGGTCGCGGGAGTCTTGCTGACCGACGCCGAGATCGACCACACGGCGGGCCTGCTGCTCCTACGGGAGTCGGGGGCGCCGGTGCGCGTCTTCGGCGCTGCCGCGGTGGCACGCGCCCTCAACGACACGATCGTGCGCATGCTGGAGCGCTTCTGCGGCGTCGACTGGCAGACGCTCGAGCCCGGGCGCGCACTGCCGATCGACGGGTCGAGCCTTGTCGTCGAGCCGTTCGAGACGGGCGACGACGAGGCCAGCGGGCTCGTGGTCCGCGACGGTGCGAGCGGCGGCGTCCTCACCTACGCGCCCGCGCTGGCCACGCTCGACGACGGCGTCCTGACCCGCTTGGCCGCGAGCGACCTCGTGCTCGTGGACGGCACCTTCTGGCGCGAGGACGAGCTCGCCCGGCTCGGCATCTCCGACCGCACCGCGCACGACATGGGCCACGTGCCGCTCTCGGGCGCCGGCGGCACGCTCGCGGCGCTCGCCGGACTCGAGCGGCCGCGCAAGGTGCTGGTCCACATCAACAACACCAACCCGATCCTGCTCGAGGACTCGCCCGAGCGCGAGGCGGTCGTCGGAGCCGGCGTCGAAGTCGCCTACGATGGCCTCGAGGTCCAGCTGTGACCCAGGATTTCGTCGCCCGCCTGCGCGCGCAGGGAACGCGCTACCACAACCTGCACCCCTTCCACCGACGCATGGACGCCGGCGAGCTCACGCGCGACGAGCTGCAGCGCTGGGTCGCCAACCGCTTCTACTACCAGAAGTGCATCCCGCTGAAGGATGCGGCGATCCTGTCCAACTGCCCAGAGGTCGAGGTCCGGCGCGCATGGATCCAGCGCATCATCGACCACGACGGCACCGGGGAAGGCACGGGCGGCATCGAATCGTGGCTGCGCCTCGGCGAGGCGCTCGACGTCTCGCGGGAGGAGCTACTGTCGGAGCGGCGTGTGCTGCCCGGAGTCCGCTACGCCGTCGACGCCTACGTGAACTACGCGCGCCAGAGGCCGTGGATCGAGGCCGTCGCGTCATCGCTCACCGAGCTTTTCGGGCCCGGCGCGATCCGCGTGCGGCTCGACGCGCTCGAACGCCACTACGGGTGGATCGACCCGGCCGGGCTGGAGTACTTCCGCACCCGGCTGGTGCAGGCGCCGCGCGACGCGCAGTACGCCCTCGACCTCACCGTCGAACGTTGCCGCACGCCCGAGCAGCAGGACGCCGCCGTTGCGGCGCTGCGCTTCAAGACCGAGATGCTGTGGGTCCAGCTCGATGCCGTCGAACGGGGCGACACACAGCCCGCGGGGGAGGCGGCATGACCCGGCCTCGTCTCGTCACCGGCGCGCGCCTGCGCTACGACGAGGTGCGCGAGGAGCACCTGCTGCTCATCCCCGAGGGCGCCGTCAAGCTCAACGCCACCGCCGCGGAGGTGCTCGAGCTGTGCGACGGCGAGCGCTCGGTCGACGACATCGTCGGCGCGCTCTCGGCCCGGTACGAGGGCGCCGATCTGAGCGGCGACGTGCAGGAGCTGATCGACGCCATGGCGCAGAAGGGGCTCGTGGTCGATGCAGCTGCCTAGACCGTTGACGCTCATCGCCGAGCTCTCCTACCAGTGCCCGCTGCACTGCCCGTACTGCTCGAACCCGCTGCACATCGGGGGCGAGACGTACCGCCACGAGCTCGAGACCGAGCACTGGATCCGCGCCTTCCAGGAGGCGCGCGGGCTCGGCGTCCTGCAGCTCGCCCTCACGGGCGGTGAGCCGATGCTGCGCCGCGACCTCGTCGAGCTGTGCGCCGGCTCGCGCGACGCGGGCCTGTACTCGTCGCTCATCACCGCCGGGACGCTCTTCACGCGTGAGCGTGCCGAGGCGCTCAAGGTCGCGGGCCTCGACCACGTGCAGATCTCGATCCAGAGCCCGGACCCCGCCGACAACGACCGCATCGCGGGCAATCGGTCGTTCGAGAAGAAGATCGCGGCCGCGGGGTTTGCGAAGGAGCTCGACTTCCCGCTGACGATCAACTGCGTCCTGCACCGCCAGAACCTCGACCGTATCGAGGAGCTGCTCGACCTGACGCTCGCGCTCGGCGCCCAGCGGCTCGAGCTCGCCAACACGCAGTACTACGGCTGGGCCGTCGCCAACCAGGAGGCGCTCATGCCGTCGTGGGAGCAGCTCGAGCGCGCCGAGGAGGCGGTGAAGCGCTTCCGCGAACGGGTCGGCCCCAAGGTCGACGTGCTCTGGGTGCTGCCCGACTACTTCGAGGACCTGCCGAAGCCGTGCATGGGCGGCTGGGGCCGGACGGCGATGGTGGTCGCCCCGAACGGCGACGTGCTGCCGTGCCAGGCCGCGTCGACGATCCCGGGCCTCGAGTTCGCCAACGTCCGCGAGCGTCCGCTGGCGTGGATCTGGAACGAGTCCGACGCGTTCGCGCATTTTCGCGGCACCGACTGGATGCAGGAGCCGTGCCGCACCTGCCCGCTCGGGCGTCAGGAGGTCGACTTCGGCGGCTGCCGCTGCCAGGCGCTGCGGCTTGCGGGCGATGCGGCGGCCACGGATCCGGTCTGCCGGTTCTCGCCCCATCACGAGCGCGTCGTGGCCGCGCGCACCGCCGAGCCGACCGACGAGTTCGTCTACCGAACGATGAAGCGGCCGCGGACCCTCGAGATCGGCTCAGAGCCCTAGAGCGCGGCGGACGGCCGGCACGTTGCGGCGTGACACGGGCACGGCAGCGCGCTCGCTGCCTTCCATGATCAGCGACAGCTCGCCCCGCTGTCCGCGGTCGACCGCTCGGACGCAGGTGAGGTTGACGAGAAAACGCCGATGGACGCGCAGGAACTCGCCGCCGGCGAGCTCCTCCTCGAGCTTGTCGATGCCGCGCACGGAGGCTTGCAGGCGCCCTTCCTCGGTCACGAGCCAGACGTCGTTGCCGTCGGCCTCCGCGAACTGAACCTCCGGGCGGTGCAGCAGCACCATCCGCTCGCCGCTCACGCCGACGATGCGGGGCGGCGGGCCCATCCCGCGCTCGGGCGCCTCGCGCTCCATCGGGTCGGCGATCTCGGCGCCGAACAGGGCGAGCGCCCCGATGGGCTGCTCGGACATGAACACCGGACGCAGCGTGAGCCGGCACGGCTCGCGGCCGAGGCCGGTCGCGATCTGCGTCGAGCCGATCCACTCGTGGTCGGCACGAGCCTGCTTGGTCGCGTGACGGGCCAGCCGACCGAGGTCGAGGGCCGGGCGCCAGCGCACCGCCGGGTCGATCGCCGGCACGCGCGCGGGGACGCCCAGCAGCAGGCTGGCCTCCTCGTCGGCGATGACGACGTTGCCGCTTGCGTCGAGCGCGGCGAGCGGGGGCCCCGCCCTTGCCCGTGCCTGCGTGAACGCCGCGGCCAGCTCGGCGCCGGCGTTCATGGCGCGCATGCGCAGGATCGCGCGCGTGCCGCCGACCGCGCTCGACAGCCACCCGGCCGCCTGCGCCGGGAGCTTGGTACGCCAGGTCGAGACGTCGAGGACCGCGATCGGGTCGTCGGTGACGGCGTCCCGAACGGCGACGCCGGCGCACACCCACTCGTGAAAGCCGCGGCACCAGTGCTCGGGGCCGTTGATCACCACGGGGCCGGGCGCCTCGAGCGCGGTGCCCATGCCGTTCGTCCCGGTCGCCCATTCCGACCAGCACGACCACGGCGCCATGTTGCTCTCCCGCGCCCGACGCAGCGTGTCCTTGTCACCGTGCACGGTCAGGATCCGGCCCGCGCCGTCGGCGACCGTGACCACGCCGCCGACGCTCTCGACCTCGCTCGCTATCGACGCCGCGGCGCCGCCGAGCTGGGCGAAGACGATCTCGTGCTCGAGCGTGTGCTCGCCGGAGGGCTCCTCGGTCGCCGCCGCCGGGGGTGCCTGGGTCAGGCCGGGGTCGACGTGGTACTGCTCTCGGCAGCGATACCAAGACGTGGCCACTTCGGGTCGTACCCCCCGAACGCGGTCGTCCCCAGCGAGAAAACGTTCTCGCGCTGTGGTCACCGCTTGGTACCGCTCCGCGTCACTGATGCGATGACGCCTGGCGGTCGGGCTCATTGCGGCCCGTAGTCTATGCACGAACGGCCGCATTTTGCGGAATCTCTGCGTTCGACAAACGCGGCGTCGGCGACGGCGCGCAGAAGTGCCGGTGGTTGCTTACTTGGCCCGGGCGAGGCGAGCGCGTTCGCGCGTGACCTGGGACATCGCGTCGGCGATCGTGCGTCGTCGTTGCACATAGGCCGCCAGATCGCGCGCTTCCAGGGCGCGTTCGCCGGCGCGGACGTTGCCGATCTGACGGAAGGCGATCACCAGCCGGGCGGTGCGGCGGGAGTCGCGCGCGAGCACCGCGGCTCGCAGGGCGCCGGCGAGACGGCGGCTCGCGGCGAGCCGCCTGAGCTGGGCGCGGTGGATCGATCGCGTCACGGCAGGGGGGTCGAGGCGGCTCAGCGCCGCCATCGCGCGGGCCACCCGCCGGCGGTAGTCCGTCAACGCGGCGGCCTGCTCGTTCGCCTGCCGCGCGCGCTTCAGCGACGAGACCAGGCGCCGGTTCGCGCGCGCGACCGCCTCCAGGACGCGCTGGCGGGCCGGGGCGTAGCGCGCGAGCATCGTTGAGCCCTCTGCAGGAGGGTTCGCCTGCCGCGGGCCGATTTGGCGGCCCGGCGAGCGGTGTCGCCGGCGTTCCGCCAGGCCACGGCGGGAGGAGAACCGGAGGGCTCGCGTTCGGCTTCACGGTGCTCGCCAAGGAGGCCGTGGGTCCGCAACGCGCGACGCAGCCGGGCGGAGCTGGTTGTCGTATCGGCGGTGGCATCGGGCCACGCCGGCCCGTTCACCACCACTTGTGCTCGAGCGCCGCGTCGGTCTGTCCGGTGCGATCAAGCGCGTCGAGACGTGCCATGTCTTCGGCCGAGAGCGCGAAGTCGAAGATCTGCGCGTTCTCTTCGATCCGCTCGCGGTTGGTCGACTTGCTCACGACCGGTACGCCGCGCTGAACGCACCAGCGCAGGAGAACCTGCGCAGGAGTCCTGCCGATCCGATCTGCGACTCCCGCGACCACGGGGGCGGCCAGGTGAGCTCCGGTGCCGAGCGGGCTGTAGGCCTCGAGCGCGACCGCGTGCTCGTGGCAGGCATCGAGGAGCCGCCTCCGGTAGGCGAACGGGTTGAACTGGATCTGGTTGACCACGGGCGCCGTGCTCGCGGCGGCCAGGACCTGCTCGAGCTCGCACACATCGAAGTTGGAGACGCCGATCGCGCGGGCGTATCCGCGCGCGCGAGCCTTCTCCATGCCCGGCCAGGCCCAGGTGGCGCCGCGGGCGGGCCAGTGGACGAGATAGAGGTCGACATGGTCGACGTCGAGTTGCTTGATGCTGCGGGCGGCCTGTCTCAGCGGATCGCGGCGGCGCGGATAGAACTTCGTCGTGATGAAGACCTCGTCACGAGCGATGGCGCTTTCCCTCAGCGCCTTGCCGACGCTGGCTTCGTTTCGGTAGGCCTGCGCCGTGTCGATGTGGCGGTACCCGAGCTCCAGCGCCCAACGCACCGCGCTCACGCATTCGCGTCCGTCCGGCACCTGCCAGACCCCGAGCCCGAGCAGCGGCATCACCGTGCCGTCGGCGAGGACGCGGCCGCGCCCGTCGGCTGTCAACTTCACGCTTTCCCCTGGCATCGCCATGCGCATCCGGCCATCGGTCAATGTGGAGCGTTCATCGCCGCGTCCTGTGACGGCGCCTCGCGCGTCTGGAGCACGATCGCCGCGATCACGATGACGCCGCCGACGAGCGTCGGCGTGTCGGGGCGCTCGTCGAGCGCAAGCCAGACCCAGACGGGGCCGAGCACGACCTCCAGCAGCGTGATCAGCCCGACCTGCGCGGCGGGGATCAGGCGCGCGCCGACGGTGAGCAGCGCGAAGCCCAGGCCGATCTGTCCGATGCCGAGCGCCGCCAGCCATGCGACATCGTCGCCGCTGATCTCGCCGGGACTGGCGAACGGGAGAAACGCGACGACGAGGATCGCCTGCGAGAGGCATGTGGCCGGCGCCATCGACACCTCGTGCCGCCAGCGGGTGATCACGATCATGGCCGAGAACGCGAGCGCCGCCATGAAGGCCAGGCCGTCGCCGGCCAGGCTCGCGTCGCCCGGCGCGCCGAGCATGACCGCGACCCCGCACAGTGCGAGCAGCATCGCCAGCGCCGTGTGCCGCGAGATCGGCTCGCCCAGGGTCGCCCGCGCGAGCAGTGCCGCGAGCACCGGGGCCACGGCCAGGATGAACAGGACGCGCGCCACGCTGGCATGGTTGAGCGCGCTGATGAAGGAGCCCGACGCGATCGCGACGCACAGCGCTACGGCGATGCCCGCGCCGCCGACCGACCTGAACGCGCGCACGACATGGCCGCGTTCCACGATCGCGACGTAGGCCAGCAGCGCGGACCCTGCGAACGCCGCGCGCCCGAACACCTGCGTCGGTGCGTCCACGGTGAGCTGGCGCTGCAGGACGCCCGCCGTCGACCACGCGACCGCCGCGAGCGCCACGTAGATCTGCCCGCGCCGCCGGCGCGCCGTCTCGTCCAACACGACCGCCGCCGACGCCACGGTCCCCAGTCATAGCGGATCGCCGGCTGACAGAGCGCGACCGTGCTCGACGGCTCGTCGGCGATCGGGCTCGATCACGCGTGCGCCGCGAAGATGTGCGCGACGGCTCCGCCGCTGAAGACGGTCGTGCTGATCGGCTCGACGGTCAGCGGTGCGAGGAAGATCCGCTCGCCCGCGCCAGGACGACCGGGTGGATGACAAGGCGGTACTCGTCGATCAAGCCGGCCTGGACCAGCGATCGGGCGAACCGTGTCCCGCCGTGGGCCAGCAGGTATCCGTCGGAGCGCTCCTGTTTGAGTCGCGTGATGGCGTCGGCCAGGTCTCCGGGCGCGATCTCCGTCTCGCCCCAGTCGGCGGACGTAAGCGAGTTCGAGAACACGACCTTCGGGATCTCGTTCATCGCCTTGGCGAACGGCCCGGAGGCGCCGGGCCAGTAGGTGGCCCAGCCCGCGTAGGTGGCGGCACCGATGAGGTGCGCGGCGGCGTGCTCACGGTCTCGACAGTCCAACCGAGACCGTCATCGGAGCCTCCCGCAGTGATCCAGTCGGTGCTCCCGTCGCTTGGTGCGACGTAGCGGTCGAGCGAGACGGACATCTTCAGGACCAGTGACGCCATGCGCTGCTTCCTTCCCGGGATCGATGACACGACCTGCTCGAGTCGATGGTGATGCAGGGCGCCCGTGAACGCTCCCCGGCCCGGCGCGCAACGCAGTGCGTTACAGCGCCCGACTCAGACGAGAGCGAGGTCGAGCCAGACCCGATCGCGGAGGGGATGCCATCGATGACGATGTCGTCCGCGTGGCCGGTCGCCGCCGTGAAGCCAAGCCCCGGAGTAGGCGGCTCAGGTGACATCGGTCACTCGGGGGATGGACGATCGCGATCGCCGCGTCTAGGCGGCAACGGGGATCAGCCCCGCAGCAACCAAAGGGGTCAGAGGATGTCCATCGTGCAGATGAACGCGGCGACGGCTGGGCGACGCACCCCGAGCGCGCCCTCGCCCACGTTCGTGGAGGCGACGATCAGCCTGGTCGCCGGACGCGGTGTCGCGGGGTACTTGGGGGATGGCGGCCCGGCGACGCTCGCGCAACTGAACGGGCCCACCGGTGTCGCGACCGACGCGGCGGGTGGGATCCTCATCGTCGACGCGAGCAACCGGGTGCGACGCATCGCGTACGGCACGATCACCACCATTGCCGGTTCGGGCGTCGCCGGCGATGGGTACCCGGGCTGGCCGCTGCCCGAGGACGGCGGTCCGGCAATCGACGCACAGCTGAACGATCCGATCGGGGTGGCGATCGATCGTGACGGCAACGTCCTCATCGCCGACGCGCTCTACCACCGGATCCGTCGGGTCACCCCGGCCGGGACGATGACGACGATCGCCGGCAACGGCTACCCCCAGTTCTCCGGCGATGGCGGCCCGGCCACCGCGGCGTCCCTTCAGTATCCGACCGGCGTCGCGCTGGACCACGACGGCAACGTGTTCATCGCCGATGCCGAGAACCACCGCATCCGGCGCATCGATCCCGACGGCACGATCACCACCGTCGCGGGTACCGGCGCCGGGTTCGCGGGCGACGGTGGCCCGGCCACCGAGGCACAGCTGCACAGGCCCACGGGCGTGGCCGTGAGCCGCAAGGGCGAGCTGCTCATCGCCGACGAGTACAACCACCGCATCCGCCGCGTGGGCCCGAACGGGAGGATCAGCACCGTCGCGGGCGCCAGCGACATCCCCCCGAACGGTGGATACTGGAGCGGCGGATACGGCGGCGACGGAGGGCCCGCCACCGAGGCCCTTCTCAACTTCCCCACCGAGGTCCTTCTCGACAGGGAGCAGAACCTCCTTATCGCCGACAGCTCGAACAGCCTCGTCCGCAGGGTGGACCGCGACGGCATCATCACGACGATTGCCGGCGGGGGCTCCGAGCCGCCGGCCGACGGCCTGCCCGCGACGTCCGTGTCCCTGGCGGGCGGACCCACCGGCATGGCGTTCGACGCAGCCGGGAACGTCCTCGTCTGCGAGGAGTACGGCCATCGCGTGTGGCGGCTGACACCAACCACCGGCTGAAGCCGCGCCCGCGGGGCTCGCGTGCCGCGGGGGATCTGGCAGGATGCGCGCCAGCCGGGGCAGTGGGCACTCGGCTTCACGCGAGAGGAGCGACCGTGGAAGGCTCTCAGCGGCGACGGCTCTTGGTGTCCAAAGGGTGGATCCAGGCGGTGATCCTGGTGGTGCTCTGCGGGTTCTTCGTGCTCGGCCTCTTGGCCTATCGCACCTACATGGCCCACCCGCCGGTGCCCAAGCGCGTCGTCGACCAGCAGGGACGCGTCGTCTACACCGGGACGGACATCTCGAAGGGCCAGCAGGTCTTTCTCCACAACGGCCTGATGGAGTACGGCTCGGCCTTCGGCCACGGCGCGTATCTCGGCCCCGACTTCACCGCCGACTATCTCCGGCGCTCCTCGGATCTCGTCAAGCGCGCCTACGGCGGCAACGCATCCGACTCAGCGGCGAGGCGGACGATCGAGGATCTACGGACCAACCGCTACGACAAGCGCACCAAGACGCTGACGCTCTCCGCCGCGCAGGCCCAGGCCTTCCGGGCGCTGGTGCCGTACTACAGCCGCTTTTTCTCCGACCCCACGACCGAGCACGGGCTGCGGCCGAACGCGATCACCGACCCCACGGCGCTGCGACGGCTGACCGCGTTCTTTGCGTGGACGGCCTGGGCGGCGTCGACCAACCGTCCCGGCCACAACTACTCCTACACCAACAACTGGCCCTCCGAGCCGCGCGTCGACAACCAGCCGACCGCCAACGTCATCGTGTGGTCGGTCCTGTCGTTGATTGCGCTCCTCGGCGGGATCGGCCTGCTGTTCGGCGCGTTCGGGCGCTGGGGGGGCCGGCTCGGCTGGCACGGCCGCGAGCAGGCGACGCTCTCGTTCCGGTCGCCGGGCGACGTCGCGCTCACGCCGGCGCAGCGCGCCTGCGCGTGGTTCTTCTTCGTCATGGCCGCGCTGTTCGTCGTCCAGACGCTGGTCGGCGCGGCGTCCCAGCACTACCGCGCCGACATCGAGAGCTTCTTCGGCTTCGATCTGGCGAAGGTCTTCCCGTACAACCTGCTGCGCACCTGGCACGTGCAGCTCGCGATCTTCTGGGTGGCCACGTCGTTCGTCGCTGCGGGCATCTTCCTCGCGCCGATGATCGCCCGGCGCGAGCCCAAGCATCAGGGCAAGCTCACCTTCGCGCTGCTCGGCGCGCTGGCCGTGGTCGTGTTCGGGACCCTCATCGGCTCCTACCTGGGCGTGCACGGCGTGCTGGAGAACGCCGCATCGAACTGGTTCGGCCTACAGGGCTTCGAGTACCTCGATCTCGCGCGGCTATGGCAGGTCCTGCTGACCATCGGGCTGGTGGTGTGGGTGTTCATGCTCTGGCGCGTCCTGCGCCGGCGCCTGGCCAGCGAGCACCCGGGCAACATGCCGTGGCTGTTCTTCCTGGCGGCGTGCGCGATCCCGGCCTTCTACGCGGTCGGGCTGATCGCGCGCACCGGCGACAACTTCACGACCACCGAGTTCTGGCGTTTCTGGGTCGTGCACCTGTGGGTCGAGGACTTCCTCGAGCTCTTCACCACGGTGATGGTCGCCTACATGTTCGTGCTGCTGGGCGTGGTGCGCGAGCGCATCGCGCTCACCGTTGTCTTCCTCGACATCGTCCTGTACTCGGTCGGCGGGGTCATCGGGACCATGCACCACCTCTACTTCTCCGGCGAGCCCGCCGAGCACATGGCCCTCGGCGCGTTCTTCTCGGCTGCCGAGGTCCTGCCGCTCACCTTCCTGACCGTCGAGGCGTGGTCGTTCCTGCAGCTCGGCGCGGCCCAGGAGTCGCGCTCGCAGACGCCCTTCCCGCACCGCTGGGCGGTGATGTTCCTGGTCGCCGTCGGCTTCTGGAACTTCCTCGGCGCCGGCGTGTTCGGCTTCCTGATCAACCTGCCGATCGTCTCCTACTACGAGATCGGCACGGCGCTCACCGCGAACCACGGCCACGCGGCGATGATGGGCGTCTACGGGATGCTCGCGCTGGGCCTGGCCATGTTCTGCCTGCGCTACCTCATCCCGGCCGAGCGCTGGCCGGAGCGCTGGGCGAGGGTCTGCTTCTGGTCGACGAACATCGGGCTCGCCTGGATGTGCTTCGCCACGCTGCTGCCGCTCGGCATCCTGCAGCTCTACAAGTCGGTCAACGATGGCTACTTCGAAGCCCGCCAGCTGAAGTTCCTCACCAACGACACGAACGCGGCGATCGAGTGGCTGCGCCTTCCCGGCGACGTGGTGTTCATCGTCGGGGGTGCCCTGCCGGCGCTGTACATCGCGTACATCGGCATCCGCTACACGGTCAAGCGCGTCACCGTCGAGGAGCCCGAGGACATCCTGTTCACCGAGATCTCCGAGCCCGCCGGCGTCGGCGGCCCCGGCGCCGACGAAGCGAGCGCCGCGAGGGTGACGTGACGCCGGAGGTGCTCCTCGCCGCGGGCTACGCCGCCGTGCTGCTGGGCGGAGCGTTCGTCCTGGAATGGCTGTCGGCGCACACCCACCGCCGCGCGCTGCGCTACCGCACGGCGGGCTTCACCTACGACGAGGTGCTCGACCACTGGGAGTGTCCCGAGGGCGAGCGCCTGTGGCCCCACGAGTTCGACCACGAGCGCCGGCTCGTGCGCTACCGGGCCAAGGCGCACGTCTGCAACGCGTGTGCCCGCAAGCCGGCATGCACCGACTCCGACCGTGGCCGCGAGATCGCCCGCCCGCTCGACCCCTGGCCGCACTCCGAGGCCGGGCGCTTTCACCGCGGCATCTCGCTCGTCCTCGTCGGGCTGGCGATGCTCATCATCCTCGTCGAGGCGGCGCGCCACCACCGGCCCGCCGAGGCGGCGCTCCTCGCCGCCGTCCTCGCGGCCGGCGCCGCGGCCGCCCGCTGGCTGGCGCGCGACTTCCGCGCCCACCCGGCGAACTTCCCCGAGCCGACGCCCTCGCACGGCCTGCGCATGGCGGTGACCGCGGCCGACGGGGGCCGCGAGCGCGATCGCTAACGGATAAGCGTCCGGGCCCAGCGTTGAGGCGGCCCGCGCGGCTAGTGGGCCTTGAGGCAACGTTGCACGCGAAACGGCGGGCGTCGATCGCCGCCAGGCGGCGTCCTCGACCCTCGAAATACCTCCGGTATTCCTTCGGGTCTGCGTCCTTGCCTGGCGGCGTCGCCACTGCGCCGTTTCACGCACAACGTCACCTCAAGACCCACTAAACCACGCCCTGCAGCACCTTGTAGACGACGATCGCCCACACGATGAGGACGATCACCGCGACCAGGCGCTGCAGCCACACCACGAGCGCGCCGTGCTCGCGCGGCGGGCGGCGCACCCGCGCGCTCGGGCGCACGGCCGGCTCGGGCGGCGGCTCGGGGGCCGCCGCCACGGTCTGGCTCTCGGCGCTCTTCAGCCGGCGCTCGAGCGCTTCGAGCTCGCGTACCGCCGCGCGCTGGCCCTCGGTGGCGCGGTCGCGCTCGGCGATCGCCGCGTCGCGCTCGGCGATCGCCGCCTTGACCTCCCACTGCGCGGCCGAGCGCTGGTCGAGCGCCTCGTCGCGCTCATGCTGCGCGGCCGCGCGCGCCGCGACGGCGGCGTCGCGCTCCTCGGCGACCGCATCGCGGTCGAGGGCCGCACGCGCCCGCGCGTCGTCGCGTTCGGCCATGGCCTTGTCGCGCTCGCGCTGGATGGCCTCGCGGTCCGCCGAGGCCTCGCCCAGCGCGGCCAGGCGCGCGTGTGCGGCGTCGAGCTGGGCGGCGAGGCGGCGGACGGTCTGCTGCTCGCCCTCGAGCTGGGCCCGCAGGGCGCGGACGTCCTCGTCGCCGGAGGCGGGCGGCGGCGCCACCACATCGGCTCCGCGCCGCGCGGGCCGCGGAGCGCCGTCCGACTTCTTCCGCCGCTGCCCCGGCGCCCGGGGCGCCGGGAGATCGACCGCCAGGCTCGGCGCGACCGCCAGCTCGGCCCCGGCCACCTCGACCGGGTCGCCCTCCCAGGGGAAGGCCGCGATCCACGGCTCCCCGTCGCCGGCCGCCCACGGCTTGTGGTCGAGCACGGCGAGCATCCGCCGCGAGCCGTCGTCGGCCTCGACGGTGAGCACCGGGCGCACGAAGCGGTGCCCGCGCAGGCCGTACCAGCGGCCCGTGACCTCGAGGCGCTCGCCCTCGGTCCACTCGAAGCGGTCGACCTCGAAGACGACCTCTTCGGACACGACCTCGCCGGCTGGAGCACGCTCGCGGGCCATCAGACGAGCACGGCTACCCGATCGCCGTTGCAAATGCACCTTCGACCGGACCAGTGGGCGCGGCGCACGCCGCCGCCGCGCGGTGTAGACAGAGGAGCGTGCCCCGTCGCCGCCGCCGCTCGATGTTCGCCTCGGCCCCGCCGAGGCGTTCCTCCGTGGCCTGGCTGGAGCCGGGCCGCCGGCGCCGCCGCGGGCGCGACGGCATCCCGTGGCGCGCCGCACTGATCGTCGTCCTGGTCCTCGCGGCGGCCGCCGGCGCCGCGTACTACGTCATCAACCGCAACCACCAGGCCGACATGCGCCGCGACGCGGCCGAGAGCTTCGCGCGCGCCTGGGCTCGCAGCGACGAGCGCGCGATGTGGGCCACGCTCGACGCGCGCAGCCGCGCCGCGTACCCGCGGGCCCGCTTCCAGCGGCTGTACCGCAACGCCAACGACGCGGCCACCGTCACCGCCGTGCGCGTCGGCAACCTCACGGGCCCGCACGACGGGGCCTTCACCGCACCCGTCGCCGTCGCCACGCGCCTGTTCGGCACGCTGCGCGGGACGGTCCGGCTGCCGGTCCATGACGAGGATGATGGAGCACGGATCGCCTGGGCGCCGCATGTTCGCTTGCCGGGTCTGCGCGCCGGCGAGCAGGTGCGCCGCCGCATACTCGCCCGCCCGCAGCGCGCGGCCGTGCTGGGCGCCGACGGCCGCCGACTCGACGCCAACCCGGCGACCGCCGCGATCGCCGGCCGCCCGCCGGCCGGCGACGATCCCGGCAGCGGCCTCGAGCGCATGTTCGACGCGCGCCTCGCCGGCCGCGCGGGCGCCGAGCTGATCTTCGGCCACCGGGTGGTGGCGAAGGTCAAGGTCCGCCGCGGCCACTCCGTGCACGCCACGATCCGGCCCGGGCTGCAGCGGGCGGCCGCGGCCGCGCTCGGCGGCAAGCTCGGCGGGGTCGCCGTCGTGCGCCCGCGCGACGGCTCGGTGCTTGCGCTCGCGGGCCTGGCCGTGTCGGCGCCCCAGCCGCCGGGCTCGACCTTCAAGATCATCACGACCTCCGCTGCGCTGCAGCACAACATCGCCACCCCGTCGACGAGCTACCCGGTGCGGACCTTCGCGGTCCTTTCGGGGGTCAAGCTGCGCAACGCGAGCAACGAGGCCTGCGGCGGCACGCTGACCCAGGCGTTCATCGACTCCTGCAACTCGGTCTTCGCCCCGCTCGGCGCCAAGCTCGGCGCCACCAGGCTCGTGCGCACGGCCGAGGCCTTCGGCTTCAACGAGCGGCCCCGGGTCCCCGACGCGAAGGCCAGCACGATCCCGCAGCCGCGCGATCTCAAGGACAGCCTCGCGGTCGGGGCCAGCGCGATCGGGCAGGACCGCGACCTAGCGACGCCGCTGCAGATGGCGGTGGCGGGCGCCACGATCGCCGAGCGCGGACGCCGCGCGCGGCCGCGGATCGTGCGCAGCGATCGCGTCATGCGCCGGCGCGTGGTCAGCCCGCGTGTCGCCGCGCAGGTGCGCGAGATGATGCTCGGCGTCGTGCGGTCGGGCACGGGCACGGCGGCCGCGATCCCCGGCGTGCAGGTCGCCGGCAAGACGGGCACGGCCGAGCTGCGCCCCAACTCGACCGACCCGAAGGACGCTGACGCCTGGTTCGTCGCCTTCGCGCCGGCGAGTGACCCGAAGGTGGCGGTCGGGGTCATGCTCGTGGGCGCCGGCTTCGGCGGCAAGGCCGCCGCACCGATCGCGCGCCAAGTTCTCCAGGCAGCCCTGCGATGACGGCGTGCACACCGGCACGGCTGGGTACCGCGTGTGGACGATGGTCCGCAGCGACGAGCTCATCTTCGAGGCCGAATCGGCCTCCGTGGCGCGTGCGCGCCACGCGGTGACCGGCTTCGCGCGCGAGCACGGCGTGCCGTCCGACCTGCTCGACGGCATCGCGCTCGCGGTGTCCGAAGCCTGCAGCAACGTCGTCCTGCACGCCTATCGCGAGGAGCCGGCACCCGGCGAGTTCTCGATCGCCGTCGCCCTCGAGCGCGAGAGCCTTCGCATCCGGGTGCGCGACGAGGGCCTGGGGATGCGTCCCCGCCACGACAGCCCCGGGCTCGGCCTCGGGCTGCCGATCATCGCGTCGACGACGGATGGCTTCTCCGTCACGCCGTCCGAGGGCGGCGGGACCGAGCTGTGCATGCGTTTCGACCTGGCTCCGGTCTGACCTCGGCGCCGCTCGCGGCGAATTTCGCGCCGTCGGCCGCCGGATCATCCGCCGTCCGTCTATGCGCTCCGGGCAATCTGCCTGGTTTTGGCGGATCGCACCGTTTGACCTGACGAACGGGGTCCTTCGACGTCTGAGTGAAACGGACACCACACATGAGCTGGAGCGCCAAGGCGCCAGGCCTGGCCGAGCACGCCACCATCGAACTGCGGCGGATCAGCGATGTCCTGCAGGTCGACCACGCGTCTCTCTTCCTGCGCGATCCCGACCGGCCGACCGACGGCCTGTGCGTGGCCGAGACCGGCCGCCCGCTCTGCGAAGCGCTGCGCGAGCACGCGATGATCGTGAAGCGCGCGCTGTGCACCGGCCGCGTGCAGGAGGTCGAGCCGCACGACGGCCCCGACGGCGCGACGGGCGCCGCCCTCGCGACGCCGCTCGAGCGCGACGGCGAGACCTTCTGCGTCCTGCTCGTCGTCTCGGTGCGCAAGAACCGGCGCCTCGGTGCCACAGACGCGCAGGTCATCGGCCGTGCGGGCGAAATCCTGATCGAGCGCATTCTGCTCGCGGCGCCGCGCGAGCCCCGGCACGGCGTGACGTCGGACCGGTTCACGCGCGCCATCCCACCGCGGTCGCCACGGATGCGGCGCTAGACTCGGGCGGCGGGGCTGGGGTGAGCCACCAAGCGGTGGAACGGACGACGACAATGGCGACGAGTAGGGCTCAGCGCGGCTTCCGTCACGAGGCGTTGCTCTACGCGCGCGACGAGGGCTTTCTCGCGGCGGCGCTGCCCTTCGTCCGCGGGGCGGTCGCCGGCCGCGAGCCGATCCTCGTGGTGGTGGCGGCGCCGAAGATCGATCGTCTGCGCCGCGAGCTCGGCGACGACGCCGAGCGCGTCGCCTTCGAAGACATGGCGGGCGTGGGCACCAATCCGGCGAGGATCATTCCCGCGTGGCGCGAGTTCGTCGATGCGCACGAGGTGCCCGGCCGGCGCCTGCGCGGCATCGGCGAGCCGGTGTGGGAGGGCCGCAGCGCCGCCGAGCTGGCCGAATGCCGGCGCCACGAATGCCTGCTGAACCTCGCCTTCGCCGACGCGGCCGACTTCTGGCTCGTCTGTCCCTACGACACCGCCGCGCTCGACCCGACGACCATCGAGCACGTCGAGCACAGCCACCCCGTGTGCGTGCAGGACGGCGCGCCGCGCCCGAGCACCGGCTATCTCGACCGCGCCACCGTCGCGGCGCCGTTCGGCGAGCCGCTGCCGGACCCGCCGCCCGACGCCACCGAGATCGCGTTCGACGGCGAGACCCTCGTCGTGGTGCGCGGGCTCGTGGCCGCGCGCGCCGCGGATGCGGGCCTCGACGCGATCCGCGCGGGCGATCTCGTCTTGGCCGTCCACGAGCTGGTCACCAACAGCGTGCGCCACGGCGGCGGCGACGGTGTCCTGCGCATCTGGCAGGAACCGGACGCGCTGATCTGCGAGGTGCGCGACGCGGGGGGCATCGAGCATCCGCTGGCCGGGCGTCAGCGCCCGCTCTCCGGCCGGCCCGGCGGGCACGGCCTGTGGCTCATCAACCAGGTCTGCGACCTCGTCCAGGTCCGGTCGTTCGCCGACGGCGGCGTCGTGCGGCTGCACATGCGCCGCGCCTGATCATCCGGTGTTGCGCAGCCCGGCGGCGATGCCGTTGACGGTCAGAAGCAGGGCGCGTGCGACCGCCGGATCGGGGTGGCGCCCCGCGTCGCGGTCCTCGCGCAGCCGCGCGGTGAGCGTGACCTGCAGCAGGTGCAGCGGCGCCAGGTAGGCGTCGCGCACGCGCAGCGTCTGCTCGAGGATCGGGTTGGCGGCCAGCAGGGCGTCCTGGCCGGTGACGCGCAGGATCTCGGCGACGGTCAGGTCGTGCTCGGCGCGGATGGTGGCGAAGAGGTGGTGCAGATCGCGCGGCACGAGGCGCTGCACGTAGTGCCCGGCGAGGTCGAGGTCGGTCTTGACCAGCGTCATCGCCACGTTGGAGAGGAAGGTGGTGAAGAAGCGCCAGCGCTCGTGCATGTCGGCCAGCACGTCGCCGAAGCCCGCCTCGCGCGCGGCGGCCAGCCCGCTGCCCACGCCGAACCAGCCGGGGACGATCTGGCGCGACTGCGTCCACCCGAAGACCCACGGGATCGCGCGCAGGCCCTCGAGCCCCGCGCCGGCCTCGGGCCGCCGCGACGGGCGCGAGCCCAGGTGCATGTCGGCGAGCAGCTCGACCGGCGAGGAGGCGAAGTAGTACTCGGGCAGGTCGGGGTCCTCGATGAGCTCGCAGTAGCGCTGCTGCGCGGCTTCCGACACGACGTCCATCACGCCGGCCCAGCGGCTCAGCTCCTCCTCCGTCCGCTGCGGCGCCCGGCGCAGGACGCTTGCCTCGATGGCGGCGGCCAGCATCAGCTCGAGGTTCTCGCGCGCGAGCGCGGGCAGCAGGTACTTGTCGGAGATCACCTCGCCCTGCTCGGTGAGCTTGATCTCGCCGTCGAGCGTGCCCCACGGCTGGGCGAGGATCGCGTCGTGGGTGGGGCCGCCGCCACGCCCGACCGTGCCCCCGCGGCCGTGGAACAGGCGCAGGCGCACGTGATGGCGCGCGGCGACCTCGCGCAGGCGCTGCTGGGCGCGATGGATCTCCCACTGGCTGGTGACGATGCCGGCCTCCTTGTTGGAGTCCGAGTAGCCGACCATCACCTCCTGCACGTCGCCGCGCAGCTCGACCACGCGCCGGTAGGACGGCTCGCGCAGCAGCTCGTCGAGCAGCTCGCCGGCGCGGCGCAGCTCGGCAATGGTCTCGAGCAGCGGGACGAAGCCGATGCTGGCCACGCCTGCGTCGAGGTCGATGAGCCGCGTCTCGCGCGCGAGGACCGCGGCGGCCAGAACGTCGTCGGCGCCGCGGCACATCGAGACGATGTAGGACTCGATCGCGTCGGGCCCGTGGCTGTCCAGCGCGCGGCGGATGGCTCTGAAGGTCTCGTAGGTGCGGGCGCCGGCGGCGTCGAGCGGCGGCGGCGTCGGGGCCAGCGGGCGCCGCGAGGGCAGCTCGGCGGCCAGCAGCACGGCGCGCTCGTCGCGCGAGAGCGTGGCGTAGGGGCGGCCGCCGTCGATGCGGTCGAAGAGCTGCCCCAGCGCGGCGTGGTGGGCGTCGGCGTGTTCGCGCACGTCGAGCGTGGCGAGGTGCAGTCCGAAGGCCGCCAGCGTGCGCATCGCCTGCTCCAGGCGCCCGCGCGCGATCAGCTCGCCGCGGTGCAGCAGCAGCGAGTCGCGCACCAGCGCGAGGTCGGCCAGCAGCTCGCCGGCGCCGAGGTAGTCGCGCCCGGGCTCGTGCGCGCGCCGTCGCGTGATCCGCGTGCGCGTGTTGAGCAGCTTGTGGCGCACGCAGGTGAGCTTGAGGCGGTAGGGCTCCTCGGCGTTCAGGCGCCGGTAGCGCGGATCGAGCTCGGGCAGGTGCTCGAGGTCGGCGGCCAGCGACGCCTCGAGCTCGGCGGTGACGCCGGTGATCCGCACCGACGACGACAGGTCGGCGCGCAGCTCGTCGATCACGGCCAGCGCGTCGCGCAGCGCGTGCTCGTTGTGCAGTGCGAGCACCTCGAGCGTGGTCGTGGGCAGGACGTTGGGGTTGCCGTCGCGGTCGCCGCCGATCCAGCTTCCGAAGCGCAGCGGGCGCGCGCCGACGGGCAGGTCCAGGCCGAGGCGGCCGAGCTCGTCGACGAGCGTCTCCAGCGTGTCGGGCACGGCGTCGCGGTGCAGCTCGTCGAGGTAGTAGACGGCGTTGCGTGCCTCGTCGACGACGTCGGGCTTTGCGACGCGCAGCTCGTCGCTCTGCCACAGCAGGTCGATGAGCTCCTCGAGCCGGCGCACGACACGGCGCTCGCCGTCGGCGCTCGAGGCGCGCTCGCGATCGTCGAGCAGAGCGGCGATGCCGCGCAGCTTGGTGAGCACCGTGCGGCGCGCGGCCTCGGTCGGGTGGGCGGTGAAGACCGGGCGCACCCCGAGGTGGGCGATGTCGGCGCTCAACTCGCCGCGGCCGACGCCGGCGGCGGCGATCCGCTCGACCGCCTGCGACAGCCACGAGCCGCGCGCCTCGCGGATGGCCTGCAGCTCGCGCGCGCGGTGGACCTGCTCGGCGATGTTGGCCAGGTGGAAGTAGGCGGTGAACGCGCGGACCAGCCGCGTGGCGGTCACCGCGTCGATCTCGGCGAGCACCGCGGCAGCGGCCTCGCGGTCGGTGCGAACGAGCCGGCGCACCCGCTCGACGAGGTCGAGGACGTCGCGACCCTCTTGGCGCACCAGAGCGTTGCCCAGTAGGGCGCCGAGCTCGCGGATGTCGCGGCGCAGAGCCTGGGCCGCCTCGCGGGTGGCGGAGCGCTCGTCGGTGAGCATCGCTGCGCGCATGGTGACGGACGGCGCACCCGGACTCGAACGCGCCGCGCTGCACGCGCTACCCCGAGGTCGGGTGGCGCTCGTTTGCGTGGGCGCGCAGCAGCTCGGCCGCCGCCTTGTTGCCGCCGTGCTCGGCCCAGTCGGCCGGCGTGCCGTCGTAGAGCTCGTCGCGGATAGTGGGGTCGGCGCCGGCGTCGAGCAGCGTCCGGATCGCGTCGAGGTGGCCCGACTGGGCCGCGAGATGTAGCGGGACGGTGCCGACGCCGTGCCCGGGGCCGCCGAAGCGCGAGCGGCCGTCGGGGTCGGCGCCGAGGGCGAGGAGCCGCTCGATGGCCGCCACGCGCCCGGTGGCGGCGGCCCATGCCAGCGCGCTGCCCTGGTAGACGTCGGCGTCGAGGCGCGCCCCGTGGGCCAGGATCGCGTCGAGCGCCTCGACGCGATCGTTGCGCGCCGCCCAGGCCAGCGCCTCGTCGAGCGCCTCCTGCGGATCGTCGCCCGGCGTCCAGGCGGGAAAGCCGCTGTGCGGGCGGTAGAAGCCGCGGTGCGCACCCGCTGCGGCGGTGCCGACCAGCTCGTCGATGAGCTCCACGCGCCCGAGGCCGGCCGCGGCGCGCAGGTTGCGCGGGTGAACGCCCTGCTCGGCGAGCAGCTCGGCGACGCTGCGGTGCCCCCAGAACAGCGCGATGATGAGCGGCGTGCCGCCGTCGCCGCGCGCCGAGAGGTCGGGCCGCGCGCCGGCGTCGAGGAGCGTGCGCGCCAGAGAGCTCTGTCCCGAGTAGGCCGCCTGGTGCAGCGGCGTCCAGCCGTGGGCGTTGGCGCTCGCGGGGTCGGCGCCGCGCTCGAGGAGCAACGCCGTCAGGCGCTCGTCGCCGGTCGCGCCCGCCATCCCGAGCAGGTCGTTGCCGTTGGTCCCGCGGGCGGCCACGAGGTCGGGGAAGCGGTCGAGTGCGGCGCGGAGGGCTTCGAGGTCGTGCGCCTCGATGGCGCGGTAGGCGCGGGCGAAAGGCTCGCCCGTGTCGCGCAGCGTTGTGACGTGGCGGCGCAGGGCCGGCCAGCTCGCGAAGCCGTGCGCGCGGGCCACGACGGTCCGGGCCCCGGCCTTCGTCGGTGGTGTGTCCGCGAAGGCTGCCACCGCGGTCGGCGTGCCGTCCTGCGCCGAGGCGAGCAGGCCGTCCGCGCGGCCCTCGTAGTACTCGAGGTCCTCGTGGTAGGCGTGCTGGAGGTTCGCGCCGTGCCTGGCGACGCGGTCGACGTAGGCGCGCAGGCGCGGCCAGCCACCGAACCCGTGCTCGCGCGCGATGACGAGCTGCGCGCCGGTGAGCTTCAGCGGCTCGCCGGGGTCGTGGGCCGTCACGCGGGCGACGGCGTCGGGATCGCCGGCGCGGTACGCGCGCAGCAGGTCCTTGGCCTGCTTGCGCAGCTGCTCCAGGCTGGGAGCGGCGGGGAGCGATGCGAACACGGCAGCCTCCTTCCCGGATCGCCCGCGGTCCGCTGGCACCGGGCGGAAAGAAGGTTGCGATGTGCGGTCCTGCTCTACCAGGGTGGGCTCGGCCCTTTCGGCGGACGCGGCGCGGCCCCGGCCGCGCTTCGTCCGAAACTACCAGACCGCCTCGAACAGCTCCTGGATCTCGTCCGGCGATGCGGGCCGCGGGTTGGCCTTCGCCGCTCCGCGCTCGGCGGTCGCCGCGGACAGCTCGCCGAGGTCGTCGCGCGGGATGTCGTAGTCGCGCAGGCGCGTGTCGAGCGTGATCGCCGCCAAGTCCTCGGCGCGCACGGCGGCGTCGTCGACGCCCATCGCGTCGGCCAGTCGGGCGATCTCGCCGCCGGCGACCTCGGCGTTGAAGCGCAGCGCGGGCGGCAGGCAGATCGCGTTCATCGCGCCGTGGGGGACGCCGTAGCGGCCGCCCAGCGACTGGGCCATCGCGTGGCCGAGGCCCATGCCCACGCGCAGCGCCGCGCCGCCGTGCATCGAGCCCTCGAGCAGGCCCTTGCGCGCCTCGAGGTCGTGGCCGTCGGCCAGCACGGCGGGGAGGTGGCGGGCGATCAGCGCGGCGCCCTGCAGCGCGTGCTCGTCGCCCTCGTCGTTGCGGCCCGGCACGTAGAGCGCCTCGGCGCAGTGCGTCAGCGCGTTGAGCGCGGTGCCCGCGGTGACCTGCGGCGGCATCTCGAGGGTCAGCTCGGGCTCGTACACGATGCCCTCCACGCGCGCGTCGACGCCGGCGTCCTTGGTGCGCGTCTCGGGGTTGCGCACGCCGAAGAACGGCGTCCACTCCGCGCCCGCGTACGTCGTGGGGATCGAAACCATCGGCAGCCCGGTCTGCACCGACACCGCCTTGGTCGTGTCCATCACGCTGCCGCCGCCCAGCGCGACGAGGCCGTCGGCGCCTTCGGCGAGCGCCAGTGCTTCGCGCACGCCGGCGATCCCGGCGTGCGGCTGGGCGCCGTGAAAGCGCTTGGCGACCGGCAGGTCGAGCTCCTGCCAGAGCTCCTCGGTGATCAGCAGCGGCTCGCGGACCGACAGCTCCGCGAGCACCTCGTCGAGCGATTCGAGGCCCCAGCGAACGATCATCACTGCACCCTCGCAGATGTCAGGTTCC
>DATBKW010000155.1:0-11339 GCA_036555665.1 Solirubrobacteraceae bacterium | reverse complement strand
AGCAGCTCCTGCGGATCGGCCACCACGGCGACGGCGCCCGCGCGCCGCAGGCGCTCCGGCGTCGCCTCGCCGCGCGCGACGCCGATCGCCAACTCGACCTCCGCGGCCCGGGCGGCCTCGATGTCCTGCGGGTCCACGCCCAGCACGATCACCCGGTCGGGCTCGACGCCGAGCTCCTCGAGCGCGCGGACAAGGCGGCGCTGCGCGTTCCAGCCGGTCACCACGACATCGATGCGATCGGCGACATCGGCGAGGTCGAGCGCGGTGGAGGCGCGCTCGTCGCCGGCGACGACGGCCGTTCGCTTGCCTTCGCTGCGTAGGCGAGCGATCCACGCGACGGCGCCCGGCAGTGCGCGCACGTCGCCGTAGCCCAGATCGGCGACAACCACGTCGAGGGAGAGCACCGCGGCGTCGAAGGCATCGTGGTCGATGCGCCGGCGCAGCGTGTCAAGCGCGGTGACGATCGGGCGTGGACGCCCCTGGTCGAAGGGCTGATCGTGCGCGCTCATTTGTTGATCATGACCGCGATCCCGAGCAAAACAGCGGCAACGATCGCGAGCACGCACACGCCGGTGAGCACGTGGAGCGCCATCGCGCCGCCCTGGTGGGCCTTCGCGCGGTCCTGGGCCTGAAGCGACGCGAGCACCGCGACTCCTGCCACCAGCAGCACGCCGATTCCGAACGCGGCGGAGATGTAGGCGGCCTCGAGCAGGCTGGCCCAGTCGATGTCCACGGCGAAGATCATGCCGCGATCGCCTCGGGCGCCGGCGCCTGACCGAACGCCGGGTGCTCGGAGATCGTCTCCTCGGGCTCGATGGGCTTGGCGCGGTTGGCGCGCCACAGCAGGAGGGCACCGACAACCATCGCCACACTCACGACGATCACGCCGAACGCACTGCCGCCGAGCACGTCGACGACCGCGTACGACAGCGCCCCGACGCCGGCCGCGGCCGGGAGCGTGAGCAGCCAACCGATGACGATGTTGCGTGCGATCAGCCAGTTGACCACCGCGCCCGGACGGCCGACGCCCGACCCTGCCACGGCACCCGAGACCACCTGGGTGGTCGAGAGCGGGTAACCGACGTGCGAGGAGGCGAGGATCACGGTCGCCGCGACGGTCTCCGAGCCGAACCCCTGTGGCGGGCGGACCTCGACGACCTTGGTGCCGAGGGTCTTGATGATGCGCCAGCCGCCGACGTAGGTCCCGAGCGCGATGGCGGTCGCGCAGCTGACCACGACCCAGTCGGGCACGTGGAAGTCCGCGCCGCCCGAGATCGAGCCGTTGGCGATCAGCGCAAGCGAGATGACGCCCATCGTCTTCTGCGCATCATTGGTCCCGTGCGCTAGCGCGACCATGGATGACGAGCCGACCTGGCCCCACCGGAACTCCCGCTCGGACCGCACGGTCGAGTAACCGCGGATCATCCGGTAGACGAGGAAGACGCCGATCGCGGCGACGATCCCGGCCAGAACGGGCGACGCGATCGCCGGAACGATGACCTTGGAGAGCAGCCCGTCGAACTTCACAGCGCTCGACCCCGCCGCGGCGATCGTCGCGCCCACGACGCCGCCGATCAGCGCGTGCGACGACGACGATGGCAGGCCGTACCACCACGTCGCGAGGTTCCAGCAGATCGCGCCGACGAGGCCGCCGAAGACGACGACCGGCGTGATCGCCCCGGCGTCGACGATCCCTCCCGCAACCGTCGCCGCGACCTTGAGCGAGATGAACGCGCCGACAAAGTTCAGGATCGCCGCCAGGGTGACCGCCATTCGGGGCTTCAACGCGCCCGTCGCGATGGTCGTCGCCATCGCGTTGGCCGTGTCGTGAAAGCCGTTGGTGAAGTCGAAGCTCAGCGCGGCCGCGACCACGAGGCCGACGATGATGTCTCCGGCATCCATGGCGGGCCGGAAGCTAGTCCTCGCTCCAGCGCCCGACAACGGATGTTCACAAGGCGTTCACGACTAGTGGGCCTTCTCGTAACGTTTGACCGGTAACGGCGGCCGGCGGCGCCGATCCGGCAAGGACGCAGAACCGAAGGAATACCGGAGGTATTTCGAGGTTCGAGGACGCCGCCGGTCGGAGATCGACGGCTGTCGTTACCGGTCGAACGTTGCGGGAAGACCCACTAGATGTAGTACATCGTCGCCCCCGCCTCGCGCGCCTCGCGCTCGACGATGTCGGCGACGGTGGCGCTCGCGAGGACGTCGCGGGCGGCGGTGGCGGCGTCGGCGAAGATGCCCTGCGCCTCGCGGCCGAGGGGGCCGTCGAGGAGCTCGACGATCTCGAGGACGGTGATCTCGTGGGGCTGGCGGGCGAAGGCGTAGCCGCCCTTGACGCCGCGCTGGGAGCGCAGGATGCCCGCGCGGCGCATCACCGCGAAGAGCTGCTCGAGGAACTGCACCGGGATCTCGCGCCGGCGGGCGAGCTCGCCGATCGGCACCGGCCCCTCGCCCGAGCGGCCGAGCTCGGCGAGGGCGCGGAGTGCGTAGGGGCTCTTGGTGGTGATCGAGAGCATCGGCGTGCGCGCCGATCGTAGGGCACCGAGCGGTGCGTGCATCAGCGGGCGGGTGCGGCGAGGCCCGCCTCGAGGATGCTCAGTCCGGCCGGCGACCGGGTCGGCACGATGCGCCGCAGGACGAATCCCGCCCGCGCGAGGAGCGCTCGGAACTCCTCCTCGGTGCGCTCGCGCGCGCCGAAGAGCATGAGCATGTGGACGTCCATCCGGATCGCCTCCGGCCCGTCCTGCGCGCGTTCGGGGACGATCGCCTCGACGAGCAACAGCCGCGCGTCCGGCGGCATCGCCTCGCGACAGCGGCCGAGGATGCGGCGAGCGTCGCTGTCGTTCCAGTCGTGGATGACGCGCGAAAGCAAGTAGGCGTCGGCGCCGGGCGGGACGGCGGCGAAGAAGTCGCCCTCGACGCACTCCGAGCGCGAGGCGAGGCCCGCCGCGGACAGGCGCGCAGCCGCCCGCTCCACCGCCTCGGGGCGATCGAGAAGGAGCGCGTGCACGCCCGGCGTCGCTCGGAGGATCGCCTCGAGCAGCACGCCCGAGCCGCCGCCGACGTCGACGAGGCTGCCCAGCCCTGAGAAGTCGTAGGCGGCGACCACGTCCTCGGCCTCGCGCTGCGCCCGGGCGGCCATCGACGCCTGGAAGGCCGCCGCGCGCTCGGGGTCGGCCGCGAGGTGCTCGAAGAAGGACTCGCCGTGGACGTGCTCGAACGCGGTGCCGCCGTCGGTGGCCGACCGCAGCATCCCGGCCGCCGCCTCCCAGTAGACGTCGCCCCGCGCGAGCACCTGGCCGCGCAGCGAGCTCGGGACGCCGTCGCGCAGGCACTCGCCGATCGGGGTCAGCGCGAAGCGGCCGTCCTCCGTCTCGGCGAGGACGTCCTCGATGACGAGGCCGCGCAGCATCCGGGTCAAACGGTCGGCGTCGGCTCCAACGGCCGCCGCGATCTCCGCTCCCGTCCGTGATCCGTCGGCGAGGACTTCGGCCACGCCGAGCTTCGCCGCAACGTAGAGCAGCTGCGTCGTGAGGTAGCCGTCCATCAGCCGCGCCAGTGCGTACTGCGGCGCGTGCGGGCCCTCGGGCACGCACGCGATTGTCGCGGCTCAGAGCCAGCCGCGCTCGGTGGCGATGAGGACGGCCTGGGCGCGGTCGACCGCGCCGAGCTTGCCGTAGATGTTGTGCAGGTGGGTGCGGACGGTGCTGGTCGACAGCGACAGCTCGTGCGCGATCTGCTTGTAGACCTTGCCCTCGGCGAGGCGCTTGAGCACCTCGACCTCGCGGGTCGACAGCGGGCACGGGTCGATCTGGCGCGTGCGCTGACCGACCGGATAGGGCAGGTCGTACATGACGCTGCGCAGCTCGGTCGGGCCCAGGCCGATGACGCGGGCGCACTTCAGCAGCTCGGTCGGGCTGACCGCGCTGCCCTGCGAGTAGTGGGCGAGCATGTCGGCCAGGCGGACGAAGGCGCCCTCGCCGGTGGCGTCGTCGGCGTGATGGCGCTCGATGACCGACGCGACCGCCTTGGGCAGGCCCCAGCGGCGGGCGAGCACGCCGCCGACCAGCGAGTGGTCGACGCCCAGCTCGCGGCGCTCGCGATGGATGCGCTCCTCGGGGGTGCGGGCGTTGCCGTGCACCTGGCCGGGATAGCCGGGGTAGGCGTGCATGAGCACGAGCTTGCCGATGTCGTGCAGCAGCGCGGTGACCATGAGGCGATCGCGGTCCTCGTAGCCGGCCTCGACCGCGAGGCGGTCGGCGGCGCGCTGCGTGGCGACGCCGTGCAGGCGGAAGCGCTCGGGCGCCGCGTCCCACACGGACGAGCGCTCGAAGAAGTCGAAGGTGCGCGCGCGGGCGGCGAGGCCTTGCACCGCCTCGGGCGACAGCAGCTCGACGGACTCGACGACCGACTCGACGCGGCCGCGGGTGCGGCCCTCGACCTGGTTGGCGAGGCGCAGGACGGAGATGACGAGCGCGACGTCGGACTCGACGGCGGCGACGACGTCGCCGGGCGAGATCCGCTCGGCGGTCACCAGGCGCATCAGGCGGTCGCGCGACTCGGCGAGCGCGGGGAAGTTCTCGAGCGCCTCGAACGCCGCCGTCAGCCGACGGCCATGGCCTTCGTTGTGGCGGCGCTGCGCGCCTGCGGCCTCGGTGGCTGTCGGGCGAATGGGCTTGACTTTGGCGGTGGCGGGCGGGGTCATGGTCGATTGGGTCAGGGCCTTTGGGATGGTTCCGGGGAGCTGACTCCCCCTCTAATCGGCAGGTATGGACGCGTGTTTGAGCGCCCCGTCCCGATCGACTCGCGCCCGTCAGCTTCTCAGGTCCGCAAAGCGGCGTCGATACGCGCCAGCGACTCGTCGCGACCGAGCACTGCGAGGGTCTCGAAGATGCCCGGCGAGACGGTGGTTCCGGCCAGTGCGACGCGCACGGGCTGGAAGACATCGCGGGGCTTGGCGCCGCGGGCATCGACCACTCCGCGAAGGGCCTGCTCGATGTGCTCGGGATCGAAGGGATCGGCCGATTCCAGCGCCTGGCGGGCGTCGGCCAGCGCCTCCCGACCCCCGTCGGAGAGCCATTTCTCGCGGGCGCGGGGGTCGTCGGCGGGGCCGTCGAAGATGAAGCCGGCCAGCGGCCAGAAGTCCGCGAGGGTCTGGATCTTCTGCTCGGAGATCGCGACCGCGTCGCGCAGGCCGCTGCGGCCGGTCAGCGTCTCCAGGCGGCGGGTGATCTCGTCGGTGCCCAGCTCGCGCATGTAGCGCCCGTTCATCCAGCGCAGCTTCTGCTCGTCGAAGCGCGCCGGGTTGCGGGAGACGCGCTCGATGCGGAAGCGCTTGACGAGCTCGTCGGTGGAGATCAGCGTCTCGTCGTCCTCGTCGCCCCACCCCAGCAGCGCGAGGTAGTTGCGCACCGCCTCCGGCAGGTAGCCGGCGTCGCGCAGCTCCTGGACCGACGCCGCGCCGTGGCGTTTGGAGAGCTTCTTGCCGTCGGGGCCGTGCAGGAGCGGCAGGTGCGCGTAGTCGGGCGCGTCGGCGCCGAGCGCCTCGAGGACGAGCAGCTGCTTGGGCGTGTTGGAGAGGTGGTCCTCGCCGCGGATGACCTGGGTGATGCCGGCGTCGAGGTCGTCGACCGCGACGGCGAAGTTGTAGAGCACGCTGCCGTCGGCGCGGGCGATGACCGGATCGTCCAGGTGAACGTGCTGGAAGGTGGTGTCGCCGCGGATGAGGTCGTGGACGACGGCCTGACCGTCGTCGGGCACCCGCAGGCGCACCGCGCCCTCGTCCTGCGCCTCGCCGCGGAAGCCGCGGTCGGCGCCGTGGAGGTCCTTGTAGGCCTTGACGTCGTCGGCGGTCGCCGTCGAGCGGTAGGCGTGGCCGCCGTCGAGCAGGCGCTGCAGCACCTCCTGGTGGCGATCGGAGCGCGCGACCTGCGAGATCGGGCCTTCGTCCCAGTCGATCTCCAGCCAGTTCAGCGCGTCGAGGATCTGCTCGACGTTCTCCGGCGTGGAGCGCTCGCGGTCGGTGTCCTCGATGCGCAGCACCATCGTGCCGCCCTGCCCGCGCGCAGCCAGCCAGTTGTAGAGCGCGGTGCGCGCGCCGCCGATGTGCAGCTGGCCGGTCGGGCTGGGGGCGAAGCGGACTCGCATCGCCCCCAGCGTACGACGAATGGGGCGCCGCGCGTCAGCGCACGCGGATCGTGGTGGCCGCGTTCCAGTGCAGCGGCTTGGAGTACTTGCGCAGCGGCGCCTCGGGCACCTGCCCGATCTGCTGGCCGTGCTTCGCGCTCGGCGGGCAGATCGCGATGTACCGCGCGTATCCGCCGAGGCCGCCACCGAACTTCGGGTAGCCGATCTCGACGAGGCACCCGGTTTCCGGCACCTTGTCGAGGTTGGCGACGCCCTCGGCCTGCGCGTAGCCGTGGTGCATCAGCCACGCCTCGCCCTCGAGCGTCGGCGTCGAGTCGGTGTCCAGCGGCTCGTGGCCGTGGAAGAGGATGTGGCGCTGCAGGTGCAGGAACTCGAGCGCCTTGAGGCTGACGCCGGGGAACTTCTTGAGCTTCGGCAGCTCGGGGCTGGGCCAGCGCTTGGACCAGTCCGAGCGCACGAAGACAACGCTGCCGGCCGGGATCCGCCCGTTGTCGATCTCCCACTTGCGGATGTCGGAGACCTTCAGGGCGTAGTTGAAGTCCTTGTTGACCTGGGGAACGATCGAGATGACGACGAGCGGGCGCACCGCGAAGGTCGCCGGCAGCTCGGAGATCGACGCGTACTCGGGCGCCCAGTGGGCGGGCGGGTCGAGCTGCGTGCCGAGCTGGTCGGTCGACAGCGTGTAGCGCGTCGCCTCGAAGCCGTCGCTCTTGTAGGTGTAGGGGTTGCCGGTCGACGGGTTCAACGTCGGCGCGAACTGCGACGGGCCGAAGCCGGCCCAGACCGGGATGGTGGGCGTGATCGTGTGGGTGAGGTCGATGTACCGCGCGCCCTTGAGCGCGTTGTCGTAGACCTGCCACAAGCCCGGCGAGGCGGCGGACGCGGGAGCGGCAGCCAAGGCGGCGAGCGCCGCGGCCAGGCCGGCGGCGACGAGGGTCCTGCGCATAGGTCCTCCAATGGGTGGGAGTGCAACGGCGCGGTGCCTATCACCCGCGAGGCGTCGGACAAAGCCGTGCGATAGAAGGCAGACATGCTCATCGGAGCGCACGTCTCCCCTGCCGGCGGCCCCGCGAAGGCTGTCGAGCGCGGCGTCGAGAAGGGCTGCGACGCCATCCAGATCTTCAACCAGAACCCGCGCGCGTGGAAGCCGACGGTCTACGCGGAGGACCAGGTGGCGGATTTTCACGAGGCGATGGAGGGCAGCCGCGTCAAGGCGCTGCTCATCCACGCCGTCTATCTGCTCAATCCGGCCAGCGAGGAGAAGGAGTTCCGTGACAAGACGCGGGCGTCGCTCATCGCCTCGCTGCGCGCGGGCGATGCGCTGGGCGCGCACGCCGTCGTCCTGCACCCCGGCAGCGCCAAGGCGGGCAAGGTCGCGCCGGCGATCAAGCGCGCGGGGAAGGTGATCGCGCAGGCACTCGAGGAGAGCGACCGCTGCCCGCTGCACCTGGAGAACACGGCCGGCACCGGCGGCACGCTCGGGCGCTCCTTCGAGGAGCTGGCCGAGCTGTTTGACGCCATCGGCAGCTCGAAGCGCCTTGGCCTCTGCCTGGACTCCTGCCACCTCTTTGCCTCCGGCTATGACATCCGCACCGAGGAAGGCCTCGCCGATGCCCTCGACCAGTGCGACACGAACGTCGGGCGCAAGAAGATCGGCTCGCTGCACCTCAACGACTCGCAGACGCCGCTGGGCTCCAACCGCGATCGCCACGCCAACGTCGGCGAGGGCGAGATCGGCCGTCGAGGCTGTGGCGTCTTTCTCTCCGAGCCGCGTTTCGAGGACCTGCCGTGCATTCTCGAGACCCAGGGGCCGCAGCACACCGGGCCGAGCAAGGAGGAGATCACGCTGAGCCGGCGCTTACGGGCTCAGGGCGTGCGGCGGCGAAGTTAGGCACGCCGCCGTGCGGGTACACAGGATCCCAGGTTCCCTCGCCCCCGGTCCCTCTGCGCCCGCCCCGCGGGGGCGAGCGCGCGAAAGGCGACCCCCCGCCCCCGGTCCAGCGGTAGAGCGAGGGGTCGCTGGCGCGACCGTAGCGGAGTCGCACCCGTGCGTGGGGTGCTTTTTCGTTGTGCATAGGAAATGGCACAACTTGGATGCCATTTGGGTGGGGCGGGCGCAGACCGCCGGCGCGACGCGCTCAGCCCGCCGCGGGTGAGCCGGCGGCGAGGGCGGCCGGGCCCAGGATCGACTGCAGCTCGGCGCGCAGGCTCGGCGTCTCCTTGACGCGGTAGCCCTCCCCCAGCCGCAGCGTCCGTGGCCCCGCGGAGGTCTGGATGGCGAGCACGACCTCGCTCTCGCCCGAGTGGTTGCCGAAGACGTGCTTGAGCTCGTCGATGATCGAGGCCGGCAGCGTGGTGGCGTCGAGCAGGACCGTCAGCGGCTGCGCCACGGCTGGCTGGAGGGCGGCCGCCTCGCGGGCGGCCTCGACCTCCTCGGCCGTCGGTGTGAACGGATCCACGTTCTGTGCGATGAGCGACGTGCCCTTGTCGCCGTGGTCGACGCGCCCGCGCACGAGCACGACCTCGTCGACCCCGAGCGCGCCCTCGTATTCGGCCAGCGCCTTGCCGAAGATCAGCACCTCGATCGATCCCTCGAGGTCGTCGAGGGTGGCGAACATCATCGGATCGCCCTTCTTGGTGCGGATCTTCTTGGCCTGCGTGATGATGCCGCCGGCGGTGACCCAGTCGCCGTCCTTGCGATCGGGCAGGGAGGCAAGCGGCGCGTCGATCGCCGCGCGCAGCGCCTCGCGCACCTCCTTGAGCGGGTGCGCGGAGATGAACAGGCCGATGGCCTCCTTCTCGATGGCCAGCAGCTCGGCCTGGTCGAACTCGCCGGGCGGGATCGGTGGGTGCTGGGGCGCGGCGAAGGCGGCCGCCGCGCCGGCGGCCGGCTCGGTTGGGCCGAGATCGAAGATCGAGCCCTGCCCGATCTGCGCATCGAGCTGCACCTTCTGACCGGCGGCCTGGGCCTGCTCGAGGACCAGGAGCATGCCCTTGCGCGTGGCGCCGGTCGACCCGAACGCCCCGCACTTCACGAGCGCCTCGATCGCACGCTTGTTGACCGCGCGCGGATCGACGCGCGCGCAGAAGTCCCAGATCGACGCGAACGGGCCGCCCTCGTCGCGGGCGGCCTTGATCGCCTCGACCGCCGCGTAGCCGACGCCCTTCACCGCATCGAGGCCGAAGCGGATGTTGCCGTCGACGACGACGAACTCGTGGTCTGAGAGGTTGACATCGGGCGGCAGGATCTGGATGCCCATGCCCTCGGCCTTGGCCGCGAAGAACGGCACCTTGTCCTTGGTGTCCATCACCGAGGAGATCAGCGCCGCCATGTACTCGGCCGGATAGTTGGCCTTCAGCCACGCCGTGCGGTACGCGATGAGCCCGTAGCACGCAGCGTGAGACCGGTTGAAGGAGTAGTCAGCCGAGCGCTCGTTGGTGTCCCACAGCCAGTCGATGACCTGCGGGGAGACGCCGTTGCGCCGGCAGCCCTCGACAAACTCGGGCTTGAGCGCCGCCATCGCCTGGCGGTTCTTCTTGCCGATCGCCTTGCGCAGGTCGTCGGCCTTGGCGCCCGAGAACCCGGCCAGGGATTTGGCGATCTGCATCGCCTGCTCCTGGTAGAGGATCACGCCGTGCGTCGAGCCCAGGATCGGCTCGAGGCGCTCGTCGGGGACGCTGACGGAATCCGGGTTGCGCTTGCCGCGCGCGTAGGTGGGGATCTGGTCCATCGCCCCCGGCCGGTACAGCGCGTTGAGCGCGACGAGGTCGTCGAACTCGGTCGGCTTGACCTGGCGCAGCGCGCTCTGCATGCCCTCGGACTCGAACTGGAAGACGCCGACCGAGTCGCCGCGGGCCATCATCTCGTAGGTCTTGGTGTCGTTGAGCGGCAGGCTGGTCATGTCCGGCCGCGTACCCGTCGAGCGCTCGATGATGTCCAGCGCGTCCTCGATGACGTCGAGGTTGCGCAGGCCCAGGAAGTCCATCTTCAGCAGGCCGAGCTCCTCGACGGGCTTCATCGAGAACTGGGTGACGAGCTTGTAGTCCTTCTCGCCGGTGCCGTTGCCGTTGCCGTTCCCGTTGCCGTTGGCGCCCCCGGAATCGGCGAGCTGCAAGGGCACGACGTCGGTGAGCGGCATCCCGGCGATGACGACCGCCGCGGCGTGGATCGACGCGTTGCGGACGATCCCCTCCAGCCCGCGCGCGACGTCGACGATCTGCTTGGCAGTCGCATCGCTGTCGTAGGCGCCCTTGAGCGGCTCGCCGGGCTTCAGGCAGTCGTCGAACGACGGTGGCCGGCCCTGCTGCGGATCGGGGATCAGCTTGGCCAGCCGATCGCCCACGCCGTAGTCGTGGCCGAGGACGCGCGCCGCGTCGCGCGTGGCCGCGCGCGGGAACATCTTGCCGAAGGTGATGATCTGAGCGACCGACTCGCGCCCGTACTTGCCCACCACGTACTGCATGACGCGCTCGCGGCCGCGCACCGAGAAGTCGATGTCGATGTCGGGCATCGACACGCGCTCCGGGTTGAGGAAGCGCTCGAAGAGCAGGTCGTAGCGCAGCGGATCGAGATCGGTGATGCGCAGCGCGTAGGAGACGATCGAGCCGGCCGCGCTCCCGCGCCCGGGACCGACCGCGATGGCGTTGTCCTTGGCCCACGTGACGAAGTCCCAGACGATGAGGAAGTAGGCGTTGAAGCCCATCCGGTCGATGACCTCGAGCTCCATCTCGGCGCGCTCGAGGGCGTCGGCCGGTGGCGGATCGCCGTAGCGCGCCCGCAGCCCTTCCATGACGCGCTCGCGCAGGTAGGCGCGCTCGTCCTCGCCCTCGGGCAGGTAGCGCGGTATGAGCTGGCGCCCGAGCTCGATCGTGACGTCGCAGCGCTCGGCGATCTCGATCGTCGACGCGATCGCCTCCGGCCACTCGGCGAACGCCTGCGCCATCTCCTCGCTGGTGCGCAGGAAGAACTCGTTGGTGTCGAAGGTCATCTTCGGCGCCGCCAGCGTGGACTTCGTCTGCACGCACAGCAGCGCCGTGTGGTGGTCGTAGTCCTCGCGGCGCAGGTAGTGCACGTCGCCCGTGCCGACCAGCGGACGGCCGACCTCGCGCGCGATCCGCACGATGCCTTCGTTGGCCTTCTCCTGGTCGGCGATGCCGTTCTTCTGGACCTCGAAGTAGACGTTGCCGGC
>DATBKW010000154.1:0-5166 GCA_036555665.1 Solirubrobacteraceae bacterium | reverse complement strand
CACGTTCCGCTCGATCGTCATCCCGATCAAGGCGATCGTGCTGAACCTGCTGTCGGTCGGCGCGAGCTACGGGCTGCTCACCTGGATCTTCCAGGAGGGCCGCTTCGAGAACACGCTCGGCTACCAGGCCAACGGCGGCATTGCGAGCTGGCTGCCGATCTTCCTGTTCGTGATCCTCTTCGGGCTCTCGATGGACTACCACGTGTTCATCCTCAGCCGGGTCCGTGAGGCGTTCGATCGCGGCATGAAGACCGAGGACGCGGTCGCCCACGGCATCAAGACCACGGCCGGCACGGTGACCAGCGCCGCCATCGTCATGGTCGTCGTGTTCGCGGTGTTCGCCACCGAGAGCGGGATCGAGATGAAGGAGCTGGGCATCGGCCTGGCCGCCGCGATCCTCATCGACGCGACGATCGTCCGCGCAGTGCTGCTGCCGGCCGTGATGAAGCTCCTGGGCAAGTGGAACTGGTACCTGCCCAAGAAGCTCGACTGGCTGCCCAAGGTCAGCCACGAGCCCGCGGTCGCGCCGGCCGCCGCGTAGCGCCGGACCCGGACAGTGCCCCCAACGAGCCCCGCGGGCACCGACGCCCGCGGGGCTCTTCGCGCGATAAGGTCACTTCGCGATGGGGGCGAGCGCGTGGGCCGCCTTCGCGGCCGAGGACCTGGACGAGCGCGGCAGCTTCGACGCCGCCGCCGGTGAGGCGCGCGAGCGCTTCCTGCGCGAGCACGTCGAGGAGGTCTACGCCGAGCTGACCGACGACCTCACCATGCCCCTGCGCGCCGACGAGCTCGTGTACCTCGCGGCGGAGCGCTTCCCCGGCCTGACGCCGACGCGCGAACGCGTGGCCGCCGAGCGCGAATGCCTGCAGGGCGACAAGGACGGGGCCGAGATCGCGCAGGGCCTGCTGCTGGCGCACGTGCTCGCCTCGCCGCGCTGCGGGGCGCACCTGGTCTGGGCGATGCTGCGGCCGACCGAGGACGCGCTCGCGCGCGTGCACGAGTTCCGCGCCAACGGCGAGATCGACCTCGGCGGAGCGCTCGTGCGGCGCGAGGGCCGCGCCGGCATCGTCGAGCTGCGCAACCCGCGCCACCTCAACGCCGAGGACGACACGACGCTGCCGGCGACCGAGGTCGCGGTCGACCTCGTGCTGCTCGACCCAGAGATCGAGGTCGGGGTGTTCCGCGGCGGCGTCGTCGACCACCCGCGCTACGCGGGCCGGCGGATCTTCGGCGCCGGGATCAACCTCACCCACCTGTACCGCGGGCTGATCTCCTTCCTCTTCTTCCTCGTCCGCGACCTCGGCTACGTCAACAAGCTCTATCGCGGGCTGTCGGGCCCCGAGTACCGACCCGGCACGCTCGAGGAGACCACCGAGAAGCCGTGGATCGCCACCGCCGAGACCTACGCGATCGGCGGCGCCTGCCAGCTCCTGCACGTCATGGACCACGTGATCGCCGAGCGCGGCTGCCGGCTGTACCTGCCGGCGCGCAAGGAGGGGATCATCCCCGGCGCCTCGCCGCTGCGGCTGGCGCGCTCGGTCGGCGATCGCCTCGCCCGTCAGGCGATCCTGTCCGGCCGCGAGTTCGAGGCGGGCACGCCCGAGGGCGACCTGCTGTGCGACGAGGTGGTCGAGCCGGGCGAGATGGACGCGGCTCTCGGCCGGCGCATCGAGCTGCTGACCGATTCGGGCGTCGTCAACGCCGCCGCCAACCGCCGCGCCATGCGCGTCGGCGATGAGCCGCTCGACCTCTTCCGCGCCTACATGGCCACCTACGCGCGCGAGCAGTCCTACTGCCACTTCAGCCCGGCGCTGGTCCGCAACCTCGAGCGCCACTGGAACGCCCACCAGCGCCGGCTGTGACCTACGACGCGATCGAGAGCACGCCCCGCGAGGCGCTCGAGGCGCTGCAGCTCGAGCGCCTGCGCGCGACGGTCGACCGGATCCTCGCCGCGGTGGCACCCGGCCGCGCGCGGCTGCACGAGGCCGGCGTGCGCGCCGGGCGCGACATCCGCTCGCTCGACGACGTGCCGCAGCTGCCGTTCACCTGGAAGTCCGACCTGCGCGAGCACTACCCGTTCGGCCTGTTGGCGGTGCCGCGCGAGCAGCTCGTCCGCGTGCACGCCTCCAGCGGCACCGGGGGCAAGCCGACCGTCGTCGGCTACACCCGCCATGACCTCGACGAGGTGTGGACCGCGGTGATGGCCCGCAGCATGTCGACGGCCGGCGTGCGCGCCGGGATGGTCGTCCACAACGCCTACGGGTACGGGCTGTTCACCGGCGGCCTGGGCTTCCACCAGGGCGGCGAGCGGCTCGGAGCGACCGTCGTGCCGATCTCCGGCGGCCTGACCGACCGCCAGGTGATGCTGCTGCGCGACTTCGGCGGCCAGGCGCTGTGCTCGACCCCGTCCTACGCGCTGAACATCGCGCACGGCATGCGCGAGGCAGGCGTCGACCCCGGCGACCTCGAGCTCGAGATCGGGCTCTTCGGCGCCGAGCCGTGGAGCGAGGCGATGCGCACGCAGATCGAGAGCGAGCTCGGCCTGAAGGCCTTCAACTTCTACGGCCTCTCGGAGATCGTCGGGCCCGGCGTGTCGGCGGAGTGCCCGGAGCGCGACGGCCTGCACGTCAACGAGGACCATTTCATGGTCGAGGTCGTCGATCCCGACACGGGCGCGCGGCGCCCGCCCGGCGACGACGGCGAGCTGGTCTTCACGACGCTGACCAAGGAGGCGCTGCCGCTGGTGCGCTACCGCACCGCCGACATCGCCGCGCTCACCTTCGACGCGTGCGGCTGCGGGCGCACGCTCGCCCGCATGAGCCCGGTGCGCGGCCGCAGCGACGACATGCTCATCATCCGCGGCGTCAACCTGTATCCGTCGGAGGTCGAGCATGCCCTGCTCGGCGTCGATGGCGTGGCGCCGCACTACCAGCTCATCGTCGACCGGCCGGGCGAGCTCCTCGACGAGCTGACGATCAACTGCGAGCCGCGCGAGGACGGCATCGACCGCGATCAGCTGCGCGCCCGCATCGCCCATGCGCTGCGCGAGGGCATCGGCATCACGGTCGCCGTCGAGCTGCTGGCGCCCGGCGCGGTCCCCCGCAGCGAGGGCAAGGCCGTGCGCGTGGTCGACCGCCGGCGCCTCTGAGTTGTCCGAGCGCGAACACCGCCGCGGCGTGACCTGCGTAGGCACCGCCTCGTTCGGGATGCATGACCCTCTCTCGAACCCTCCTCACGGCCGCCGCCCTCGCCGCGGCGGCCATCGCGCCCTCAGCGGCCCACGCCGCCGAGGGCTTCACTGCCGTCACCTCCGACGGCGCCGTCGCGCACTTCCACAGCGACTCGCACCCCGGCCTCTCCAAGCCGGTTGACATCCGGGGCCTCGCCTCCGGCGAGCGCGTCGTCGGCCTCGATCGGGCCCCGTCGGGCGAGCTGCTCGCCCTCACCTCCGCGGGCCGGATCGCCGACCTCGACACCAAGACCGGCAAGGCCACGCCGAAGTTCGCCGGCCCCGTGACCGGTGCAGTCGATCCCAAGGCGGCCCTGACCTTCGCCGTCGCGCCCAACGGCGCGAGCGCGCGCATCATCACCGCCGGGCGTGACATCACCGTCAACCTGGCCAACGGCGCTGCGACCAACAACGCGCCGCTGGGCTTCGCCGCGGGCGACGCGAACGCCGGCACGCAGATGACGCCGGCGCTCGACTACGCCGCCGACGGCCGCCTCATCGGGGTCGCTGACGCCCAGAACGCCTTCGCGGCGCAGACCGCGCCCGGCGCGGCGACGCTGAAGACGCTCGCCAAGACGCCGTTCCCGGCGCTCGAGCCGCTGCGCGCGACCGTCGCCTCCGACGGCTCGGTGTGGGCTGTCGCCAACCAGAGCGCCAAGAAGAAGCGTCTGCCGCAGTCGCGCGTCGTACGCTACGACCCGGCCACCGGCGTCATCAGCAACCAGAGCTTGCCGTTCCTGGAGCAGCTGGTCGCGGTAGCCGACGACGGCAAGGTCGCCGATGACACCAAGGCGCCCAAGGCGACTCTGAAGGGTCGCGTCCTGCGCCGCGAGATCGTCCGCGACCACCCGTGGTACACCGGCCTGCGCGCCAAGGTCAGCCAGGGCGGCCAGGTCCTCGCGTCGGTGCGCCTGCACGGCAAGGTCATCACCATGGGGCTGGGCACGATCGACCAGGCCGGCACGGTCAAGGTCGAGTTCGGCGCCAACAAGCGCAACGATGCGGCGTTGCGCCGCGCCATTCGCAACCATGGCCGCGTCCTCGTCCACCTGACGGTGCACGACTTCGCGGGCAACAAGCGCATCTACGAGCGCAGCATGGGCCTGTCGGGTTGAACATCCTCGGTCAGGCATGACCGATCGGGGCGCGGCGACATCGCCGCGCCCCTTCGGTGTTGTGCATGACTAGGCTTGAGCTTCATGCGGACCCAGGTCGGGATCGTGGGCGCCGGGCCGGCCGGGCTGACGCTGGCGCAGCTGCTGGCGGGCGAGGGCATCGAGTCGGTGATCCTCGAGAACCGCTCCCGCGAGTACGTCGAGAAGCGCATCCGCGCCGGCGTGCTCGAGCAGGGCACGGTCGACCTGCTGCGCGACGCGGGCGTCGGCGAGCGCATGCAGCGCGAGGGGATCGTCCACGGCGGCATCTACTTGCAGTTCGACGGCGAGCGCCATCACGTGCCGATGCGCGAGCTGACCGACGGCCGCACGATCGTCATCTACGGGCAGACCGAGGTCGTCAAGGACCTGATCGCGGAGCGCCTGGCCGCCGGGCTGCCGCTGCTCTTCGAGGTCGCCGACGTCGCCGTGCGCGACATCGAGTCCGACCGTCCGCGCATCGGCTTCACGCACGAGGGCCGCGAGGACGAGCTCGAATGCGACGTGATCGCCGGCTGCGACGGCTTCCACGGCGTCTGCCGGCCGTCGGTCCCCGACGGCGTGCTGCGTGCCTTCGAGCGGGAGTACCCCTTCGGCTGGCTCGGCATCCTGGCGCAGGTCGCGCCCTCGATGGACGAGCTCGTCTACACCCACAGCGAGCGCGGCTTCGCGCTGCTGTCGCTGCGCTCGCCCGAGCTGTCGCGCTACTACCTGCAGGTCGACCACGACGAGGACATCGGGGAATGGTCCGACGAGCGCATCTGGGAGGAGCTGCAACGCCGC
>DATBKW010000153.1:0-11036 GCA_036555665.1 Solirubrobacteraceae bacterium | reverse complement strand
CCGAGCAGCGGCAGCTCGACGTTGGCGCGGGCCGGCAGGTGGCCGAGCAGGTGGTGGTGCTGGAAGACGAAGCCGACCGTCTCGCGGTGGTAGCGGGCGCGGGCATCGGAGCCGGGCGCGATCGGCTCGCCGTCGACGAGCACACGGCCGGCGGTGGGGCGGTCCAGGACGCCGATCAGCGACAGCAGCGAGGTCTTGCCCGAGCCCGACGGCCCCGTGAGAACGACGAACTCGCCCGGCTCGAGCTCGAGCGACACGTCGGCCACGGCGACGATCTCGCCTTGGTGGACGCGGCGGACGCCGTCGACGACGACGCGGGCGCCACTGGCGGTCGGCTGGTCAGCGATGGACACGCACCGCGTAATCGAGGTTCACGCGGCCCTTGCCCTTGACGACGACGACCACGCGGAAGGTCAGGTCGGCGCCGACGGCGCGGGCCGGCCAGGTGAAGGTGCCGTCGCGCATGCGCCCGCGGAAGGGATAGGGCGACTTGCGGCATGTCCCGGCCTTCGAGCACTTCGACTTCGGGTCGGCGTGTGGGCTCGGGTAGCGGGTTGCGACGACGCTGCCGTTATAGACGAACTGGTAGGTCGCGGTGGCGCGCAGCGCCGTGCCCGAACTGGTGCGCGCCGTCACCGTGATGGGCCACAGACGATCGGCCTTCGGCCGGTGGGTCGGCGCCTTCAGGGTCGCGACGAAGGGTGCCGCCTGCGCCGGCGCGGCAAACACGAGCAGCACGGCGACGATCCCTGCGGTGGCGCGTCCTCGCATTCTCAGAGGATAGGACTCAGCGCGGCTCGGGCCGCTGTCTCGAGCGCCTGCGCCGCCGGCCGCGAGCGATGGCCGAGCTCGCGCCGCGCCTTGCCGTCGTCGAAGGTCATGGGCAGCCGGGCCACGCGGACCGCGTCGAGCACGAGCAGCGTCGGCTCGCGGCCGACGAGGCGCGCTGCCGCGTCGCCGACCCGCGCGGCGCCGTAGGCCAGCGCCCAGGGGATCCCCGTGCGCGGCGGCCGGCGCCCGGCGGCGCGCGCGACGACGGCGAAGACGTCGCGCAGCGCGAGGTTCTCGCCGCCGAGCAGATAGCGCTCGCCGGCGCGACCGCGCTCGTGCGCGCGCAGGTGGCTCGCCGCGACGTCCTCGACGGCGACCACGTTGAGCGCCGAGCCACGCAGGTAGGCGCGCGAGCGCCCGCGCGCGACGTCGGCGACCATGCGGCCGGTCGGCGTCGGCCGCCGATCGCCGGGGCCGACCGGCGTGGTCGGATTGACCACGACGACGTCGAGGCCCTCGCGCGCGGCGCGCAGCGCGAGTCGCTCGCCTTCCAGCTTCGTGCGCTTGTAGGGGACATCGAGCTCCCAGGCCGGCGGGCCGTCGGCCTCGGTCGCGGGGCGGCCGGGCGCCGGGCCGCAGGTCGCGCACGAGCTCGTGTGCACCACGCGCCGGGGGCCGTTGCGCGCGGCGACGTCGAGCACGATGCGCGTGCCCTGAACGTTGACGGCGTGCATCGCGGCGGCGTCGCCGCGCGCGTAGCTGTAGAGGGCGGCGAGGTGGAAGATCGCGTCGCAGCCCTGGGCCGCCCGCCGGACCACGTCGGGGTCGAGGATGTCGCCGATCACCGGCTCGGCCTTGGTGTCGGGCGGCGCGTGGCGATCGAAGGCCCGCACCTCGGCGCCCGCGTCGGAGAGCGCGGTGACCAGGTGGGCGCCGATGAACCCGGCCGCGCCGGTGACCAGCGCCTTCATGCCGCGGAGCGCCGGCGCGCGCCGCGGGCGAGACGCCACCCGAAGCGCGCCATCGCCGACGGCATCCGCTCCGCCGCCGCGATGACCTCCTCGAGCGCCGCGGCAAACCGCCGGATCTCGTCCTCCTCGACGACCAGCGCGGGCAGCGCCTTGACGACGTTCATGCCGTGGCCGGCGACCTGGCAGAGGATCCGGTGCTCGTGGAAGAGCGGCACCGTGATGAGCTGGGCGAACAGCCCTGGCTGCGCGCGCTCGACGGCGCCGAACATCGGGCGGTTGACGGGGCCGCTGGGGGCGCCGAGCTCGATCGCCCACATCAGGCCCATGCCGCGCACGTCGCGGACGACCTCGTAGCGGTCGACGAGTGGCCCGGTGAGCTCGAGCAGCAGATCGCCCAGCCGCCGTGCGCGCTCGACCAGCCCTTCGTCGTCGATCACCCGCAGCGTCGCGAGGCCGGCCGCGGCCGCGAGGTCGTTGCCGCCAAAGCTCGAGCCGTGCCGCACGCCGCGCTCCATGCCGTCGAAGACGCCGTCCATGACCGCGCGCGAGACGAGCACGCCGCCGATCGGCACGAACCCGCCCGACAGCGCCTTGGCCACGCACACGATGTCGGGCTCGAGGCCCCAGTGCTCCAGGGCCAGGAAGCGCCCAGTACGCCCGAGGCCGGTCTGCACCTCGTCGCAGACGAACAGCGTCCCTGCAGCGCGGCAGCGGTCCTGGGCGCCGCGCAGGTAGCCGGGCGGCGGCAGGTTGACGCCCTTGCCCTGGATCGGCTCGACGACGAAGGCCGCCACGTCGCCGCGCGTGAGCTCGCGGTCGAGCGCGTCGAGGTCGCCGAACGGCACCGCCTGGCAGCCCTCGACGAAGGGGCCGAAACCGTCGCGGAACTCGGCGTTGCCGTTGATCGACAGGGCGCCGAGCGTCAGCCCGTGGAAAGCGTGCTCGGCGTGCACGATACGCGGGCGGCCCGTGGCCGCGCGGGCGAGCTTCATCGCCCCCTCGACCGCCTCCGCGCCGCTGTTGGCCGGGACCATCGCGTCGATGCTCGCCGGCGCGCGCTTGACCAGCTCCTCGGCAAGCACTCCCGGCAGCAGCGAGACGCCGAGCTGGGGCAGGTTGGCGGTGCGCGCGGCCATGACATCCTGCAGCGCGGCGATGACGTCGGGGTGATTGCGCCCGACGGCGAAGACCCCGTAGCCGCACAGCAGGTCGAGGTAGCGCTCGCCGCGGTCGTCGATCAGGTGCGCGCCCTCGCCGGCCACCCAGGTGCGGTTGAACCCGAGGGTGCGCACGATGCGCCCGAGCTGCGGATTGAGGTGGCGGTCGTTGAGCGCCATCGCCTCGTCGGCGCGGGTGCGCAGGACCTCACGGATCTCGGGCGGGAGCGTTGACACGGGCAACGGCATTCTCCCTCCCCCGGACCCCTGCTAGGGTCGTTGCGAGTGCAATCAACGCTGGACGACGCACGCAAGCGCTGGATTCTCGTCCTGACCTGCCTTGCGCAGTTCATGGTCATCCTCGACGTCTCGGTCGTGAACGTCGCGCTGCCGTCGATTCGCACGGACCTCGGCTTCTCGGCGGTCGACCTGCAGTGGGTCGTCAACGCCTACACGCTGACCTTCGCGGGCTTCCTGCTCCTCGGCGGGCGCGCCGCGGACCTGCTCGGCCGCCAGCAGGTCTTCGTCTTCGGGCTCGGACTGTTCGCGCTCGCCTCGCTGGTCGGCGGCCTCTCGCAGAGCCAGGAGATGCTCGTCGGCGCGCGCGCGGCCCAGGGCATCGGCGGCGCGGTCGTGGCGCCGGCGACGCTGGCGATCATCGCCACGACGTTCGCCGAGGGCCGCGAGCGCAACCGCGCGCTGGCCTACTGGGGCGCGATGGGCGCCGTCGGCGGCTCGACCGGCGTCCTGTTGGGCGGCGTGCTGACGCAGCTGCTCGGCTGGGAGTGGATCCTCTTCATCAACGTCCCGGTGGGCGTCCTCGGCGCCGTCGCCGCGATGCGCTTCATCCCCGAGAGCACACGCACGGTCGCGGGCGAGCGCCACTTCGACATCGCCGGCGCGCTGTCGGTCACCGCCGGCCTCGTGGTCCTGACCTTCGCGATCGTGCGCACCGACGTCAACGGCTGGGGGTCGGCGCAGACGCTGCTCGTCGCCGCCGTCGGCGCTGCGCTGCTGGTCGCCTTCGTCTTCATCGAGCGCCGCGCGCGGCGGCCGCTCGTGCCGCTGCGCATCTTCGCCTCACGCACGCTGACGGCCGCGAACCTCGTGGTCTTCATGCTCGGGTCGTCGGTGTTCGCGATGTGGTACTTCGTGTCGCTGTACCTGCAGCAGGTGCTGGGCTTCTCGCCGATCGAGGCGGGCGTGAGCTTCCTGCCGATGACCTTCGCGATCATCGTCGGATCAACCTTCGCCGGGCGCCGGGCCGAGCGGATCGGGCCCGGCCGGCTGCTGGCCGCCGGGATGGCGCTGATCTCGATCGGGATGCTGCTCTTCACGCGGATCGCGCCCGACGGCTCCTATGCGTCGGACGTGCTGGGGCCGGGCGTCATCACCACGACCGGCATCGGCCTGGCCTTCGTCCCCGCGACGATCACCGCCGTCGCCGGCGTCGAGCGCTCGGACTCCGGCCTGGCCGGCGGCCTGGTCAACACCTCGCGCCAGATGGGCGGCTCGCTGGGGCTGGCGATCCTGGCCACCCTGGCCACGCAGCGCTCGCAGGCCCTCGCCGGCGGCGGCCCGATCGACGCGAGCGCGCTGGTCGGCGGCTTTCATCGCGCGTTTTTCGTGGGTGCGTGCTTCGCGGCGGTGGGCGCGCTCACTGCGGGGCTGCTGCTCGTGCGGGTGCGCCACCCGGCGGCGCAACAGCGGGCGCAGCCGCCGGCCGAGCAGCCGCAGGAGTCCGCTGCCGCCTGAGTGGCGCACCGCGCTTGTATGAACGGTAGCGTTCCGTTCATGTCAGCCACCGCTACGACCGCACCCGAGTTCTCACTGGCGCTCACGCAGGATCAGAAGGACGTCCGCGACTGGGTTCACGGCTTTGCCGAGCAGGTCGTGCGCCCGGCGGCGCACGAGTGGGACGAGCGCGAGGAGACCCCGTGGCCGGTCATCCAGGAGGCCGCCAAGATCGGGCTCTACGGCTTCGAGGCGCTGGCCCAGTTCTACGCCGACGAGACCGGCCTGCTGCTGCCGATCGTCAACGAGGAGCTGTTCTGGGGCGACGCCGGCATCGGCATGGCGATCATGGGGACCTCGCTGGCCGTGGCGGCGATCTTCGGCCAGGGGACGGGCGAGCAGATCGGCGAGTGGATCCCGCGCTGCTTCGGCACGGTCGACGAGCCCGCGGTCGCGGCGTTCTGCGCCTCGGAGCCCGACGCCGGCTCCGACGTCTCGGCCATCCGGACGTCCGCCCGCTACGACGAGGCCAAGGACGAATGGATCCTCAACGGCCAGAAGGCATGGGCGACCAACGGCGGCATCGCCGGGGTGCACGTGATCATCGCCTCGGTCGACCGCGACCTGGGCGCGCGCGGCCACGCGGCCTTCCTGGTCCCCCCCGGCACCAAGGGTCTCGAGCAGGGTGCGAAGGTCTCAAAGCACGGGCTGCGCGCCTCGCACACCGCCGACGTCCACCTCGACGACTGCCGCGTCCCCGGCTCGTGCCTGCTCGGCGGCAAGGAGAAGCTCGACGAGCGCCTGGCCCGCGTCCGCGAGGGCAACGGCGGCGGGCGCGGCCAGGCCGCGATGCAGACGTTCGAGGCCACGCGGCCGACCGTCGGCGCGCAGGCCCTCGGCATCGCCCGCGCCGCCTACGAGTACGCCCTGGACTACGCCCGCGAGCGCGAGCAGTTCGGCCGCAAGATCATCGAGAACCAGGCGATCGCCTTCGCCTTGGCCGACATGAAGCTCGAGATCGACGCGGCGCGCCTGCTCGTCTGGCGCGCCTCGTGGATGGGCCGCAGCGGCATCCCGTTCGAGAACGCCGAGGGCTCGATGAGCAAGCTCAAGGCCGGCGAGGTCGCGTTGTGGGCCACCGAGCGAGCGATGCACATCCTCGGCGGCAACGGCTACACCCGCGAGTATCCGGTCGAGCGCTGGCACCGCGACGCGAAGATCTACTCGATCTTCGAGGGGACCTCCGAGATCCAGCGCCTGGTGATCTCGCGCGCGATCTCGGGGATGCAGATCCGGTAGCGGTCTGCCGCGCGGCGCTGCACGATCTCCGCGCGCGCCGACCACACCGCGCGACCGATGGCAGTGAGGGCGGCCGGGCGTGGCCGCTTGCGGTCGGCAGTGGTGAGTTTTGTGGCCAGGAGCCACAAAAGTCACCACACCTCGAGCAGACGCGGGCGATCGCACCCACTCACCCTCACTGCCCCTGGCCACGCCGCGCCGCGAACGCGAGCAGAACGACAGGAGCGCCGAGAGCCGCTACAGCAGCTCGTTCTCGTTGCGCGGCTTGTGCAGATCCCCCTGGAAGTCCGCGCGGCCGCGCGAGGTGGTGATCTTCCCGCTCGATCCGAGCTTCGACAGCGACAGGAACGGACCCTGCTCGCCGCCGCCGAGGAAGATGGCGGCCACGCATAGGGCGATCACGACCACGACAACGACACCGACGATCCACACACTGCGCGTGTACCGCGCGGGACGCCCGCGCGCAAGCCGCGTGGTCCGACCGACGATGCGTGGGATTCCCTGGGTGCCATGGCTGCGCCGCGCTGCAAACGCAAGCGGCAGAGCGACAGGAGTGGCGGGCCGGGCGCCGAAGCCCCCGGCCCGCCGAGCGGAGTCTGTGTGCCGGGCGTGCGCCCGGCCGGGCGGCCCTAGACGCCCGTGTGCACGACCTCGTCGGTCTCGATCGGCTCGAGCTGCGAGATCTCTGACCGCCGGTTTTCCCAGTGCGGCGGGATGCACATGTGGGTGCCGAGCTCGTCGGCCGCCTCGTCGATGGTGAAGCCGGCCTCGTGCGACCAGGCCAGCTCGCACAGCGCGCCGCCGGGGCTGCGCATGTACATCGAGAAGAAGTAGCCGCGGTCCTTGGCCTCGGAGACGTCCGTGTAGCCCAGGCCGACCAGCCAGTCCTTGACGACCTCCTGGTTTTCGCCGTTCATGACGTCGAAGGCCTGGTGGTGGATCGTGCCCTCGCCGAATGTCCACGAGCCCTGCGGCAGATCGGGCTCCTCGACGAGCTCGAGGATCCGCCCGTGGCCCTCGTCGGTGCCGATGCGCAGCTCGTGGTGCGGGCCCTCGGAGCCGGTCTGCTCGCCGCCCATGCCCTCGGTGATGAAGGCGGCCTGCAGCTCGGGCTCGCGCACCGAGCAGATCGTGCCGTAGGCGCCGCGGATCGCGACGTCGGCGCTGACGCCGTTCGGTGACTCGTACGGCTCGCGCGGGTCGTCGTCGCTGACCCCGACCAGCTCGTACGGGATGCCGCACGGGTGGTCGAAGCAGACGCGCTCCTTGCCGAAGCGCGTGACGACCTGGTTCTCGACGCCCTTGTCGTTGAGGCGATCGACCCAGAAGCCGGTCGCGTCGGCCGGGACCGAGAGCAGGATCGACTTGAGCTGGTTGGTGCCGCGCTTGCCCATCCATCCGGCCTGGCGATAGGGGAACGCGGTCAGCAGCGTGCTCGCGTCACCGACCTTGTTGCCGTAGTAGAGGTGGTAGATCGGGATCTCGCCGTCGAACAGGACGGTCTTCTTGACGCTCTTCAGGCCGAGCAGACGGACGTGGAAGTCGTAGTCCTCCTGCGCTCCGCCTACGCAGAAGGTCAGGTGGTGGGTACCGCGGATGGTGCCCTTGTTGGGCATAGGACTCCTCTCCTCTCCTGCTGTGCGCTATGCGAACAGTTGTACGGCAACAGCACTCTATCAACGGGTCTGCGATGCCGTGGGTTTTTTGGCGCTCCGCCCGACGTCCTCGGACGGCGCCTTGAACAGGCGGGTATGCGGCACATTCAATCCGAAGATGCGTGCCGCGTTGCCGCCCAAGATGAGGTTCATGTCGTCCTGCGAGATGCGCAGCGCGGTCAGCTCGCGCAGGCTCCAGCCCCAGTAGTCGACCTGGTAGTGGGGGATCCCCTCGCCGCGCAGCTGCACGGCGTAGCTGGGCGGCGTGCGGCCGAGCTGGGAGTAGATCTGCATGCTCGCGCCCCAGTCGGTCCCCCACAGCAGCTTGCCCGGCCCGATGTTCGGGTCGATCAGCGGGCGCTCGTACAGCTCGCGCCACCACAGCCCGGTCTCGACGTAGACGTTGTCGGCCGAGGCGACGACCTGCAGGCACTGCTCGTAGAAGTGCTCCCACCAGCCCGCCTGCATGCCGCCGTGATCGAAGATCAGCGACACGTCGGGGAAGGCGGCCGCGACGTCGAGCATCCACAGCGGGTTGACGTTGGCCGGCCCGATGTAGCCGTACGAGTAGGCCGCCGTGTAGCCGAAGGGGATGCCCGTGTGGATCCGCGCGGCGACGCCGTGCTGCTGGGCGACCTCGACGATGCGCAGGATGTTGGCCACCGCGTCGACCCGGCTGACCAGCGCGGTCTCGTCCCACGGATAGGGCATGTAGGGAAGCGACTCGCCGATCGCGACAAACCGCCCGGTCCCCAGCAGCCGATCGAGCTCCTGGCAGACGCCGTCGATGCTCCACTGCTCCTCGCCGGCGCGGCAGCGCTGGATGTAGTCGGTGCACCCACAGGCCGCTACGAACCGCTCGGGCGCGCGCGAGACGATCTCGAGGTTGAGCTCGTCGGTCATCCCGAACGCGGGCAGGAGCACGCACATGTCGACGCCGTAGCACTCCATGTCGTACTCCAGGCGCGCGCTGTTGTCGTAGGGCTCGAGCCCCGACATCGTCTTGCCCAGCGTGCCCCACTGGCTGCCGCCGCTGACCTCGGGCGGGCGGTCGGAGATCGCCTTGCCCGCGGCGAAGCGCTGCGCGTGCACGTGGGTGTCGACGACGAACCGTCCCGCTTTCATGTTTGGCTCCTTCTGTCGAGCACTCGCTTGGCCTTGCCCTGCTCGGCCCGGGGCAGCGTGCCCACCGGCAGCACCTCGAGCTCCGGGTTGACCCCCAGCCCGCCGCGCAGGCTCTCGCGCACGCGCGCGCGGACACGCTCCTCGCCCTCCACCTGGATCGTCACCACCGGCAGCCCGCGCGGGCCGTCGTCGAGGACGATGCGGTACTCGGGCGACAGCCCGTCCTGGCGGCGCACGATGTCCTCGACGGCCGAGGGGAAGAAGTTCGCGCCGCGGTACCAGATCATGTCGTCGGTGCGGCCCTCGATGCGCTCGATGCGGGCGAAGGTCGAGCCGCACGCGCACGGCTCGCCGACAATCAGCCGCCCGACGTCGCGCGTGCGGTAGCGCAGCAGCGGATGCGTGTCGCCGACCAGTGTCGTCAGGACGATCTCGCCCGGCTCGCCCTCGGGCACGGCCGCGCCGGTGTCGGGATCGATGCATTCGACCGCGACAACGTCTTCGGGGATGTGCAGCGCGCGCGACAGCGGGCAGCTGCCGCCAAGCGGCCAGACCTCGGTCAACCCGTAGCCGTCGATGATCTGCTCGACGCCGTAGCGCCGCGCGATCGTTCGCTGCGTGGCGTCGATGGCGGCGCCCGGCTCGCCGAACGAGGTCACCGCGCGCAGCCCGCACGCGGACAGATCGACGCCCATCTCGGCCGCGACCTCCGCCAGATGGACGATGTAGGACGCCGCGCCGGCGATCACGCCGGGGCGCAGCTCGGCGATCGCGCGCACCTTGGTGCGCGTGTCCCACATGCCGGCGAGGACCGGGATGCTCCCGCGCAGGCGCGCCGCCTCGACGCCGACCGAAGGCCCCAGCAGCCCGTCGATCGGCCCGAGCAGCATGAAGATCTCGCCCGGCGGGGGCGCCGGGTTGCGATGCAGCAGCGCGATCATCATCCGCCAGTCGCGCCACGAGACGACGCGCTTGAGCTTGCGCCCCGAGGTGCCCGACGTCGTGAACATCCCCATCCACGTCTCGCGCGGGCTGCAGGTGTAATCGCCGAACGGCGGGTGGGTGGCCTGCTCGGCGTCGAGCTCGGTGCGCGTGGTGAGCGGCAGGCGAGGCAGGTCGCCGACGCCACGCACGTCGGCGTCGAGCCTGTCGCGCCAGAAGCCAGATGTCGCGCGGGCGTAGGCGACCAGTGCACGCAGGCGCTCGTCCTGCAGCGCGGCAAGCTCCTCGCGCGGCAGGCTCCTGACGGCCGGATCGTCGAGGCGATATTCCGGGAGCGTCACCTCTCGACCGGGAAGTGGCATGCCACGGTGTGCTCGTCGCCGAGCAGGAGCGGCTCCTCGGTCGCGCAGCGCTCCTGCGCGCGCGGGCAGCGCGTGCGGAAGCGGCAGCCGCTCGGCGGGTCGATCGGCGACGGCGGATCGCCGCGGACCGCCTCGTGCGCCGCGGTCTTCGGCGCCTCCGGATCGGGGCTCGGTACGGAGGCCAGCAGGGCGACGGTGTAGGGGTGGCGCGCCTCGCGGTACAGCGCCTCGGCCGGCCCCACCTCGCACAGCTTGCCCAGGTGCATCACGGCGACGCGGTCGGAGACCTGCTTGACCAGCGCGAGGTCGTGCGCGATGAAGAGGTAGGACAGCCCCAGCTCGGCGCGCAGGCGCTCGAAGAGGTTGAGCACCTGCGCCTGGATGAGGACGTCGAGCGACGAGACGGCCTCGTCGCAGATGATCAGCGCCGGGTCGAGCGTCAGGGCGCGGGCGATCGCGACGCGCTGGGCCTGGCCGCCCGAGAGCTGGCGCGGACGGCGGCGGCTGAAGACGTCGGGATCGAGGCCGACGAGGTCGAGGACCTCGCGCACCTTGCGCCGGCGCTCGGGGCGCGTGCCGACGCCGTAGGCGACGAGCGGCTCGGAGACGATGTCGGCCACGCGCCACTTCGGGTCCAGCGAGCCGAACGGGTCCTGGAAGACCATCTGCATCGAGCGGCGGGCCTCGAGCAGCTCGCGACCCTTCAAGCCGACGAGCTCGGTGCCGCGCAGCTGCACCGAGCCCGATCGCGGCCCCGGCGCCTGCAGCAGCGAGCGCGCGAGCGTCGACTTGCCCGAGCCCGTCTCGCCGACGATGCCCAGCGTCTCGCCCGGCGCGATCTGCAGCGAGACGTCGGAGACCGCCTGCACGACGCCGCCTTTGACCCCGCCGCGCCCGCGCACGACGAACTCCTGCACGACGTTGCGCGCCTCGAGCAGCGGCCCCGAGCCGTTGCCGCTCAGGCCCACGGGGTCTCCCCTCCTGGCGGCGGCGCGCCCGGCGTGAGTGGGGGCGGGGAAC
>DATBKW010000152.1:0-8281 GCA_036555665.1 Solirubrobacteraceae bacterium | reverse complement strand
TCAGCGGCAACGCCCCGTCCTGTCACGGCTCTTACGCGACGACTCCTCTTCGCCCGGATCCTCGTCGGCGGCCAGCTTCAGCGAGCCGTCGAGGACCTCCTGGAAGTGACGCTGCTGGATCGGCAGCGCCCAGTCGGTCAGCTTGCGCAGCTCGCCGATGCCGGCCCGCTCGTTGAGCTTGGCGACGATCGACCAGAGGCCGACCTCGCCGGCCTCGGCCATCGTGAGGAACTCGAAGCCGTCGAGCGGATCGTCCTCGCCGCCGAGATACGCCTCGCGCATCTCGGTCGCCTCGCCCTTGACCTCGCGCGCCTTGTCGAGGATCGCGGTCTTCTTGCCCTTGAACGAGCCCGCCAGCGCCGTGCACCGCTTCTGCGTCTCACGGGCTTCCTCGATCGCCTGGTTGAGTCGCGTCGCGAGCGGCGCGTGCTCGGAGCCCAGCATGCCGCGCACCTCGCGCGCGGCATCCTGGGCGGCCATGGCGAGGCCGGTGACCTCGGCCAGCTTGCTCTCGAGCTTGGTGAGCGTCGCCACTAGGAGACGGCGTCCTTGAGCTTGCTCACGACGCCGTTGGTCTCGTTGGCCACGACGCCGGTCGGCTCGTCCGAGAGGCCCGCCCGCTCGCGCAGCTTGCGCGCGATCTCGGCGATCTCCTCGGGCGCGTAGTCCGGGGCGAACACGCCCTCCTGCGGCGGCAGGTCGAACGCCGGGACGCCCTCGGGCGGGTTGTCGACGACCTCGAGCTGCTCGCCGGTCTCCGGATGCGCGCCGTTGAACGCGGCCGCCAGCTCGAGGTAGTCGCTGGGGGAGAAGCGGTAGAGCTTGAGGTGCTCGCCCCTGTCCATGTGCGCCTTGGACTCCGGGATCTTGTCGGTCGGGATCCGCGGCGACGGGACCAGCTTCATCAGGTCGGCGCCGGTGAGGTTCTCGACCGCGCGCGCGTACGCGACCTGGTGCACGCCGCCGCGCACGAGCAGGTAGCCGGTGAGCGCGCGGGCCGCCGGATGGTCGACCATCTCGTAGACCTTGAGCTTGTTGTTGCGCGCGCCGGTCTCGAGGAAGAAGTTGTGCGTGAGGTCCTCGACGAGGTCGCCGGTCGAGGTCACGTAGTCGCCGTTCCACGGCTTGCCGTTGGAGTCCTGGACGAGCGCCGCGGCGCCCCCGGCGATGATCTGCTGTGGGTTGAGCAGCTCACCCGGGGCGGGCAGGCCGCCCGTCTCGCCGGCGCCCGTGAGCATCGCGTTGATCGTCGTGGCGACCAGCTCGATGTGGCCGAACTCCTCGGCGGCGATGCTGGACACGAGGTCGAAGAACGGTCGCGCCTGCTGCCGCGCGCGGAAGTTGAACGACTGGAACGTGTAGTTCATGAAGGTCGACATCTCGCCGAACTTGCCGCCCAGCAGCTCCTGAACGGCCGCCGCGCCGACCGGGTCCGGATCTGACGGTGGGGGTAGCTCGGTCTGCAATCGATCGACACGCAGGATCATGCTTCGCCTCCTGGGTAGGACAGTGTCCTGACGGTCTCCCGTAGGCGCGCCGTCCGCAAACATGGGCTCGATGTCGATGTCGGCCCCGCCGTCGCATGGCCGGCCCCTCAGTCGACCGCGAGGACGACGAGCGTCGCGTCGTCCTGCAGCGGGTCGGTCGCCGCGCTGGCGACCGCCTGCTGGATGGCCATGGCCGTGGCGGCCGCGGTGGGGGCGCTCGCGGACCGCACGGCTTGGCGCACGCCGTCGACGCCGAACCGCCCGCCGCCCTTGACGAGGCGCTCGGAGATGCCGTCGGTGTAGAGCACCAGCCGGTCGCCGGGGTCGAGGCTGAGCGCGCTGACCTCGAAGGCCGGGGGAGCGGGGCCGGCGCCGAGGGCGGGGTGGATGGGGCCGTCGAGCTCGGTGCAGCCACCCTCGGGGTCGACCACCAAGGCGGACGGATGACCGCAGTTGAGCCACGCCAGCGTGGCGGTCGGCGCGTGCCAGCGGGCCAGCACGGCGGTGACCACGAAGCTCGGATTGCCCAGGGCGCGCACGACCTCGTCGATGCTCTCGGCGGCCTGCACGAGATCCTGGCCGCTGCGCCGGGCGGCGCGCAACGCGCCAAGCGCGGACGCGCCGAGCCCCGCGGCCGTGGGCCCGGTTCCGGCGGCGTCGGCGATGGCCAGCCACGCCCCGTCGCGGTTCTCGACGAAGTCGAACCAGTCGCCGCCCACCTCGTAGGCGGGCAGCAGCGCGCCGGCGAGCTGTGCGCCGGTGATCCGCGCCACGCGGGGAGGAAGCAGGTGGTACTGGACCTCCGCCGCGGCGGTGGTGGGCTTGCGGCGGCGCGTGGCCTCGATGAGGTCGGTGTAGTCGTTGGCGAGCTCGAGCGCGGCGGCGCCCTGTTTGGCGATGTCCTCCAACGACGCGACCGGTGCGCCGACGCACAACAGCAGCCCGATGACGCGGCCGCGCAGCCAGAGCGGCACCGCGACGCACCGCGGAAGACGCTGCTTGAGCAGCCCGTAGAAGGACGACAGCCCCTCGGGAACGATCTCCGGGCCGAGCGCGGGCGGCGCGTCGAGCGTCTCGGGGAAGTCCTCGGAGCCGGCGAGCCGGATGAGCTGCGAACCGTCGATGTCGACGATGTAGAGGGCGACGGCAACGCCGGCGGCGCGGCGCGCCTCGGCCACCAGCTGATCGGCGATGAGGTGGGGCGGGACCTCGTCGAGGACGTGCGTGACCTCGAGCGCCAGGGGATGGGCGCGGCCGAGGCGGCCCGGCGGCTGGTAGGGAAGGGAGGCCAGCCGATCGGACGGTTGCGGCTCGGGGACGCCGTCGGCATCGGCCTCGACCTCCTGCGCGAGCGCGGCGGACAGCTCCTCGCGGGTGGCGAAGTGGCGGTACAGCGTCGAGCGCCCGACGCCCGCGGCGGCCGCGATCTCGGACATGGTCGTCCGGCGGTCGCCGACCAGGGTGCGGGCCGCGTCGAGGATGCGCCGGCGGCTCAAGAGCGCGTCGGCACGCCGCCGCGCAGGTCCGCTCTCCGGTTCATCCTGCCCCGGAGCTTCGGGATCGTGCTCTGCCGCGGACACGTCCGGAACCGTAGCCGCCAGTCGCGATGGGTGAAGGACGTGGGACAAAATGTGCCAATTTCAGCCGATCGCCGAACAGGTGGGACGAATTGAGTGAATGGCCGACGCTGCTGGCGGGGAGGCGGGACAGAACGCCGCCGCGTTGTGGCACAAACGTCCCACTTCGTAATCCCACCCCGACGAAGGAGCAGCGATGGCTACCCAGAGCCCATCAGGCTCGGCGACCGACAACGCCAAGGAGCAGGTCCAGGAGAAGGCCGAGGCCGCGCAGGAGAAGCTGAAGGGCGGCGCCCAGCAGGCCCAGGCGCGCATGCGTGAGCAGGTCGACCAGCGCTCGACGCAGGCCGGTGAGCACGTCAGCGCCACCGCGGAGGCGCTGCGGACCACGAGCCGCCAGCTGCGAGAGCAGGGCCAGGACGCCCAGGCCCAGGCTGCCGAGAAGGCGGCCCACCACGCCGAGCGCCTCGGCGGATACCTCAGCGACTCGAGCGCAGACCGCATCCTCAACGACCTCGAGGACTTCGGCCGCCGCCAGCCGCTGGCCGTCGTGGGCCTCGGCGTCGTCGCCGGGTTCCTCGCCTCGCGCTTTCTGAAGGCGTCCAGCCGCGAGCGCTACGAGGGCCGCGCGAACGGCGCGCAGCCGGCCCGGAGCGCGCCGCGCTCGCTGCCGATGGACACCCCGGCCGCCCCCGACACGCAGGCGCCGATCAGCGATTACGCCCGATGAGCGCCACCGGAGACAGTCGCACCGCCGACGATCTTCGCGACCAGTCGATCGGCGAGCTGGTCAAGGACCTCGCGACCGAGACCAGCACGCTGGTCCGCCAGGAGATCGACCTCGCCAAGGCCGAGATGACCGAGCGTGGCAAGCGCGCGGGCAAGGGCGCCGCGATGCTCGGCGCCGCGGCGCTCGTCGGCCTGCTGGCCGCGGGCGCCTTGACCGCCTGCATGATCGCCGCGCTGGACCGGGCGATGGCCACGTGGCTGGCGGCGCTCGTCGTCACCGTCGTGTACTGCGCGATCGCCGGAGCGCTGGCCATGACAGGCCGTAAGCAGATGCAGGAGGCCGCGCCTCCCGTACCCGAACAAGCAATCGATTCAGTGAAGGAGGACGTGCAATGGGCGAAGACCCGAACGCGATCCGCGACGAAATAGCGGACACCCGGGAGCGCATGGGCGAGACGATCGACGCGCTCGGCTACAAGGCCGACGTGAAGACGCGCGCCAAGGACAACGTGTCCGGCAAGGTGGATTCGGTCAAGGAACGGCTCGGTCTGGCCGGCCAGAAGGCCGCCGACGCGACCCCGGACGCCGACCAGGTCAAGGGTCAGGTCCGCAGGGCAGCCGGGCTCGCCCAGGAGAACCCGCTCGGCCTCGCCATCGGCGCGATCGCGCTCGGCTTCCTCGCCGGCCTGCTCGTCCCGGGCTCGCGCGTCGAGGACGAGAAGCTCGGCCCCGTGGCCGACCGGGTCAAGGAGCAGGCCAAGGAGACGGGCCAGGAGGCGCTCGAGCGCGGCAAGCAGGTGGCGCAGTCTGCCGCGGACACCATCAGCGAAGAGGGCCAGAAGCACGGCGAGCAGCTCGCCGACAGCGCCAAGGAGAACGCTGGCGCGGTCCGACCGTAGACAGGACCACGAACCCACACAACAAGAGAGGAAGAGGACATGGAGATTCCCAAGGACAAGATCGTCGCGATGCTCAAGGACCGCGGCGAGGACGACAAGGCCGAGCAGGCCGAGCAGGAGCTGCCCGACACCGTCGACCACGAGGAGCACGCCGATCTCCTCGAGAAGCACGGCATCGACCCGAAGGAGCTCGTCGGCAAGGTGGGTCTCTGAGGCTTCCGCGCGCGCCGTCAGGGCCGGCGCGCGCGCAGCCACAGGTAGCCGTAGGTGCCGAGTTCGAGCGCAAGCCGCCCGCGGTCGACGCGGTGCGCGCGCAGCTCGAGCAGGTCGTCCACGCCGTCGATGTCGTCACCGAGCTCGAGCTCGGCCGACACCGGCCCGCCGGACAGGTTGTGCACGGTGATGACCGTCGAGTCCTGCCAGTCGGACCGCCGGACGAAGAGCGCGGGTGGTTCGCTCTCGATCAGCGTGCTCACGCCCCAGCCGAGCTCCGGCGTCTCCCGTCGTTGGTGGATGAGGCGCTGCATGAAGCGCATGAGCGAGTCGGGCGCGCGCTGCTGCGCGGCGACACTCACCGCCTCGGGCCCGAACCGGCCGTGGACGATCGGCCGCACGAGCCGCTGAGGGTCCGCGGCCGAGAAGTCGGCGGTCGGGCCCGGGCTCCACTGCATCGGCGTGCGGACGCTCATGCGGCCGTCGAGCTCGAGGTCTTCGCCCATGCCGATCTCGTCGCCGTAGAACAGGACCGGCGTGCCCGGGAGCGAGAGCAGCAGCGACCACGCCATCCGCAGCCGGCTCCCGTCGCCGCCCAGCATCGACGCGGCCCGGCGCCGGATCCCGTGCCCGTAGATCCGCATCCGCTCCTCGGGCGCGAACGCCGCAAAGACCTCGTCGCGCTCCGCCGGCGCCAGCTTGTCCAGCGTGAGCTCGTCGTGGTTGCGCAGGAAGGTCGCCCACCCCGCGTCGCGCGGCGGCACCGGAAGGCGGCGGATGAGATCCTCGAGCGGGGCCGCCTCCCCGCGCGCGAGTGACAGCCACATCCGCTGGTTGATCAGGAAGCCCAGCTGCAGGTGCAGCGCGTCGCCGCGGTCCTCGAAGTACGACTCGACGTCCGCGAGGTCGACGTTGACCTCGCCCATGAGCATCGCGTCGCCGCGGCGGCGCATCGCGTACTCGCGCAGTTCGTGCAGCCACGGCTTGCCGCCTCCGGGATCGCCGCCGTCGGTTCCGACCTCCTCGACGAGGAACGGCACCGCGTCCATCCGCAGCCCTGATGCGCCGAGGGTCAGCCAGAAGCCGACGGTCTTCGCGATCTCGTCGCGGACCGCCGGATTGACGATGTTCAGATCGGGTTGGAACGGTGCGAAGCGGTGCAGGTAGTACTGCCCGGCCGTGTCGTCCCACGCCCAGTTCTCCTCGGTGGTTCCGCGTTCGGCGGCGGGATCGTCGGTCCAGACGTAATAGCCGCGGTAGCGCGACGCTCGGTCGGCGCGCGCCGCGCGGAACCACGGATGCTCGTCGGAGGTGTGGTTGACGACAAGATCGACGATGACGCGCAGGCCACGATCGCGCGCGTGACGGATGACGTCGACGACGTCCCCCAGATCACCGAGACGTGGATCGACCGCGAGATAGTCCGTGATGTCGTAGCCGTCGTCGCGATTCGGCGTTGGGTAGAACGGCATCAGCCACAGGCACGAGGCGCCCAGGCGCGCAGCGTGGTCGACGCGCTCGATGAGCCCCGCCAGATCCCCGCAACCATCCCCGTCGGCGTCGCGGAACGTCTCGACGTCAAGGCAATAGATGACGGCGTTCTTCCACCACAGGTCGCTGGTCGGTGTGAATCTCATGGCAGTCGTAGATGCGGAGTACCCACCCACACGCCGTTGGGCCACGCGGACGGCCGGATGAGCGCTGCGCCGCGATTGCGCCTCATCACGTGGAACGTCGCGCGCCGGGTCGAGACACTTCCTGCGCAAGCGGCTGCCATCGCCCGGCGCGAGCCCGACATCGTCGCGCTGCAGGACGTCACGGCGCGTACGCTGCGCGCCTGGCAGGTGGCGTTCGCGACACTCGACCTCCCGCACGTCGAGTGCACGCTGCGCGGCGCGGATCGCGAAGATGTCCGTCGTGAGCGACGATCCGTGGAAGGCTCAGCTCGCGGCGCTCGGCGCCCTGCTGCGCGCCCAACGCAGGGCGGCTGACCTTTCGCTGAGGGAGCTCTCCGAGCGGACCAACGTGTCCAACGCCTACCTGAGCCAGGTGGAGCGCGGTCTGCACGAGCCGTCCTTGAGCGTGCTGCGGACGATCGCGGCGGCGCTGGGCGTGCCGCTCACCTCACTCCTCGACCGGGCGGGCCTGCTCGAGGGCGGTGAGCGCGACGGGGAGCCGGGCGTGCGCGAGACCGAAGCCGCGATCCTGAAGGACCCCGAGCTCAGCGAGCCGCAGCGGACCGCGCTGCTGAGCGTGTATCGCAGCTTCCTGGCCGCGCGGCCGCCCTACTGATTGATTTCCCAAGCGAATGCCCTATATAGTACGCAGAAATGAACCTCATCGACTGGCGCGAGCTGTACGCGTCCAATCAGGCGCTGATCGACCGAGCGGGAGGCAGATCGAGCGAGCAGCCGCTTGCGTTCCGAGCCCCCGCGTCGCTGCCCGTCAGGTCCGCCGGGCGAACCCTGCGCTTTGTGGTCCACGCCCCTCCCGGCCTGGAGCCGCAAACGGCGGTCCCCCTGATGTGCATGCTGCATGGGTGCAGCCAGGACGCGGCCGGTTTCGCCGCGGCCACACGCATGAACGACGCGGCCGACCGTCACGGGTTCGTCGTCGTCTACCCCCAGCAGGACCGTGGCCAGAACCAGCAGGGCTGCTGGAACTGGTTCCTGCCGGACCACCAAGCCCGAGGCGCCGGCGAGCCGGCCGCGATCGCCGCGACCGTCCAACAGGTCATTGGCTCGACGGCGCCGTGGACGATCGACCCGCGACGCGTCTTCGTCGCCGGCCTGTCTGCCGGCGGCGCCATGGCCATGATCCTGGCGTGCACCTACCCCGACCTCTTCTCCGCGGTCGCCGTGCACTCAGGGCTCACGTACCGGTCGGCGACCGACCTGAGTGGCGCGTTCGCCGCGATGAGCCGCGGCGCCGGCCGCGATGCCTCGCTCGGTCACGCCGTCCACGCCGCGATGGGCGACCGCGCCCGTCCCATCCCAACCATGGTGATCCACGGCAGCGCGGACCGGACGGTCGCTCCTGTCAACGCCGACCAGCTGCTCACGCAGGCGATCACCGCCAACCGCCTCGCGGCGCCGGAGACGTGCGGCGATCTCGACATCGCCCGCCCGTCCTCCACCTCGCGCCACCGGCGCGATGGCGGCCACGCCTACGTCCGATCGCGCTGGACCGACCGCCGCGGCGCCCTCATGCACGAGCTCCTCAGCGTCGAGGAGCTGGGGCACGCCTGGTCGGGAGGCACACAAGGCCACTCCTGGAGCGACCCGCGCGGACCCGATGCAACCGAAGCGATCTGGCAGTTCTTCCGGGAAGCAACCACGGAGGACGTGCCGGACCACACGCCGAACGCGCCCGCCCC
>DATBKW010000151.1:0-7083 GCA_036555665.1 Solirubrobacteraceae bacterium | reverse complement strand
CGCGAGTCGCTGGAGCGCGATCTGCGCGCCGAGCAACTGCCGACGACCAACCTGGCGATCAGCCGCTTCGTCGAGCTGCAGTTCCGCGGCCAGGTGCACAGCGTCCGCGTGCCGGTCGACGACGACGATCTCGCGGCGGGCGACGGCGGCGAGCGCGTCATCGATCGCTTCGCTGAGATCTACGAATCGCGCTACGGCAAGGGTTCGGCCTACCGCCAGGCGGGCGTAGAGGCGGTGACCTTCGCGGCTGAAGGCGCGGCGACGCTGCCGGTGCCGGACATCGCCGAGCAGCCCGACGAGGGCGAGGACGCGGCGCACGCGATCTCCGGGCGGCGCAACCTCTACCTTCACGCCGCCGGTGGCTTCCAAGAGGTCGCCGCTTACAGCGCGGAGAAGCTGCGCGCCGGCAACGCGCTCGAGGGCCCCGCCCTCGTGGAGGCCGAGGACACCACCGTCCTCGTCGGGCCCGGCCAGCGGCTTCGGGTCGACGGCTTGCGCAACCTGCGTATCGACCTTCCGCTCGCGGAGGGCCGGCACGCATGAGGATCGGCGTCGCCCTACCGCTCGAGGCGCCCGCGGCGGAGCTCCTGGAGCTCGCCGTAGAAGCTGAGCGCGTGGGCTACGACGCCGTCTGGTGCAACGACGACCGCCTGCAGCACGACGTCGTGGCGATGCTCGCCGCAATGGCACAGCACACGCGCCACGTGCTCCTCGGCCCGGGCGTCACCAACCCGTACAGCCGGCATGCCGCGCTCATCGCCACCGCGATCGCGACCCTCGACGAGCTCTCCGAGGGACGCGCGCGCCTCGGTCTCGGGGCCGGCGGCACGAACCATCGCGCCCTTGGCGTGAGCCGGGAGGCGCCCGCCGTGGCGCTGCGCGAGGCGGTCGCCGTGGTGCGGGGCCTGCTGGCCGGCGAGCGCGTGACGGTCGACGGCCGCGTCGTCCATGCGCGCGAGGCGCGACTGGACTTCACGCCGTCGCGCGCCGACATCCCGATCCTCATCGGGGCGCGCGGGCCGAAGGTGCTCGAGCTGGCCGGCGAGGTCGCCGACGGCGTGATCGTCGGCAACATCACCACCCCTTCCGGCTGGTCGTACGCGCTTGGGCGCATCGAGGACGGCGCGCGACGGGCGGGGCGTGACACGGGCTCGATCGACGTCTGCGCGTGGCTGTACACCTGCGTGGCCGACGACGCGCGCGCCGCCGCCAACGCGATCGCGCCGATGGTGGGGACGTCGCTCATCACCAGCAGGCCGATCTTGCGCGAGCTCGGCGTCGAGATGCCCGGGGCGTTCGCGGCAGCGATGGAGCGCGCCGACTGGAGCCTCGATCGCGACGTCGTGCGCGAGGCGGCGCGCACGCTGCCGGCGGAGGTCATCGGCGCCTTCGGCCTGGCCGGCACGCCCGCGGACTGCCGCGCGCGGCTCGCTCGCCTTCTCGACGCCTTCCCGCAGATCTCCGAGGTGGCGATCGTGCCGTTCCCGGCGGCGGGCCAGGGAACGCTCGACGTGATCACACGCTTCATCGGGGAGGTCGCGCCGCAGCCCGCCGCTTCCGGGCGCCGCGCAGAGGGGGTGTCGCCGTGAGCGACGCCGTTGCCATGCGCGGCATCGTCAAGCACTTCGGCGGTGTCCAGGCGCTCAAGGGCGTGGACCTGACCGTCCGCGGCGGCGAGATCCACGCGCTGCTGGGCGAGAACGGCGCCGGCAAGACGACGCTGATGAACGTCCTCTACGGCCTGTACCGGCCCGACGCGGGCGACGTCGAGATCGATGGGCGCCCGGTCGAGCTGCGCACGCCCCAGGAGGCGATCGACGTGGGCATCGGCATGGTGCACCAGCACTTCATGCTCGTGCCGACGTTGACGGTCGCCGAAAACATGGTGATGGGCGAGCGCGGCGGGCCGCTGCTGCGGCGGCGCGAGCTGCGAGCCGTCGAGCGCCGGCTAGAGGAGCTCGGCGCGCGCTATGGCCTCGAGGTCGACCCGCGGGCGCGGGTGTGGCAGCTGTCGGTCGGCGAGCAGCAGCGCGTCGAGATTCTCCGCGCGCTGTTCCGGGACGCCCGCATCCTGATACTCGACGAGCCGACTGCGACGCTGACCCCGGTCGAGACCGAGCGGCTGTTCCCCAAGCTGCGGGCGCTCGCCGGCGAGGGCGCGGCGATCGTCTTCATCACCCATCACCTCGAGGACGTGCTGCGTTGGGCCGACCGCATCACGGTGCTGCGCCAGGGCGAGGTCGCCGGCGGCCCGAGTCCCGGCGAGACCTCGGCGGAGGAGCTCGCGCGGTTGATGGTCGGGCGCGACGTGACGCTCATGAACGTCGCCGCCGGCCGTCGCGCACTGAGCGCGGGCGGGACCGACGGCGCGGCCGCGCGGCCGGTGCTCGAGGTCAGCGGGTTGTCCGCCGACGGCGACCGCGGGACGCCCGCGCTTGACGGCGTCGGCTGCCAGGTGGGGGCGGGCGAGATCGTGTCGATCGTCGGCGTCGACGGCAACGGTCAGTCCGAGCTCGAGGAAGTGCTGTACGGGCTGCGCGCGCCGCGCGCGGGAACGGTCGTGCTCGACGGGCACGACATCACGCGCGCCGAGCCGGGCGAGCGGTTGCGGCGCGGCCTTGGGCTCGTCCCGTCGGATCGCTATCGGCGCGGGGTGATCCGGGCGCTGTCCGTGGCCGACAACCTCGTTCTCGACCGCATCGACCGGCCGCCGTACGGCAGCCGCCTCTGGATCGATCGTCGCGCCATTCGCGAAGGCGCTCGCCGCCTGGTGGAGAGCTACGGGATCCGGGTCGGAAACCCCGGTCAGGCCGCCGGCACGCTGTCCGGAGGCAATGCCCAGCGCGTCGTGCTCGCCCGCACGCTGAGCGGCGAGCTGCGCTGCCTGATCGCCGCGCAGCCGACGCGCGGACTCGATGTCGGCGCGATCGAGTTCGTCTGGGAGCAGCTCGCCGCGGCGCGCAACGCGGGGCTCGCCATCCTGCTCATCTCCACCGAGCTCGACGAGGTCATGAGCATGGCCGATCGTTGCTGCGTGCTGTATCGCGGCCGGCTCGTCTCGTCATGGGAGCGCGACGAGCTCGACCGCGAGCGTGTCGGCCTGGCGATGGGCGGGTCCGGCGAACGACCGGTCGCCGCGATCGCGCCGGAGGGCGTGTGATGGCGACCGCGCCCCCGCTCGCCGCACCGCCGCTCGCTCGGCTGCGCATCGATCGTCGCCTGCTGACGACGATCGGCGCGCCCGTCGGAGCCGTCGTGCTCGGGCTGCTCGTCGGTGCGCTGCTCGTCGTGGCCGCGGGCGGCGACCCGGTGGCCGCCTACCGTGCGCTGCTCGACGGTGCGTTCGGCAACCCGCTGGCGTTCGGCGAGGTGCTTGCGCAGGCCACTCCGCTGGTGATCATCGGACTCGGACTGGCGATGGCCTTCCGCGCCGGCATCTGGAACATCGGCGCGGAGGGGCAGCTGTTCGTCGGTGCGCTCGTCGGCGGGGCGGTGGCGATCGAGCTGCCGGTCGACTCGCGCCCGCTGGTGATCGTTGCGGCGCTCGTGGCCGGGACGGCGGCCGGCGCGATCTGGGGGCTGCCGGTCGGCGTGCTCCGGGCCCGCTGGGGCGTGAACGAGGTCATCACCTCGCTGCTGCTCAACTACATCGGCATCCTGCTGTTCTCGTGGGCGGTTCGCCGGCCGCTGCGCGACCCGGCGGCGACCCAGGGGCTCTCGGGCAAGGAGGTACCGCACGCCGCGCTGCTGCCCGACGTGTCCAGCTTCTCGGTGCACATCGGCGCGCTGATCGCGCTCGCGCTCGTGCCGGTCGTCGCCTACGCCATGGGCCGGACGCCTTTCGGGTTCCGCCTGCGGATGCTCGGCACGGGCGCCGAGGCCGCGCGCGTCGCCGGCGTGCCGGCCGGGCGGTTCGCCATAGGCCTCATGATGATCTCCGGCGGGCTGGCGGGGCTGGCGGGCATCATCCAGGTGCTCGGCGTCTCGCTGCGGCTCGACCCGAACCTCTCGGCCGGTACCGGCTTTACGGCGATCGTCGTGGCGCTGATCGGCCGCCGCAGCGCGGTGGGCGTTCTGCTGGCTGCGCTGTTCATCGCGGTGCTCCAAGCGGGCGGCCAGGCGATGAGCGTCACCGAGAACCTGCCGTACGCGATCGTCCTGGCCATGGAGGGCGTGTTCGTTGTCTTCCTGCTGATCGCCGACCGGCTGGCGAGGCGCTGATGGACTGGGGCGCGATCTTCGGCGGCAGCGGCCTCACGGTCCTGTTCAGCTCGGCCGTCTTGCTGGCGATGCCGACCGCCCTCGCCGCGCTTGGCGAGACGGTCTGCGAGCGTGCCGGCGTCCTCAACCTCGGGCTCGAAGGCATGATGCTGTCCGGCGCGCTGGGTGCCTTTCTCGGCGCCTACTATGCGCACAGCCCGGTCGTGGGAACGCTCTGCGGGATCGTCGTCGGCGTGGCCATGGGCGCACTGATGGCGTTCCTGAGCGTCACGCTGAAGACCGAGCAGGTGATCAACGGCATCGCGCTTGTCCTGTTCGCCCAGGGCATGACCGCGTTCCTGTTCGAGCAGCTGTTCGGCGGCGAGAAGCAGCCGACGATCCCGGGCATCCCCGACCTGAAGATCCCGCTGCTCGGGTCGATTCCGGGCGTCGGGCCCGTGCTGTTCGACCAGAACGCGCTGCTGTACGTGTCGGGGGGCGTCGCGCTGGCCATCTGGCTGCTGCTGATGCGGACGCGTTTCGGCCTGTCCGTGCGTGCAGTCGGCGAGCGCCCCGAGGCAGCCGACGCGGCGGCGGTCGACGTCGCCCGCACCCGCTGGACCGCGCTGCTCATCTGCGGCGGCATGGCGGGACTGGGCGGCACGCTTCTCGTGATCGGCGACCTCAACCTGTTTCAGCCGAACATCACCGGCGGGCGCGGGTGGGTCGCCATCGCACTGGTGATCTTCGGGCGCTGGAACCCGCTGCTCGTGTTCAGCGGGGTGTTGCTGTTCGGGTTCGCCGACGCTCTGCAGGTCCAGGTGCGAGCGGTCAGCGGCGGAACGACAACGGCGGTGCCGTACGAGCTGTTCCAGGCGCTGCCGTACATCGTGACGCTCGTGGTGTTGGTGACGGCGACCGTGGTCGCGCGCTCCAGCGCGCAGCCCGCGGCGCTTGGCATTCCGTTCCACAAGGACGGCGGACGTTCATGAAGTCCGAGGAAATTCCAAGAGGAGGAGGTTGGTGATGAGGCGGACAAGGCTCCGTGGGGCTGCGATCGGGCTCCTGGCCATCGGCCTGATGATGCTGCTCGTCGCGTGCGGTGGCAGCGACAACGGGGGAGGCAACACGAGCACCGGCGGCAGCGCCGGTGCGTCGACGACGTCGTCGGCGAAGAAGGTGGGCATGGCGCTCGTCCTCCCCTGCGGGAGCAGCGATCCCTGGTGCAACCAGGGCTTCAACGCTGCTCAGAAGCTCGCGTCGGAGGGCGTCGTCGACCTGAAGGTGACGACGGGCGCGCCGCAGGACACGGCCGGCGCCAGCCAGGTCATCCGCCAGTACGCGCAGACGGGCAAGCAGCTCGTCGTCGCGTACTCGACCTGGGCGGACGCGACGAATCCAGTCGCCACGAAGTTCCCGAAGACGAACTTCGCGACGTTCGGGATCAAGCCCACGTCGAACGTGGCGCTGTTCGACGAGCCCATCTACCAGGGCGCATACCTGGCGGGCATGATCGCCGGCGGGGTCACCAAGTCGAACACGATCAGCGGCGCGGCTGGGCAGGACGTCCCGCTCTGCCACGCCGAGATGCAGGCCTTCGAGGCGGGCGCCAAGCGCACCAACCCGAAGGTCAAGCAGCTGACGACGTACGTCGGCGACTGGAACGACGCGGCCAAGAGCCAGCAGGCGATCCTGGGCCAGGTCAACCGCGGCTCGGACGTCGTGCTGGCATGCGGCGGCGCGCAGGCGACCGGTATGGCCCAGGCCATCAAGGGCAAGAACGTCACCGGATTCGGCTACGTCAGCGACACCTCGTCGCAGGCGCCGAAGAACATCGCGGGCACGGTCATCTACGACCCATACCCGTACTTCAAGAAGATGGCCGAGGACACGCAGGCCGGCAAGTTCCAGCCGGGGAAGCTGTACTCGTTCGGCATGCCGCAGGGCGGCGTGAAGCTCGAGCTCAACCCGGGCTACTCGGTGGCGAAGATCCCGGCCTCGGTGAAAGCCGAGGTGGCGAAGGTCCAGAAGCAGATCATGGACGGCTCGTTCAAGGTCCCGTATGTGCCCACGGGCAGCGGCGGGTCGTAGCGATCACTGGTGGGGCCTCGCCGGAGCGGGGCCCCGCCGCACGCTTCGGAGGGCGGCGTGAGCCTGCTCCTGCGGGGCGCCACGCTCCGTAACGGCTCGCAACGCGACGTCCGCATCGTCGGCGCGCGGATCGACGAAGTCGGCGCCGCAGGGACGCTCGCCCGTGCGGACACCGACGAGGTGGTCGACCTCGCGGGTTATGTCCTGCTGCCGGCGCCCGCCGAGCCGCATGCCCATCTCGACAAGGTCCTGAGCGCCGACATCGTCGGCGTGCGCGCCCACGACCTGCTCACCGCGATCGAGGCCTGGCACGCCCACCGCGCGACGATCGACGTCGACGAGATCGCCGCGCGCGCGATCGAGGGCGCCCGCATGCTGCTCGCCCACGGGGCCACTGCCGTGCGGACCCACGTCGACGTCGGACCCGGCATCGAGCTGCGCGCGGCAACCGCGCTCGTACGGGTGCGCGAGGCATTACGTGCCGTCATGGACATCCAGGTCGTCGCGCTCTCGTACCCACTGACCGGGCCCGAGGGCGAGGCGAACGTCCGCCGCCTCCGCGAGGCCGCCGAGATCGGCGTCGACCTCATCGGGGGTGCCGCCCACATCGACCCGGATCCGACCGGGAGCATCGAGGCGTCCCTGCGGGTCGCCGCGGAGGCCGGGCTGCCGGTCGACATCCACATGGACGAGCACACGCGCGCCGACCTCGACCTCAGCGACCTCGCGGCGCGCGCGCGTGACTTCGCGCACGCCGTCACCGCGAGCCACTGCGTGAGCCTCGGCTTCCAG
>DATBKW010000150.1:0-10383 GCA_036555665.1 Solirubrobacteraceae bacterium | reverse complement strand
CAGGTGGCCGGCGATTGCGAGGTCGTCCAGCGTGGGTGACGGACCGTCCGGTCCAGTCGTTCTCCTCGTCGACGATCACGCCGCCATCCGCCGCACGGTGGCGGCCGGCCTCGAGCTCGAGGGCTTCTCGGTCGTGCCCGCCTCGGGCGGCCGCGCCGCGCTGGAGGCCGCCGAGCGCGTGCGGCCCGCCGTCGTCCTGCTCGACCTCAGCATGCCCGACCTCGACGGCCTCGAGGTCCTGCGCCGCCTGCGCGAGAGCGGCGACCAGGTGCCCGTGTGCGTGCTGTCGGCGCGCGACGAGGTCGACGAGCGCGTCCGCGGGCTGCAGGCCGGCGCCGACGACTACATCGTCAAGCCGTTCGCCATGCAGGAGGTGGTCGCGCGGCTCCAGGCGCTGCTGCGCCGGCGGCCCGCCGGGGTCGGCGAGGCGCTGGAGACCGGCGACCTGCGCCTGGATCCCCGCGCGCGCACGGCGTATCGCGGCGGCCGCGAACTCGACCTGACACGCCGCGAGTTCGAGCTGCTCGAGTTCCTCATGCGCCATCCCGGCGAGGTCGTCGAGCGCCGCCGCCTGCACGAGGAGGTGTGGGGCTACACGTTCGATCCGGGGACCAACGTCGCCGACGTCTTCGTCGGCTACCTGCGCCGCAAGCTCGAGGCCGGCGGCGAGCCGCGCGTGCTGCACACGGTGCGCGGGGTCGGGTTCGTCCTGCGAAGCTGAGGGCCCGTGCGCAGCCTTCGCGGTCGTCTCACACTCGGCGTCGCGCTCGTCCTCGCCGCGATTCTGCTGGTGGCGGGCGTCATCGCCTCGCGCTACGTCGCCTCCTCGGAGCGCGCCGCGCTCGACGATCGCCTCGAGCGCACCGCCGAGCTCTCGCGCCCGACCGCGGTGGCGGCCGTCAACGACGAGCTGCCCGACAACGACAAGCGGCTGGACGCCGTGCTGTCGGCCACCGGCAGCTCGCTGCGGCTGACGCTGGCCGGCAGGGTGCTGCTCGACACCGGCGCGCCGCCCCCGGCGCACCCGCGCCTGCGCCGCGGGCTGCAGACGTTCGAGTCGGCGGGCGAGCGCTACCGCGCGTACGTGACCCCGCTGCGCGATCCGGGGCTCGGCGGGCTCGCGCGGCTTGAGGTGGTGACCGCTTTGGCCCCGCTGGAGGCGCGCCAGTCGCAGCTCGACCACCGGCTTCTGGCCTTGGGGCTGCTCGCGCTGGTGGCCGCGTCCGCGGCGGTCTGGCTGACCGCCGACGTCGTGCTGCGCCCGCTGCAGCGGCTGCGCAACGTCGCCTCGAGCGTCGCCGAGGACGAGAACCTGGAGCGGCGCGTGCCACAGGGCGGCCCGACCGAGCTGCGCTCCCTGGCCGCGAGCTTCAACGCGATGCTGGCGCGGCTGGGCCGCTCGGCCGCCGATCGCGAGCGCGCGCTGGGCGCGACGCGACGCTTCGCGGCCGACGCCGGCCACGAGCTGCGCACGCCGCTGACGAGCGTGCAGGCGACGCTCTCGACGCTTGAGCGCCATCCGGACCTGCCGCCGGAGCGCCGCACCGACATGGTCGGCGACGCGCTGGCCGAACAGCGCCGGATCGTCGATCTGCTCGACGGCCTGCAGGCGCTGGCGCGCGGCGACGCGGGGCCGCTCGAGGTCACGGAGGTCGATCTCGGCGAGGTCGTCGACGCCGCGGCCGCGGCCGCGGTCGAGCGCCATCCCGGTCTGCAGCTGAGCGCCGACGTGCCCTCGGCGCCCGTGCCGGTGGAGGGCTGGGAGCCCGGCCTGCGGCTGCTGGCCGACAACCTCGTCGAGAACGCGGCGCGGCACGGGCAGCCGGGAGGCCGGATCCTGGTCACCGTGAGCCGGGTGCGTGCCGGCCCGCTGCTGATCGTCGACGACGACGGGCCCGGGATCCCTCCAGCCGACCGCGAGCGCATCTTCGAGCCCTTCGCGCGACTGGAGAGCACCAACGGCGACGGTTCCGGCCTCGGCCTCGCCCTCGTTTCACAGCAGGCGCGCCAGCACGGCGCGCACGTCGAGGTCGGCGACTCGCCGCTGGGCGGCGCGCGCTTCAGTGTGCAATTTGCACCGCCGGCGTCGTAGGATCGCCGGCGCACTTCTTCCCCATCCGAGGAGGCACGCCATGCGCCGCTTGCGCAAGCGCTCGCTCACGGTCCTGCTGATCACGATCGCGGTGTTCGGTTTCAGCGCGGTCGCGTACGCGAACTCGCGCCACGGCAACGGCCCCGGTGCAGGCAAGCACCACGGCCCCAACCACCACCGCCACCACGGCAACAAGCCGGGCTTCCCGCCCAACGTCAACCGCCTCGACCTCTCGGGCTACAAGATCGAGGCCAAGTACACGCTCGGGCGCAACACCGGCAACACCTTCGACCAGACCTACAGCACCCCGTCGACCGTCCAGGGCGTGCCGGTGGCGGGCCCCTTCGTGGGCACGACCTTCCCGCCGGCGAAGTACGTGGCGCTCGCCATCGGCCACAAGCAGGTCTACATCGTGTGGCAGGACGACGCCAACAACATCATCGACGCCTTCGTCATGAACTTCCGGACCGGCGTCGTCTTCGACTACGCGCCCGGCAGCGACTCGCCCGAGAGCTCGGGCACGGTGAAGATCCTCGTGAAGGGCACGCACCGCCTCCCCTGACGTGAACCTTCAGCACCCCGGCGGGCCTCTACAATCCGAGGCCCGCTGGGGCGCGTAGCTCAGTGGGAGAGCGCTCGCCTCACACGCGAGAGGTCGCTGGTTCGAGCCCAGCCGCGCCCATTCGTCGATCTGCCAGCCATCGTGCCACCCGACCGCGCGCATGGCACGGATGGCAGCGGTGCCACCGAGTCCGCCGACTGCTCCTCCTCCGAGGCAGTAGCAGTAAGGACGCGCAGGTCGTTGCTACCGCCCGGCCTGGAGGCGGAGCCCGGCGAGTAGGAGGTCGAGACCGGCGCGGAACTGCTCGCTGTCGTCGTGCCCGGCGAACTCGTCGACGATGTAGTGGACGAACGGGAAGGCGTGCGGGTCGAGCGCCCGCCACTGGTTGGCGAAGCGTGCAATGTGCTCGTCGCGGCTCACGGTTCCGTCGAGGACGTCCGGTGGGGGCTGCTGGCCCAGGTCGGCGGCGATGCCGATCACGAAGCCCAGCACCGCCGAGACTGCGTGGAAGCTCTGCCGTGGGGTGAGTTCCAGCCGGAGCACCTGCTGCCCGAGCCGCTCGTAGAGGAGCATCGCGTTGGGCTGTACACCGGTGTCGCGCATGAAGTAGGCGCCGAGCCACGGCCGCTCGGCGATGGCGTCGAACAGCGCCACAGCGATCGAACGCAGGCCGTCGATCGGGTCGTCGCTCGGGGGGACCTGCTCGGTCGTGCTGAGCACGCTGGCAAGCACGTGGTCGCTGGCCCGGTCGAGCAGCTCGTCCTTGCTCGATACGTACCAGTAGATGCTCGCGACCCCGCCGCCGAGCCGCGCGGCCAGGGCGCGGAAGGTCAGCGCCGTCTCGCCCGCCTCGTCCAGGAGCGCCACGGCCTCCGAAATGACGGCCTCGCTGGAGTGCGACGCGCGGCGGCGCCCGCCGCCGGGCGAGCGTTCCCGGGCGCCGGTTCGAGGGGCGGGCATGCAGTCATCTCATCACATCCGGCGGTCAAATCGAACGGTGTTCCATTTTGGATCGAACGGTGTACGATAGTCGAACACCGTTCGATGGAAGAAGGTCTGATGTCCGCCACCGCTCTCGCCACACCGCAAGCCGCCGCCCCCGCCCGCGCGTACACCTCCCTCCGGGCGGCTGCGATCCCCCTCTTCGCTCTCTGCTTGGCGTTCTTCGTCGAGATGGTCGACAACACGCTGCTGACCATCGCGCTGCCGACGATCGGCCGCGATCTCGGGAGTGGGACGACGGCGCTGCAGTGGGTGACGGGCGCCTACTCGCTGACCTTCGGCGGGTTGCTGCTCAGCGCAGGGTCCGCGGCCGACCGGTTGGGCCGGCGTCGCGTCCTGCTCGTTGGGCTTGCTGCGTTCGGGCTGATCAGCCTCGCCGTCGTCCTCGTGCACACCGCCGGCGAGCTGATCGCGCTGCGAGCGGCGCTCGGTCTCGCCGCCGCGGCCATGGCGCCGATCACCAACTCGCTCGTCTTCAGGCTCTTCGACGACGAGCTGCTGCGCATGCGCGCGATGACGCTGATGATCGTCGTCGGGATGAGCGGCTTCGTCCTCGGTCCGCTCCTCGGTGGAACCGCGCTGGCGCACGTCGGCTGGGAGTGGCTGCTCGTCGTCAACGCGCCGATCGCGCTGATCGCCTGGGTCGGCGTGCGGGCGGGGGTCCCGGCTGACCGCTCCGAGGACCTCACCGATGACGCGCTCGACCTCCCGGGCGCCGTGCTCAGCATCGCCACGATCGGGCTCGGCTGTTACACGCTGACCAGCGGCGTCCAGCACGGCTGGATCTCGGTCCTCACCTGCGCCTCAGCGCTCGGCGCGGCGGCCGGGCTCGCCGCCTTCGTCCGTCACGAGCGCCGGACCGCCGCGCCGATGCTCGACCTCGACGTCTTCGCCAGCGGCACCGTGCGCGGCGCCTCGATCGCGCAGGTCGGGACGTCGATCGCCATGGCCGGCGTGATGTTCGGGCTGATCCTGCACTTCCAGTACGCCTACGGGTGGAGCCCCGTCCGCGCCGGACTCGCCAACCTCCCGATGATCATCACGATGATCGCGGCGACCCCGATCTCCGAGTCGCTCGCCGAGCGCTACGGCCATCGCGTCGCCTGCCTGGTCGGCGCCGTCCTGCTGGCCGCGTCGCTGGCGGGCCTCGCCTGGGGGGTCGAACACGGCTACGTGGCCATCGCCGCGAGCATGGTCGTGCTGACCGTGGGTCTGCGAACCGTGATGACGATCTGCGCCGTCGCGCTCGTCGACGCGATGCCCGCAAACCGCACGTCGATCGCCACAGCGCTCAACGACACCGCCCAGGAGGTCGGCACGAGCGTCGGCACCGCCGTGGTCGGCACCCTCGTGGCCATCCTCGCCACGGCCAGCCTCCCATCCGGGGCGTGGAGCACCGACCTGGTGGCATCCTTCTTCCACGGGGAGCGGATCACCTACGCAGCCCTCGCCGTGATCGTCGCCCTGGTGGCCGGGGGCGGCGCGCTGACCCTCACGGACTCACGCCCGGCCAAGCAACCGGCCTGACCCTCCCCACACAATCTGCGTGGGCAACCGAGGAAGACGACGGTGCTGCATCAGCCCCCATTCGGGCAGGACTGCAGATCACGTCGGAAGCCGCGTGTGGCCGCGACAATGTCGGTCATGCCCGTACCGGCGGTGAGCGGACGGCTGGTGGCGCGGCGCGTGGAGTGGGGCGCGCTGTGGTCGGCGCTCGAGCGCGCGTCGGCGAACGAGAGCGCCGGAGTGGTCGTGGCCGGCGAGGCGGGGGTGGGCAAGAGCCGGCTGGTCGAGGAGCTCGCTCGGGCCGCCGGGGACGAGGGCTTCCGTGCTCTGGTGGGTCGCTGCGTCGACCTAAGTGAGGGCGAGCTCCCGTACGCGCCGTTCGCCGGTGCGCTGCGCGAGCTGATCGCCCTGGAGGGGCAGAACACGGTGCTCGAACCGGATCGCGCGGTGCTCGGGCGGCTCGTCCCCGGTCTGCTCGGGCACGAGCAGGACGCCGACACCGCTGAGGGGACCTTCGCCAAGGCGAGGCTCTTCGAGGTCGTCCTGCGCACGCTCGGTCGGCTCGGCGAGCGCGCGCCCGTGCTGCTGGTGATCGAGGACCTGCACTGGGCCGACGGCTCCACCCGCGACCTGCTGCGCTTCCTCGTGCGCAGCGCGGCACGCGAGCGGCTCGCGTTCGTGCTCACCTGCCGGACCGACGGTCTCGCGCGCGATCACCCGGTGCGGCCGTACCTCGTCGAGCTGGGCCGCGATCCGCGCGTCACCCGGGTCGCGCTTGCGCCGTTCACGCGCGCTGAGTTCGTCGATTACGTGGCGATGCTGGGCGCGAGCGGGCTCTCGGCCGCGGACCTGGATCGCCTGTATGCGCGCTCGGAGGGCAACGCGTTCTATACCGAGGAGTTGCTGGCCGCGGACGACGCAGGCGCAGGCGCGCTTCCCGCGTCGCTGAACGACCTGATGCTGCTGCGGCTGGACCGGCTGTCCGGTCCGGCGCGCGAGGCCGTGCGGGCGGCGTCCGCCGTCGGGCGGCGCTTCGATCAGGCGCTCGTCGCGCGGGCGGCGGGCGTCACCGAGGAGGGACTGCGCGAGGCGGTCGCCGCCCAGGTGCTGGTGCCGGACGGTCATGCCTTCGCCTTCCGTCACGCGCTGCTGCGGGAGGCCGCCTATCGAGAGCTCCTGCCCGGCGAGCGGACGGCGCTGCATGCGGCGCTGGCCCGCGAGCTCGCGGCCGATCCGCGGCTGACGGGCGTGGGCACGACGCCGCGCGCCGAGCTCGCCCACCACTGGCAGGCCGCGGGGCGCCACGACGCCGCCCTCGCCGCCTCGGTCCAGGCGGGCGAGGAGGCGGCGCGCCTGCACGCGTATCCGGAGGCCCTGCGTCACTACCAGCGGGCGTTGGAGCTGGCGGCGGGGCACGACGCGGAGGTCGATCGCGTCCGCGTCACCGACGCCGCGGCGCACGCTGCCAACGCCACCGGCGAGCACGCGCTGGCGATCGCGCTCGCGCAGAGGGCGATAGAGCTGGCCGGCGACGCCGACCCGCTGCGCGCCGGCGTGCTGCACGCCCGCCTGGCGCGCTTCCTTCACGAGGCCGGGCGGGGCGGCGAGGCCAGGCAGCGTTCGGCGCGGGCGATCGAGGTGACCCCGCGCGAGCCCTCGCGTGAGCGGGCGCTCGTGCTCGAGGCGCACGCGCGGCTCCTGCTGCTCGCCGGACAGGTCGGCGAGGCTCGCCCGGTGGTCGATGAGGCGATCGCCGTCGCGCGCCGGCTCGGAGCGCGCTCGATCGAAGCGGCGGCGCTGAGCACGCGCGTCATCGCGCTGCAGGGCGACGTGGACGCGGCGCTCGCCGCCGGCACCGACGCGCTCGACGCGGCGCGCGCGGCCGGCGATCCCGAGACGCTGCTGCGCGCCCACGCCAACGCCTCGGAGGCGCTGGACCAGGCCGGCGACGTCCAGGCGGCGATCGATCTCGCCCGGGCCGGTGTTGAGGTCGCACGACAGCTCGGCGCCGAGCGTGGCCTCGGGACGACGCTGCGGGCGTACGTCGCGCACCGGCTGGTGAAGCTCGGCCGCCTCGGCGAGGCGGAGACGGAGATCGGCGAGGCGCTGCTCATGTCGCCTTCCGGCGTGACGGCCGCGTCGCTGCACCAGACGGCGGCGGTCATCGCGGCGCACCGCGGTGACGGCGACGCGGCCCGGAGGGCGGTCGACCGCTCCGCGCCGCACGCTGCGGAGCCGGGGGCGGGCATGTGGAACGTCCGCGGCGCGGTCGCGCTCGCCGAGCTCGCCCTGTGGGATGGGGAGGCGGAACGCGCCGCCGCGATCGTCACGGGCGCGTTCGCGGCGCTGGGCAGCGCCGAGTACCTCCACTATTCGGGGCCGCTGTACGCGCTCGGCGCATGGGCACAGGTCGACCACGCGCTGCGCGCGCGGGCGCTCCGCGACGCCGATGAGGAGGCGGAGGCAACAGCAGCGGCGCAGCGGCTCCGCCAGCGGCTCGACGCCGCCGCCCCGCCCGAGCCCGCGGCGCACCGAGCGCAGGTCGACGCCGAGCTTTCCCGGCTGGAGCCGTCGCCGAGCGCCGAGCCGTGGGCGGAGGCGGGACGCTTGTGGGAGCGCCTCGGCTTCCGGTTTCCCATGGCCGTCTGCGCCTGGCGCGAGGCGGAGGCGCTGTTCGCCGCCGGCGACGACAGGGCACGGGCGGCGGAGCGGCTGCTCGCCGCCCGAAGCGACGCTGCGGCGCTCGGCGCGCGGCCCCTGCTCGCGTACATCGACGGCCTCGCCCGCCGCGCGCGGGCCCCGCTCGAGCCGGGTGACACGCCGGCGACCGCGGCGGAGCGGATGGGGCTGACCGCGCGCGAGCGCGACGTCCTGGAGCTGATCGCGCTCGGCCGCACCAACCGCGAGATCGGCGCGGACCTGTTCATCAGCGAGAAGACGGTCAGCGTTCACGTCTCGCGCATCCTGTCCAAGCTCGGCGTGTCCAACCGGGCGCAGGCGGCGTCGGTGGCGCAGCGGCTTGGCCTGAGCCGCGAGTAGGGCACGCGAGCGCCGAAGATCGGGAGATCGAATCGGGAGTTCGGCCGATGCGGGCGCACCGTGCGCGGCCGTACGGTCGCGGCATGGTCACGACCGCCGCACCGCCGCTGGACCGGCTCGCGATGGACGCCGAGGCGCTGCGCCGGCTCGGCTACGCGGCGGTCGACGCGATCGTCGCCCACCGCGGGTCGCTCGACGCGGGCGCGGTCTGCGCTCCCGCCGGCCGCGCCGAGATGGAAGCGCGGCTGCGCGAGCCGCTCCCCGAGGCGGGCAGCGACCCGCAGACCGTGCTGGCCACGGCGCTGCGCGACGTCCTGCCGCCGGGGCTGCGGATCGACCATCGCCGGTTCTTCGCGTTCACGCCGATGCCGAGCGATCCGGTCGGTGCGGTGGCCGACCTGCTCGCTGCGGGGTTCGGCGTCTTCGCCGGCACGTGGCTCGCGTCGCCGGGCGCGTCGACGGTCGAGTTGGTCGTGCTCGACTGGCTCCGCGAGCTGTGCGGGCTCCCGTCCGGAACCGAGGGCGTGCTCGTCAGCGGCGGCTCGGAAGCGACGCTCACGGCGCTCGCGGTCGCGCTGGAGGAGCGCGCGGGCAGCGAGCGCCCGCGAGCGACGATCTACCTCTCCGACGAGGCGCATTCGTCGGTCGAGCGCGCGCTGCGGGTCGCCGGCGTCCCGCGCGCGCACGTGCGGGTGCTGCCCAGCGACGACCGACAGCGTCTGGATCCGGCAGACGTGGCGGCGGCCGTCGCCGCCGATCGGGCGGCCGGTCGCCTGCCGGCCTGCGTGGTGGCCAGCGCGGGTACCACGGGCACCGGTACGGTCGATCCGCTGCCTGAGTTGCGCCGGCTGTGCGACGCCGAGGGCCTGTGGCTACACGTCGACGGCGCCTACGGGGCGGCGGCCATGCTGTGCCCGCAGGGGCGTGAGCGCCTCGACGGCCTCGGGCTGGCCGACTCCCTCACCCTCGATCCGCACAAGTGGCTGTTCCAGCCGCTCGAGCTCGGCTGCCTGCTCGTGGCCGACGGCGCGGCGCTCGAGCGCACCTTCGCCGCCGCGCCGGCCTACCTGCGCGACGCCGCTCCCGCGGCCGATGAGGTGAACTTCGCCGACCGCGGGATTCAGCTGACCCGGCAGTTCCGCGCGCTGAAGCTATGGATGTCGCTCAAGGTGCACGGCGCGGCCGCGTTCCGCGCCGCGATCGAGCACGGGATGGCGCTGGCCGAGCACGCCGAGCGGGTGATCGCCCGGCACCCGGCGCTCACGCTCATCACGCCAGCCCAGCTGGGCATCGTCACCTTCCGCGCCGGCCTGCGCCATGAGCTGAACGCGCGCCTGCCCGCCCTGGTCGCCGTCGACGGTTACGCCTTCCTCTCCTCGACGCGCGTCGGCGGAACGCCCGTGCTACGCCTGTGCACGATCAATCCCCGGACCACCCGCGAGGACGTCGAGCGCACGCTCGATGTCGTCGCCTCCCTCGCGAAGGAGCACGCCGCATGACCGAGACCCTCGACTGGCGCGCCTTCCTCCAGCGCACGCTAGCCGCCGCCGGCACGCTCCCGCTCGTCACCACGCACCGGCGCGTCGGACCGCCGCGGCGGCAACCGCGTCGTGGTGTTGGGCGCCGAGCTGGCCGGCCCGAGCGCCGCCCACTCGCTCATGAAGCACGGCTACGAGGTGACCGTGCTCGAAGCGCAGGACCGTCCCGTGCGCATCTTCGAAACCCACGAGCACACCCAGAAGTGGGTTCGCGCGTTCGGCCTCGAGCAGGTGCCCTACGACACCGGCACCCAGGCGTACCACCCGCAAGGCAAGCGCTTCCTCGCTCCCACCGCCGGCGAGCCGTGGCGTGGCGATGGCGAGCGCCAGGCCGGTGCGGTTTCAGTTGCCGCCGGTAGTCGTCTTGGCGCGTTGCCGCGCTTGCGTTAGAGCGCGCTCGAACGCCTACCATGATGGTCATGCCGATCACGGAGGCATCCGGGCAGTTGACGATCGCCGAGGTTGCCGCGCTTTCAGGGCTGTCGGCGCACACGCTGCGCTATTACGAGCGCATCGGCCTGCTCGACCCGGTCGCCCGGGTGCACGGCGGCCAGCGCCGCTACGACGCTGACGATTTGGCGTGGTTGGCGTTCCTGCAGCGGCTGCGCGTGACCGGCATGCCGATCCGCGACATGCAGCGCTTC
>DATBKW010000149.1:0-14974 GCA_036555665.1 Solirubrobacteraceae bacterium | reverse complement strand
GACTCCTCGGCGAGCTTGCGCACCTCCTCGGCGACGACGGCGAAGCCGCGGCCGTGCTCGCCCGCGCGCGCCGCCTCGATGGCGGCGTTGAGCGCCAGCAGGTTGGTCTGCTCGGCGATCCCGGTGATGGTGTCGACGATGCCGTTGATCTGGGTCGACTTGGCGCCCAGCTCGGCCATGGCGGCGGTGGCGGCCGACGACGCGTCGCGGGCGGCGCCCATGGCGCCCGTGGCCTTGCGCACCGCCTCGCCGCCGGCGGCGGCCAGCCGGCGCGCCTCGTCGGCGGCGGTGGCCGTCTCCTGCGCGTCGGCGGCCGACTGCACGGTGGCGGCGGCGACGTCCTCGACGAGCTCGCGGGCCGAGCTCAGCGCGCGCACCTGGCGCTCGGCGCCGGCGGCGACCTCGTCGACCGAAGAGGAGATCGCGGCGACGGCGCGCCCGGTCTCCTCCGAGCCGGCCGCGAGCTGGCGCGAGGAGGTCGACAGCGCGGTCGCCGTCTCCGAGACCTGGCCGATCATGTTGGCCAGCGCAGCGCGCGAGGCGTTGTAGGCCTCGACGGAGGCGACCGTGTGGTCGCGGATCTCGCCGACGGCCTCGGCGATGTCGCCGATCTCGTCGCGCGTGCGCCGGGTGATCGGCGGCGTGACGGGCGTCAGCTCGAAGGTCAGGTCGCCCTCGGCCAGGCGGTCGAGGCCCGTGCGCAGCCCCGCGACGTCGTTGCTGCGCAGCGACGCCAGGCGCGCCACGATCGCCTCGGCGCTCTTGCGGATGCCGCGGATGATGAACACGCAGGCCGGCACGCCGATCAGGAAGGCGAGGGCGAGCAGGATGAGCACCAGCCGGCGCGCGTCATGGAAGGTCGCGGTGGCCTCGTCGGCGAGCTGGTTGCCCTCGGCCACCTTGGCGTCGAAGAGCGCCTGCAGGTCGGAGTTCAGCCGGTCGGCCGTCGGGTCCAGGCGCTGCGAGGACCACTCGTAGGCCATCTCCGGCGTGTTCGCGCGCGAGGTCTTGAAGAGGTCGCTGACGGTGGCGCGGTAGGTGGCCAGGTCGGCGCGCATGATGCGCGCCTTCTGGACCTCGATCGGCGTGGTCAGCGTCGGCGCGGCGAGCGCGAGCTCGTGGTCGACGGCCCGATCGTTGGCCGCGATGCGCCGCTCGAGGGCCTGCTTGCCCTGCAGGGTGTCCTCGAGCATGTGGCGGTCGGCCAGCGCGGCGCTCTCGTTGATCAGCGCGCGCGCCCGGCCGAGCGAGGCCAGCGGCTTGGTGACGCGCGTGAAGGTCTGCTGCCCGTGATCGGAGACGTCGGAGAGGTTGGCGACACCGACCGTCGTGAGCATGACGACCAGCACGCCGATGCCGCCGACGAGGCTCGCCAGCTTGTGGCGCAGCGTGATGCGGCGGGGCATGGGCAGCGAAGAGACGCGCAGACGCATACCCGCGTACTCGGCCGCGCCCCCCCGCGCTTGAGTGCCTTACGGAAGCCGGCCGGCCCAGCGCAGCGAGGACAGCCCGGCGCCCAGCAGCAGGATCAGGCCGCCGATGGCGAAGGTCGAGGTGACCTCCTTGAGCTTCTTGCGCGTGCCGAGCTGGGAGCCGAGCGACTTGTAGATCGAGTTCAGCCGGTCGGAGTCCTCGGCGGTGTACGCCTTGCCGCCGGACACCCGCGAGATCTCGCGCAGCGTCGCCGGGTCGGGGCCGACGACCAGCGGCGTGCCGAACGGGTTGGGGTTGGGCACGGTGGCGTCGCGGCTGCCCAGCGCCACGGTGTAGACCGGGATCTTCAACTGACCGGCCGCGCGCGCGATCGGAACCGGGTCGGGCCCGGTGGTCGTCTTGCCGTCGGAGAGCAGGACGATCGCCGACGGCGGGCGCTTGCCCTTCTGCTTGTCGTTGCGCAGCGCGTCGATGGCGACCTGCAGCGCGTCGCCCGTGGCGGTGGCACCGTCGGCGACCTGGCCGTCGATGATGCGCCGCGCGTCGTCGTGGTTGGTGCTCGGCGCCTGGACGGCGTCGGGTGCGTCGGAGTAGGCGACGGCGCCGACGCGCACCGCCGACGGCAGCTTGTCGAGGAAGGCGCGGGCCGCGCGCTGGGCGGCGGCGAGCCGGTTGGGCTCGACGTCGGTGGCCGACATCGAGCGCGAGTGGTCGGTGACGAGCATGATCGAGGCCCGCTCGATCGCCACGGCGACCGTCTTCTGCGGCTTGGCCATCGCCAGCACGAGGGCGGCCAGCGCGGCGAGGGCGAGCGCCGCCGGCAGGTGGCGGCGCCACGCCGGAACGGTGCCCGCCGCGGCCCGCAGCGCGGGCACAGCCGTGAAGCGCACGGCGTAGCGCTTGGCGCGCCGGCGGCTGGCGGCGTAGGCCGCCGCGGCGAGCGGCACGAGCAGCAGGCCCAGCAGCCATCCGGATGCGGCGAAGCTCATCGCAGCCTCCGCCCGAGATCCAGCAGCCAGTCGCGGTCGGTGGACAGCGCGACGTGCTCGACGTGCAGGCGCTTGAGCTCGCGCGCGATCTCCTCGCTGCGCGCGCGCTCGAGCTCGGCGAAGCGCTCGCGCACGCGCCGGCGCGAGGTGTCGACCTCGATGCGCTCGCCGGTCTCCGGGTCGACGAGCGCCAGGCGCCCGACGGCCGGAAGCTCGCGCTCGCGCGGGTCGGAGACCTCGACGGCCAGCACCGAGTGGCGCGCCGCGAGCGCGCCCAGCGGCCGCGTCCAGCCCTGCTGGTCGCGGAAGTCGGAGATGACGGCCACGAAGCCGGGCTGGGTCGCCACCTTGCCGATGCGGCCCAGCGCATGGCCGAGGGCCTGGGGATCGTTGCTGCCGTCGGCCGCGACGCCCTGCGAGAGCATGCGGCGCACCGCGATGAACCCGGGCTTGGAGCCGCGCGGCGGGATCAGCCGCGGCTTGCCGGCGCCGAAGGTCAGCAGCGCGACGCGCCCTGCGCGGCGCACGGCCAGGCGACCGAGGACGTCGGCCACGCCCTCGGCGACGTCGGCCTTCAGCCGCTGGGTGGTCCCGAAGGCCATGGAGGGCGAGATGTCGAGCACGATCCACGTGGTCAGCGTGCGCTCCGGCACCTGCAGACGCACGTGGGGCTCGCCGGTGCGCGCCGTGGCCGAGGCGTCGATCTGGCGCACGTCGTCGCCGACCTCGTACGGGCGCAGCTGCGCGAGCTCGGTGCCCGCGCCCATCCCGGCCGCCCGGCGGTCGCCGGGCAGCGCGCCCGCGGCGTGGCGCGCGACGACGAGGTCGAGGGCGTCGACCAGCGGGGCCGGCATGCGGCCCGGGCCCTGGCGTGCGGCGGGGGGCTGAAGGACCCCGTCGGTCACGCCGCCGAGACCCTCCGCTGCTGCTGCTGGCGCTTGACGTGGTCGGCCTCGGGCTCGGTGACCTCGGCCAGCACGCGCTCGAGCAGGTCGTCGGCGCTGACGCCGTCGCTCAGCGCGTCGTAGGACAGCACGAGGCGATGGCGCAGCACGTCGGCCGCCATGTCGCGCACGTCGCCTGCGGTCGCGTGGCCGCGGCCGCGCAGCATCGCCAGCGCGCGCGCCGCCTGCACCATGCCGATCGGGCCACGCGGGCTGGCGCCGTACTCGATGTAGGGCGCGATGTCGTCGAGGCCGTACTCGTGCGGGTTGCGTGTGGCGTCGGCCAGCGAGACGGCGTAGCCGATCACGTCGCGGTCGACAAGGACGGCGCGGCAGCCCAGCGCGAAGCGCTCGAGGTGGTCGAGCGTCAGCCGCTCGCGCACGACGGCCTCCTCGCCGAGGCTGCGCCCGACGACGGCCGCCTCCTCGCCGAACGACGGGTAGTCGACGACGATCTTCATCAGGAAGCGGTCGAGCTGGGCCTCGGGCAGCGGGTAGGTGCCCTCGTGCTCGATCGGGTTCTGGGTCGCCATGACCAGGAAGGGCAGCGGCACCGGGTACGTCGTGCCGCCGATCGTCACCTGGCGCTCCTGCATGACCTCCAGCAGGGCCGACTGGACCTTGGCCGGCGCGCGGTTGATCTCGTCGGCGAGCAGGAAGTTGCCGAAGACCGGGCCGAGCTCGGTGTCGAAGCGGCCGGTGTCCGGGCGGTAGACGCGCGTGCCGACGAGGTCGGCGGGCACGAGGTCGGGGGTGAACTGGATGCGGCTGAAGGTGCCGCCGAGCACCCGCGCCAGGGTGCGCACGGTCAGCGTCTTGGCCAGGCCGGGGACGCCCTCGAGCAGCACGTGGCCGCCGGCGAGGAGGCTGACGAGCAGCCGCTCGAGCATCGCGTCCTGGCCCACGATGACGCGCTTGATCTCGTAGAGGGCCTCCTCGAGGGCGGCGCGCGGCTCCTCGCGGGGCTGGATCTCGTCGGTGTGGTCGGTCATGCGTTCCTTCTGGTCGTTAGATGAGGCGGCCGAACCAGCGCAGCGACATCGCGGCGCCCAGCAGCAGCAGGGCGAGCGCGCCGCCGGCGAACCCGGCCGTGATCTCACGCTTCTCGTTCTTGGTCCCCAGCAGCGAGCCGAGGTTCTTGTAGACGTCGCTGAGCTTGTCCGCGTCGGCCGCGGTGTAGGCCTTGCCGCCCGACGCGCGGGCGACCTGCGCCATCCCCTGCGGATCGGGCGGGACCTGGCGCGTCTCGGTGCCGCCCTGGCCGCCCGGCCGCGGCACGGTGATCGTGCCTGCGCTGGTGCCGAGAGCGACGGTGTAGATCGGGATGTGCGCCTTGCGCGCGGCCTGGGCGGCCGCGACGGGGTCGACCTTGCCGGTCGCCGTGCCGTCGGAGATCAGCACGATCGCCGAGGGGGCGCGCTTGCCGCGCACGCCGGGCTGGTGGGTGAGGATGTTGGTGGCGGCCTGGATTGCCTCGCCGGTGCCGGTGCCGCCCCGCGCCTTGAGCTGGTCGAGCGCCTGGTTGACGGCCTCGCGGTCGGCCGTCGGCGAGGCGAGCACGCGCGGCTTGCTGCTCAGGGCCATCACGCCGACGTTGACGCTCTTCGGCACGCTGCCCACGAAGCGCTTGGCGGACGCGCGCGCGGCGGCGAGGCGCGTCGGCTTGACGTCGGTGGCCTGCATCGAGCCGCTGACGTCGGTGACGAGCATGATCGAGGCCTTCTCGACCGGCACCGCGACGGTCTTCTCCGGGCGCGCCGCGGCGACGATGAGGATCGCCAGCGCGAGCAGGAAGGCGAGCATCGGCACGTGGCGGCGCCAGCGCGGGCGGTTGGGCGCGACCGAGGCGGCGAGCGCCGGCGCGGCGAACGCCTCGGCGGCGCGCCGGCGGTCGCGCTGGTGCGTCGCGTAGAGCGCGATCAGCACCGGGACCGCCAGGAGGGCGACCAGCACGAGGGGCGAGCCGAAGCTCACGGCGTTGGGTGCGATGAGGCTCACGGCGTTCGTGCGGGGCGGTTCTGCAGCTTCACGCTCAGCCCGATGTCCTGGCCCGAGCGATCGACGCGGACGTCGATCGTGTCCCCGGGCTCCTTGCCGTTGACGATGCGCGACACGGCGTCGGCGTCGGTGACCGCCTGGCCGTCGATCTCGGTGATGACGTCGCCCTGCTCGACGCCCGCGAGCTCCGAGGGGCCGCCCGGGATGACCCGGGTCACCTCGGCGCCGGGCGGGGCGCTGGGGTCGGTCGGGTCGCTGGTCTCGACGCCGAGCCACGGACGGGCGATCTTGTCGCCGCGCTCGAGGCGCGGCACCACCTCGCGCACGGTGTTCGACGGCACGGCGAAGCCGATGCCGACGTTGCCCTGCGAGGTGCCCGCCGTTGCGATCTGCGAGTTGACGCCGATGACGCGCCCGGTGTCGTCGAGCAGCGGGCCGCCGGAGTTGCCCGGGTTGATCGGCGCGTCGGTCTGGATGACCTCGTCGATCGAGAAGCCGTTGGGCGCCTTGATCTCGCGCCCGAGGCCGGACACGATCCCCTCGGTCGCCGTGCGGTCCAGGCCGAACGGGTTGCCGATCGCGATCGCGGTGTCGCCGACCTGCACCTGGCGCGAGTCGGCGAACTGCAACGGCTTGGCGCCGCGCGGGGCGCTGTCGGCGTCGATGTGCACGACCGCGAGGTCGCTGGAGGGATCGGTTCCCTTGACCTCGCCGTCGAGGCTGTGCCCGTTGGAGCCGAACTTGACCACGACGCGGTCGGCGTCGCCGACGACGTGCGCGTTGGTCACCAGCGTGCCCCGGTTGTCGATGAGAAAGCCGGTGCCCGTGCCGACGTCGGTCCGGATCGACACGACTGCCGGGCTGGCCTGCGCGTAGATCTTGCCGGCCGGCGTCTTGCCGCGGCCGGGCTGCACGGGCTTGCTGGAGACCGCCGGCAGCGGCTGGGGCTTGTCCTCGTGGCCGTTGAGGATCGCGCCGGCGGCGAAGGCGCCGGCGGCGACGGCCGCGGCGGCCAGCGCCACGGCCGCGGCCGTGGACAGCCTGATGCTTCGAGGCGGCGCGCCGGAGGGGCCGGCCGCGGCGCGTTCGCGCTCGGCGGCCGCACGCGCGGCGCGCCGCCGCGCCGCCTCTTCCTCCGCGGCTGCGCGGGCCTGCTCGGACTCGAGCCGCCACTCGCCCGTCCAGAGGTGTCTTGGGAACTTCATCTTCATGAGAGCGTAGGTGCCCGCTCGTCAGCTGTCGGTAAAGCGGAATTGTTCGGCCAATAGCCTGCACGGCCGGTGGCCCGCTCACCCCATCCTCCCTCACATCGTAGGCTCGTGCTGCTCCTCGGCTCGCTGTCGACCTTCGGGCCGCTGTCGATGGACCTCTACCTGCCGGGGCTGCCGTCGATGGCGCACGACCTGTCGGCACCGGCGTGGGCGGCGCAGCTGACGATCACCACGAGCATGCTCGGCCTCGCCGGCGGCCAGCTCGTCGCGGGCCCGATCAGCGACGCGCGCGGGCGCCGCGGCCCGCTGCTCGCCGGCCTGGCCGCCTACATGGTGACCTCGCTGCTCTGCGCGCTGGCGCCCACGATCTGGAGCCTGCTGGTGCTGCGTCTCGTCCAGGGCGCGGCCGGCGCGGCCGGGATCGTCATCGCCCGCGCCGTCGTGCGCGACCTGCACACGGGCGCGGCGGCCGCGCGCTTCTTCGCGATGCTCGTGCTCGTGGCGGGGCTGGCGCCGATCATCGCGCCGCTCCTGGGCGGGCAGCTGCTGCACGTCACCGACTGGCGCGGCGTCTTCGTCGTGCTCGCGGGCATCGGCGCCGCGCTGCTCTTCGCTGCCTGGTGGATGCTGCCCGACACGCTGGCGCCCGAGCTGCGCCACCGCGGCGGCCTGCGGTCCACGATCGCGGTCTTCGGCGGCCTGGTGGGCGACCGGTCGTTCATGGGCTACACGCTGGCGATGGGGCTGTCGTTCGGTGCGATGGCGGCCTACATCTCGGGCTCGCCGTTCGTCCTGGAGGACATCCACGGCGTTTCGCCGCAGCTCTTCAGCCTGATCTTCGCTTTCAACGCGGCGGGCATCATCGCGGCCAGCCAGCTCAGCCGCGCGCTGGTGGACCGGCTCGGGCCGCGGCGCCTGCTGGTCAGTGGGGTGCTCGCCTGCGCGGTCGGCGGCCTGGGCGTCCTTGTCTCGGTCGTCTTCGACCTCGGCCTCGGCGGGCTGCTGCCCAGCTTCTTCGTGCTGGTGGCGGCCATCGGCCTCGTGCTGCCCAACTCGACGGCGCTGGCCATGGCCGACCACCCGCGGACGGCGGGGAGCGCGTCGGCGCTGCTCGGCCTGACCCAGTTCGCCATCGGGGCGATCGCCGCGCCGCTGGCGGGCGTCGGCGGCTCGCACACCGCGCTGCCCCTGGCGATCGTGTCGGCGACGCTGTCGGTGTCGTCGGTGGTGTGTCTGCTCGTGCTCGCGCGGCGGCGCACACCGTCCTTCGAGGTGCGTGCGCGAGAATCGCGGGCATGACCTACGTCCCCGACGGCGAACGCTACGACGGCCGCATGCCCTACCGCCGCTGCGGCCGCAGCGGCCTGAAGCTTCCCGCCATCTCCCTCGGCCTCTGGCAGAACTTCGGCGCCGACCACCCGCTCGAGAGCAGCCGCGCGATCCTTCGCCGGGCCTTCGACCTCGGCATCACCCACTTCGACCTGGCCAACAACTACGGCCCGCCCTACGGCTCGGCCGAGGAGAGCTTCGGGGCGCTCATGGCCCAGGACTTGCGGCCGTGGCGCGACGAGCTGGTCGTCTCGACCAAGGCCGGCTACGACATGTGGCCCGGACCGTACGGCGACTGGGGCTCGCGCAAGTACCTGCTCGCGAGCCTCGACCAGAGCCTGAAGCGCATGGGCCTGGAGTACGTCGACATCTTCTACTCGCACCGCCTCGACCCCGACACGCCGCTCGAGGAGACGCTCGGCGCGCTCGACACCGCCGTGCGCCAGGGCAAGGCGCTGTACGCGGGGATCTCGTCCTACTCGGCGCAGCGCACCGAGGAGACGGTGGCGATCCTGCGCGACCTCGGCACGCCGCTGCTCATCCACCAGCCCTCCTACTCGCTGCTGAACCGCTGGATCGAGCCCGACCTGCTCGACGTCCTGGGCAACGAGGGCGTGGGCTGCATCGTCTTCTCGCCGCTCGCGCAGGGGATGCTCACCGGCCGATATCTGGGCGGCATCCCGGAGGACTCGCGGGCGGCCCGCGGCGAGTCGCTGTCGCGGTCGATGCTCAGCGAGGAGAACCTCGAGCGCATCCGCGCTCTGAACGAGATCGCCGCGCGTCGCGGCCAGTCGCTGGCCCAGCTCGCGCTGGCGTGGACGCTGCGCGATCCGCGGGTGACCTCGACGCTGATCGGCGCCAGCAGCGTCGCGCAGCTCGAGGACAACGTCGGCGCGCTCGCGCGGCTGGACTTCGAGGACGACGAGCTGGCCGAGATCGACCGTTACGCGGTGGAGTCCGGCATCAACATCTGGGAGCGGTCGAGCAGCGCGTAGTGCCGGTTGTCGCGGTCCTGCACCACCTCGAGCGCCCATTCGGCGGCCACGCCGTCGCGGTGCTGCGCGAGGCCGGCCTCTTGGTCGACGAGCGCGACGTGCGCCGCGGCGACGCGCTCCCCGACCTCGACGCGGTCGACGGGATCGTGTCGCTCGGTGGTGAGCAGTCGGTGCTGGGCATCGAGGACGACGCGGCCTGCGTTTTGGAGGCGGCCCTGCTGCGCGACGCCGTCGCGCGTTCGGTCCCCGTGCTCGGGGTCTGCCACGGGGCACAGCTGCGCGTTCGCGCTGGGCGGGCGGGTGCGCCGGCGGCCGCGGAGGCTCGTCGCGTGGCCCGCGCTCGAGGCGCTCGACGCCGCGCGCGAGGATCCGCTGTTCGGCGCGCTCCCCGACGGCGCAGCCGGCCTGCACTGGAACGAGGACGGCCTCTCGCCGCCGCCGGGCGCGGTCGAGCTGCTGCGGTCGCCCGGCGCGGCCTTTCGGATCGGCGACTGCGCGTGGGGCGTGCAGTTCCACCCCGAGGTCGACGAGGCCGCGCTCGAGGGCTGGTATCGCGACTGGCCGTACGCGCTCGACGAGGCGGGCGTCGACGCCGCCGCCGCTCGCGCCGCCGACGCGCAGCATCTGCCCGGTCAGCGCGCGCTGTCGGAGGCGCTGTTCGGCGGCTTCGCGCGGGTGGTGGCCGCTAGGGCGCGTGGCCGGGCGTGATGCTCTTGGCGCGGTGGAAGGTGAATTCGCCGTGCGCGCCGGAGTGCGCGGCCACCGGTTCGAGCAGGTAGGCATCGTGGTCGCCGACGTCGACGCGCCGCAGGACGCGGCCGACGAACCAGTTCTCGCAGGCGTCGAGGATGGGGATCTGGCCGGGCCCGTCGTGCCAGGCGCAGCGGGCGAACTTGTCGACGTCGTCGGCGGTCTCGCCGCCGAAGAGCTCGGCCAGCTCGGCTTCGTCGGCGGGGACACAGTGCACGCCGAGCAGCTCGGTGTCGTGAGCGCGCCGGTAGGTGCGGTTGGTGTGCGACAGGCACACGAGGAAGCGCTGCGGGTCGATGCTCGCCTGCGTGGCGAAGCCCACGAGGCAGCCCAGCGGCTCCTCGCCGGCTCGCGCCGTGACGATGAACATCGAATACTCCAGGCCGCCGACGACCCGGTTGAACGTGTCGGCCAGATCCACGGGGTCAGGCCTACCCCGCGGCCGTGCGGCGCTACGCGGCGGCGGGCAGCTCGTCCGCCGGGGTGCTGCGGTCGGAGTAGGCGAAGGGGTGGTTGAACACGTTCATCGCGTTCTCGCCCTCGCGCACCTCGACGGTGAACGCCTCGCCGGTCTTCGCGTCGCTGACGGCGACGAGCACGCGGCCGTCGCGCTCGCACCAGAGCAGACGGACGTCGATCCCGTCGCTGTTGCGGTGGTCGAGCTCACGCATCAGTGTGGTCGTCGCGGTCATCGCTGTGCTCCTGGTGGCTGACGTCTCGTGCGAAGTAGTCGGCGTTTGGGGGAGTGTGCTTGAGCCTCTGGGCTCACATAACGGGGCTGGCCTCCATAACAACGGTGCGGGCGGCCACACCGTTGCACGCCGGTGGTCCCGACTTGCCCTGCCCGGGTAGAGTCGGCATGAGGGTCCATGAGCGTCGCTGACTTGCTCGCCGAGCACGGATCGCCACTGTGGCTGGCGAACCTCGATGTCGTGCGCGATCGCTGCCGGGCCTTTGCCGCAGCGTGGCGCGCCGAATGGCCCGACGTGGAGATCGCCTACTCGCACAAGGCCAACCGCACGCCGGCGATCCTGCGCGCCCTGGCCGAGAAGGGGACCGGGCATCAGGTGGCCTGCGAGGCCGAGTACCGCATGGCGCGCTCGGTGGCCCAGGCCGACGGGCGCTCGATCATCGTGCAGGGGCCGGCCAAGCCGCCGGCGCTGCTCGAGCGCGCGGCCGCCGACGGCGCCCTGGTCATCGTCGACAGCCTGGCCGAGCTGCGCCGCGTGGCGTCCGCGGGTGTCAAGCGCGTGGGCATCCGCGTGTGCCTGCCCGGCGTCGGCCACGGTACGAGCCACTTCGGCGTGCCGATGTCCGACGTCCAGCTCGCCCCGCGCCACGCCGCCGGCCTGGGCCTGCGCATCGAGGCGCTCGCGGTGCACCTCGTCTCCGCGGGCTTCGACCGGCCGCTGGCCGAGATCGACCGGCTCGCGGGCGCGCTCGTCGTCAAGTGGCCGCTGCCGCCCGATCGCTTCGCCACCGCCGCGCGGATGCTCGCCGGGCTGGCCAATCGCCTGAACGTCCCGGTCATCGACGTCGGCGGCGGCTTCCCGCCCGCGCCGCAGGAGGCCCTGTACGCACGCGCGGTGGCGGGTGCGATCGGTGGCGCCGGCTTCGAGGGGCGCGTGCTCGTCGAGCCTGGGCGTGCGCTGGTGGCCGAGGCCGTCGATCTCGCCTGCACGGTCATCGCGGTCAAGCGCCTGCCCGATCGCCGCCGCTGCCTGATCCTCGACGCGGGGACCAACCTGCTGCCGGGCACGCTGTTCGCGTGGCACGCGATCGAGGCCGCCGGATCCGACGCACCGCCGGCCGAGCCCGCGGTCGTCACCGGGCCGCTGTGCACCAACGTGGACGTGTTGCACCCGGCGGCCGACCTGCCGGCGGTGTCGGAGGGCGATGCGATGGTCGTGCGCGGCGTCGGCGCCTATCAGCAGTCGCAGTCCACGCAGTTCGGCGACCTGCGCCCCGCGGTCGTCGTGCGCGACGAGGGCCACTGGCGCCTGGGCAGCCGGCGAGAGCTCGTCGACGACCTCGTCGCGACCGACCTCGGCGCCGCCGTCCCCCAGCCTGTCGCTCGGTAGTGGCGCGGCGCAGCGCGGGCATCGTTCTCTACCGCGACGGGCCCGAGGTCCTCCTCGTGCACCCGGGCGGGCCGTTCTTCGCGCGCAAGGACGCGGGCGTGTGGTCGATTCCCAAGGGCGAGTACGACGACGGCGACGACCCGCTGGCCTGCGCGCTGCGCGAGTTCGAGGAGGAGACCGGCACGTGCCTGGAGGGCGATGCGGCCGTCGAGCTGGGGACGATCGTTCAGCGGGGCGGGAAGCGTGTGACCGCCTGGGCCATCGAGGGCGATATCGATGCGACGGCCACGCACAGCAACACCTTCGTCATGGAGTGGCCGCCGCGCTCTGGGGTGCAGCGCGAGTTCCCCGAGGTCGATCGCGCCGAGTGGTTCACGGTCGCCGAGGCGCGCGAGAAACTCGTGCCCGCGCAGGTGGAGCTGGTCGAGCGCCTCGTCGAGGCCGTCAGCTGAGTCGACCGCCTCGTCGCGGCCGTCAACTGACGCTTGTTCCCGCGCGCGCGAGGCGCGCGAGCCGGCGCGCGCGGCGCAGCGGCTCGGGCGTGCGGTGCGTGCCCGCGGCATCGCGAACGATCGCGACGGCGACGGCCGTCGACGTGCGCCAGGCGGGATGGACGGCGAGCGGGCGGGCGCCGGCGCGGCGGCGCAGCCACGCCCCGACCTCTTCGCCGTCGAGGAGCAGCGGGGCGGTCTCCCCCTTCTCCGGCCCCGGCCAGTCGCCGTCGGCGAGCAGCGGCCGGTGCGTCACGCCGACGGTCGGCAGGTCGAGCGCGGCACCGAGCGTCAGCGCCAGCCCGGCGCGCCGTGGATGGTCGCGCCCGGTGGCGTCGACGAGCAGGATGTCGGGCGCAACGGCCAGCGCGCGGACCGCCGCCTCCAGCACCGCGCCCTCGCGCAGGGCCAGGAGGCCGGGCCGGTACGGCGCGCCGGCGGTGCCGGTCACCACGGCCTCCGCGAGCGTCCGGCGCTTGCGCATGACGACCGCCGCGGCCCACGCGGGGTCGCCCGCCGCGCCGGGCCCTGTGGCCCCCCTCGGGAAGCAGACGGCGACCGCACCGATGGCCGTTGCGCGGGCCTCGCCCTCCCACGCCGGCGGCCGCGCGGCGGCCAGCGCTGACTGCGCGCGGACCAGCTTGGCCTCCGATCCACGCCCGACAGGTCGTAGGACCGGTAGAGAGGCGCCCATGCACAGATTCTCGCTGTCTCTCATCGTCGCGGCTGCGCTCGCGGTCGCCGTCCCGAGCCTGGCCGCGGCGCAGCCGCCGCCGCCCGACACGACGATCCCGGCCCCGTCGCCGATCGTCATCAAGCTCGGCCACACGCCCGTCGTCGAGCTCTACGACGGCGGCGGCGGCCTGCCCTATCTCGGCTCGGCGACTTCGTACAACGCCGGCGACTGGGAGCCGGCGCTGCGGCAGTTCCACGACTCCGGGGTCTACGACACCGAGCTCGCCCAGATCGACGACCTCGCCGATACCTACGTCGCACACCGCTTCGGCCGCAGGCTCGCGCTCGTGCTCGACATCGACGAGACCTCGCTGTCGAACTACACGGCGATCAACGCCGACAACTTCACCTTCGGCCCGCAATCGCAGGCCGAGGCGACCAACGAGATCGGCGTGGCCATCCAGCCGACCCTCGACCTCTACAACCTCGCCAAGGCCAAGCGCATCAAGGTGTTCTTCATCACCGGCCGGCGCGAGAACACGCGCGAGCACACGACGCACAACCTCAATCGCGAGGGCTACACCGGCTTCACGGACGCTCAGCTGATCCTCAAGCCGCAGGACTCGACCGCGACGACGGTGCAGTACAAGAGCGGCGCCCGCGCGGCCATCGAGCAGCAGGGCTACCACATCATCGCCAACGTCGGCGACCAGTACTCCGACCTCGCGGGAGGCCACGAGGACATCGGGTTCAAGCTCCCCAACCCGTTCTACTTCCTGCCGTAGAGTCACCGCATGGCCGGCGACGAGTACCTGCTCGACACACCCGTCGTGCGGGACTTCGTCGCCGGCGTGCGGGCCGTGATCGCCGAGGCCGGATCGCCGCACGAGGCGTGCGACGCGATCCGGCCGGCGTTCGCCACGCTGCTCACCGATCCGGCGTGGCTGCCGGAGCGCTATCAGGAGGGCGACCCGGACAGCGGCATGGGCGGCGGCATCGGCCAATGGCTGCTCTTCCGCGCCGAGGACCGCTCGCTGTCGCTCTTCTCGCTGGTGGTCCCGTCCGGCGCGCAGACGCCGGTGCACGACCACCTCGCGTGGGGTCTCGTCGGCCTCTACCGCGGCACGCAGGACGAGGAGATCTTCGCCGAGCGCGACGGCCGCCTGGGCCTCATCGAGAGCCGGGCGCTGAACCCGGGCGACTTCTACGCGCTGATCCCGCCGACCGACGACATCCACCGCGTGCGCACGACGTCGGCCCAGACCTCGGTGTCGATCCACCTGCTGACCAACGACACCGGTTGCGTGTGGCGCCACGCCTACGACGCGCACTCCGGCGAGCGCACGCCGTTTCGCTCGGGTTACGTCAACGTGCCCTGCGAGGACGACGGCTGAGCGCCTTCGGCCGCCAGGCGTCCGCCCGGTAGCGTGCGCCCGCGGCGAGGGGATCGCCGGGCGACGCGAGCATCAGGCGCAGGCCGAGCTGCCGCCGCGCCCATGCGCGGACGAGGACCGACCGGGGCACCGTGAACCGCAGTCGCGCGGCCTTGCCGTGCGCCAGCGCGAACGAGCGCCACATCGGCCGCAGCACGTCGCCAGGCACTCGGCCGTTGACGAGCGTCACCGTGTCAAGCCGAGCGTCCTCGATCCAGAGCCGCCCGACACAGCGCTTCCCCGTCGTGCAGCGCACGCGCGTCGCGCCGGCGCGAGAGGCGGTGATGGTGACGCGTCCGGGCACCGCCGTCTGCGCTGCGGCGACGACCGGGGCCGACGCGCCGCCGAGCGCGGCAAGCTGCGCGCGGATGACGGCGAGCGCCGGCCGTGCGCTCCCGTCGGCGCGCACGAGGCCGGCGTCGAAGCGGCCGTCCGGGTCGGTCTGCCACTGGTAGAGGTACATGCGCTCGACGCGGTTTGAGAACGCGCGCGCGAGCTCGAAGGCGTAGGCCACTGATGCGCGAGCGCGCAGCTCGTCTCGGGGCAGTGAGACTTGGCCGTCGCGCGTGCGCAGCCCGACGATCCCGCCCGTCTCGGTGAGCCACACCTCGCCCTTGACGGCACCCATGAAGTCCTCCAGGCCG
>DATBKW010000148.1:0-10682 GCA_036555665.1 Solirubrobacteraceae bacterium | reverse complement strand
CGGGATGTAGGCGCGGGCGCGCGGGTCGCGCGAGTCGGTGGCGATCCGATCCAGCGCCTCGATGGCCATGTCGGCGCCCGGCAGGTCGTCGAGCTCGAGCAGCAGGTCGATCTGCCACGAGTGCGCCCGAACGGCCAGCTCGGGGTCGCCGACGTCGTCGGCCAGGGCGAAGAGCTCGTGGGCCCAGGCCAGGCTGCGCTCGGTCGTGTACGGGCCGCTGGTGGCGATGTGGCCCTGGTCGAGCACGTACGCGAGCGTCGGGGGGTCGTCGAGCTCGCGCGCGATGGTCAGCGCCTCCTGCACGAGCTCCTCCCGGCGGGGGATCGTGTCGGAGTAGTAGAGCGCGACGGCCAGGCGCACGAGCAGCCGCGCGCGCAGCGCGCCGCCGTCGGGACCGATGCCCTCGAGCGCCTCCTCGAGCACGGCCACGAGGACGTCGTCGACCATCCCCGGCGAGAGTCCGAAGCCGCCGAGGCTCAGGGCCGCGCGGGCGAGGAGGTCGCTGTCGCCGACGCGCCGTGCCAGGTCGATCGCGGACATCAGCGTCGCGCGCGCCGTGTCGCCGCCCGCCTGCATCTGGGCGTGGCCGCGCAGCAGCAGCAGTTCGCCGCGACGGCGGTCGTCGGGCGCGTCGAGCATGTCCAGCGCGGCCAGAGCGGCGTCGAACAGGTCTGCCGCGCGCTCGTAGGCCAGCGCGGCGAGCGCCTCGTGGCCCGCGCGCTCGGCGTGCTCGAGCGCCTTGCCGGGATCGCCGACCGAAGCTGCCTCGACGAAGTGGTGGGCCAGCTCGGTCTCGCTGGCGCCCGCGCGCTCCAGCGCATCGCCCACCGCCGCGTGCAGGCGTGCGCGGCGCGTCGCGGTCAGATCGCCGTAGAGCGTCTCGCGGATGAGCCCGTGGGCGAAGCGGAACGAGCCGGCGGGCGCGGGCGCCTCCTCGATGAGCTGCACCGCGAGCGCGTCGTCGAGGCGCTCAAGCAGCTCGGGCCGCCCGGCGCCGGCCACGCGCTCGAGCGTCGTGAGGTCGAAGTCGCGGCCCTGGACCGCCGCGATCTCGAGCGTCTCGCGCACGTCGGCGCGCAGCGGCAGCAGGCGCCGGCGGATCGCGTCGCGCACCGAGTCGGGCAGCACGCGTGCGCGGTCGCCGGGAGGACGGTCGATCCGCCCCTGGGCCACGAGCAGGCGCACGACCTCGTCGGAGTAGAACGGGTTGCCCTCGGTCAGCGTGCGCAGCGAGTGCACGAGCTCCTCGGACGGGTCGGCGCCGCTGCGATGCACGACCAGCGCGCGCAGGTCGTCGTCCTCCAGGCCGGTGAGATCCAGGCGCCGGCCGAAGCGCGTCAGCTCGCCGAAGATCCCGTCGACCTCCGGCCGCCGGGGGCCGGCCTCGTGATGGGTGGTGACGGTCAGCACCCGTGCCTCGCCGAGCATCCGGGCCAGGAAGGTGAGCATCAGCAGCGACGGCAGGTCGGCCGTGTGGACATCGTCGAGCAGAATCACGAGCGGCTCGCGCTCGGCGGCGTTGCGCAGGAAGACGGTGACTGCGTCGAACAGCGCGAAGCGCGCCTGTTCTGACTCGAGGTCGCCGGCCTCCGGGAGGTCGAGGCGCTCGCGCAGCTCGGGGGCGAGCTGGGCCACCCAGCGCGCACCGGCGCCCAGGTCCCCGCGCAGTTGCTCGTCGTCGCGATCGGCGGCCACGGCGCGGACGACCTGCACCCACGGCCAGAACGCCGGCGCGCCGCCGCCGTCCCAGCCGCGCGCCCAGGCGACGCGATGGCCCTCGGCCTGGGCGAGCTCGCCGAGCGCCGTCGCCAGGCGCGTCTTGCCGATCCCCGGCTCGCCGGTCAGCAGCACGAGCTCGCCGTGGCCGGCGCTGGACTCCTTCAGGGCGGTGCGGAGGTCGGCAAGCTCGCGTGCGCGTCCGAGCAGGGGAAGCTCGCCCGTCGCGCCGGCCTCCGACGCGCTGTGGGTGGTCGCATCCCTCACGTTTCGGGCACTCTACGCCGCCTAGGCATGGTCCGGTACGTTCGAGAGCCATGCGTGCAACGCCGCTGACCGTGCTCAGCCCGATCCCGTGGTGGTGGGCGCTGTGGATCCGGCTGACGTGGCCGGTGGCGCGGATCGGCAACGTCGTGGTCGGGCCGCTGCGCCGCCTGTCGTTCATCCATTTCGCGCGCTGGGCGGTGATCTCGCGCTGGCCGACCGATCGCCAGACGCGCCGCGACCGCGCGGCGCCGCGGTCGCTGCTGTTCCTGACGAGCTTCGACGGCTCGGACATCCAGTACATCGAGGCGTTCGTGCGCGTCGTGCCGTGGCGCATCAACGGGCTCTACTTCGGGGCGAAGGGCTTCCCGGGGCCGCGGCGCTTCGGCCCGGTGGCGCGGTTCATCGACGGGCAGAGCCATCCGGTCGACCACTTCTGGATGGCCTATCCGGAGGCGTCGACCACGATGGTCGCCCAGGCGCTCGAGCTGCGCGACGCATATGCCGCGGCGCGGTTCGACGACGACGATCCCGCGCGCTTCGCCGCGCAGTGGCGGGCCTTCCTGACCGAGGTGCAGGAGTGGCTGTCCCCGTCCGCACCTGCCTCGGGCGCGCAGCCGCCGGGAGGGGAGACCCCGTGGGCCTAACGCCGTTCGTGGTGCTGGCCCCGCTGCGCGCGGGCGAGGCGGCCGCCGCGCGCGCCGCCATCGCCGCTCTCGACGAGCCGTTCGCGCGGGTGCCGGGCACCCATCTGGCCCGCCTGCAGGTCCTGCGGCCGCCGCCGCGGCGCTTTCGCGGGCGCACGGGCCACTACCTGCTGCTCGCCGCCGACCACGACGGCCCGGCCGAGCCTTGGCTTGCCGCCGCCGCGCGCGAGCTCGAGCCGGTGCTCGCGCACTGCGCGTTCTTCCCGGGCGCGGCCGACGCCGCCGAGGTCGCGCGCTGGGCCCGGGCGCGCGAGGTACGCGTCGGCTTCTCGGTGATCGGCTCTCCGGGCGCGACGGTGAAGGAGGTCGGCGACGCGCTGGCGCTGCGCGCGCGGCTGGCGCGTTTCGCCGCCGAGACGGCGGGCCTCGACGACGCGGCCCTGCACGCGGCCTGGCGGGCGCGATGATCGACGTCGCCGACCTGCAGGGCGGGATCGTGCGCGGCTACGGGCGACGCTTCGGCTTCGCCCGCCACCTGTTCACGCGGATCCGCGAGCCCGCGTCGGCGCGCATGTTCCTGTCGGCGATGGCCGGCCCGGTGACCACCGAGGAGGAGTGGGCGGGGCACCCGCCGACGACGCTCAACGTCGCGCTCTCGTTTCGCGCGCTCGAGGCGCTGGGCCTGCCGGCGGCGCTGCTGGACCGCTTCCCGCCCGAGTTTCGCTGCGGCATGGCCCATCGCGCCGAGCGCCTCGGCGACGACCCGCGCACGTGGGACGACGACCTGCGCGACCTCGAGGTCCTGCTCGTCGTCCACGCGCAGAGCGCGCAGGCGCTCGCCGAGGAGTGCGCGGGCTGGGAACGCGCGCTGGATCGCGGTGATCATGGCCTGCAGCTCGCCCACGTGCAGGAGGCCGGGCTGCTCGGCGAGCAGCGCGAGCACTTCGGCTTCACCGACGGTTTCTCGCAGCCGGCCATCGAAGGCGTCGCGCGCGAGGAGATCCGCGGGCAGGGGATCCCCTACCGGCGCCGGCCGCTGGCCCCCGTCCGCTGGCGGGCGGTCAAGCCCGGCGAGTTCGTCCTCGGCTACGTCGACGAGGACCGCGGCCTGGCGCCCGCACCACCCGCGCCGTTTCACCGCAACGCGACGTTCATGGTCTGGCGCAAGCTGCGCCAGGACGTGGCGGGCTTTCGCGCGCAGATCGCCGAGCAGGCGCGCCGCCTCGGGCTCGGCGAGGAGCTGGTCGCCGCCAAGCTCGTCGGCCGCTGGCGCGACGGCAGCCCGCTGGTGCTGCGTCCGGACGCGCCCGATCGCGAGCTCGGCTACGACAAGGAGCGCGCCAACGACTTCCGCTACGGCAACGACCCGCTCGGGCTGCGCTGCCCGCGCGGCGCGCATGTGCGCCGCACCAACCCACGCGACGCGCTGGGCTGGGAGGGGCGGCTGACCGCGCGCCACCGGATCCTGCGCCGCGGCATGCCCTACGGCCCGGAGCTGCCGCCCGGCGCCGAGGACGACGGCGTCGACCGTGGCCTGCTGTTCGTCTGCATGCAGGCCTCGATCGCGCGCCAGTTCGAGATCGTGCAGTCGCAGTGGTGCAACGACGGCAACGCGTTCGGCCTCGGCGCCCAGCCCGATCCGATCACCGGCCCGGCGGGCGGCATCGCCGCGCACATGATCGAGGGCGCGCCGCCGCAGGTGGTGTCGCCGCTGCGCAGCTGCGTCGAGTGCCGCGGCGGCGAGTACTTCTTTGTCCCGAGCATCGCGGCATTGCGCGCGCTGCCGGGCCTCTGACGCGGTGGAACACCGTTCAACGCCAAGTAACGCCACTCGGTCAGACCCCACCTTGGAGCTGCTGATGACGAGTCGCGAACACGCCCGCCGCCTGATGTTGATCCTCCTCGCCAGCGAGGGGACGGCGCTGCGCAAGGCCGCCGACGACCGCGCACAGCCGCGGCGCGATCGGGCCGGCGGCGGTCGGACGACCATCGCACTCCAGGGAAGCGAAAACACAGAGCTCTCAGGGGAGGCGCGCGAGCGCGGGGTGGAGGAGTGGAGGATGTGGGCCACTCCGCCGACGCTTGGGGTCGCGCACCGCGCGCCGTAGGACGTGCCGGGGGGCACAAACGGCGGACGAGGGTCGGGCTCTCCGGGGGGACGGCCCGGCCCCACGCCACCAGCCAGCCACGTAGCTCCGGCCCTCATTCGCATCCCTCCCGAGGGCCGGAGCCGTGGCCGGCACACGACTTTCAGCGCATGACCCTTCGCCCCAACACCAAGACCAGGCTCGGAACGCTGCTGCTCACCGCGGGGCCGGTGACCGCGCTCGGCCTGGCCACCGGGGCGGGGGCCGGCGCTCCGGTCCTGGTCTGCGGCTTGGTCGCGCTCGCGGCCGGGGGCGTGCTCGGCGCCATCTTGGCCAGCGCCATGCCGGCGGTCGGCGAGCGCGAAGACGCGCACCGGCCGCACACCTTCGGCGTGCGCGCGCTGCTGTCGCGCGCGGTGCACGAGGTGCGGCCGGGCCTCGACGAGGTCGCGGTCCGCGTCGACGTCGCGCCGGCGCGGCTGCGCACGGTCGGCGACCCCGAATGCCTGCACCGCGCCGTCACCGATCTGATCGCCCAAGCCGCGCGCCGCTCGCCGCCCGGCGGCGTGGTGACGCTCGCCGCGCGCTCGGCGCGCTCGGGCGTGCGCCTCGAGGTCGTCGACGAGGGCGGCGGCGACTGTCAGATGGGCCTTACCAACGTGCGCCGAATCGTCGACCGCCACGGCGGCGCGCTGCGCGCCGAGCGGGCGCGCCCGCGCGGCTGCCGCGTGGTCGTCGAGCTTCCGGGCGGATAAGGGGTGCCGGAGGCGGCCACATGGCCGCCGTAGGCGGGTTCCCCCGGCCGGAGGCCGGGTGGTGTCGCACGCGGCGTCGCTCAGCTGAGCGACGCCATCACGTGCTTGACCTGCGTGTAGTCCTCCAGCGCGTACATCGACAGGTCCTTGCCGTAGCCGGACTGCCCGTACCCGCCGTGCGGCATCTCGCTGGCCAGCGGGATGTGGTCGTTGATCCAGACGCAGCCGAAGCGCAGCGCGTTGGAGACGCGCAGGGCGCGGCCGACGTCGCGCGTCCACACCGAGGCGGCCAGGCCGTAGGGCGTGCCGTTGGCCCAGGCGATGGCCTCGTCCTCGTCGGAGAAGGGCTGGACGGTGATGACCGGGCCGAAGATCTCGCGCTGGATCATCTCGTCGTCCTGCTTGAGGCCGCTGATGACCGTCGGCTGCAGGAAGAATCCGGGCAGGTCGGGCTCCTTGCCGCCCGTGACGATCTCGGCGTGCCCGGGCTTGCGCTCGAGGAAGCCCTCGACGCGCTCGCGCTGGCGGGCGGAGTTCAGCGGCCCCAGCGTGGTGTCGGCCGAGCGCATGTCGCCCATCACGTAGCCCTCGGCCTGGCCGGCCAGGCCGCTGACGACGTCGTCGAGGACCTTGCTGGAGGCGAGGACCCGCGTCGCCGCCGTGCAGTCCTGGCCGGCGTTGTAGTAGCCGGTGCCGGCGATCGTCTCGAGCACCGAGTCGAGGTCGACGTCGTCGAAGACCACGACGGGCGCCTTGCCACCCAGCTCGAGGTGCACGCGCTTGAGCGTCTTGGCGGCGTGCTCGGCGATCCACTTGCCGGTCTCAACCGACCCGGTCAGCGAGACCATGTCGACGTCGTCGTGCTCGACGAGCGCTGCGCCGGGGTCGTTGCCGCCGGCGATGACGTTGAGCACGCCCTTGGGCAGGAACTCGCCCGCCAGCTCGGCGAGCTTCAGCGTGCTCAGCGGCGTGGTGGGCGCCGGCTTGAGGACGATCGTGTTGCCGGTCGCCAGCGCCGGCCCGATCTTCCAGACCGCCATCATGATCGGGTAGTTCCACGGCGCGATCTGGCCGACGACGCCCACCGGCTCGCGGCGGATGATCGAGGTGTAGCCCTCGAGGTACTCGCCGGCCGCCTTGCCCTCCATGCAGCGCGCGGCGCCGGCGAAGAAGCGCAGGTTGTCGACCATCGCCGGCACTTCGTCGTCCTTGAACGTCTGCAGCGGCTTGCCGGCGTTGGCCGACTCGAGCTCGGCGATCTCGTCGGCGTGCTCCTCGACCGCATCGGCGAGGTGCAGCAGCGCCAGCGAGCGTTCGGCGGGGGTCGTCGTGCCCCATCCGCCCTCGAACGCGGCGCGCGCGGCCTTGACCGCGCGGTCGACGTCCTCGGTGGTGGAGCTCGGCGCCTGGGCGATCTCCTCGCCCGTGGACGGGTTGATGACGGCGTCGGTGCGCCCGTCGGCGGCGTCGACCCATTCGCCGTCGATGAAGTTCTTGAAAGTCTGCGTGGCAGTGGCCATGCGCGGAACCTAGCACCGGCCGGAGGTGCCGTTCGGGCCTATCTGCGACGCGCCAGTGCGCCGCGATGGCGCTACTGCAGGTAGCCCTCGACCGTGCCCTCGTCGCGCAGCGACGCGTCGTCGGGATCGAGGCCGGCCCGCTCGCGGGCGCGGCGCTGACGCAGCAGGTCCCAGTACTTGTCGAGCTCGACCCGGACGCGCTCCAGGCGCGCGTGCTCCTCGGGGCCGAGGCCGTCGCCCTCCGAGTGCGCCTCGAGCAGCCGATGCTCCTCGGCGACGAGCTGCTCGATGTGATTCGTCACGCGCGAGTCGTCCATGGGCCCAGGCTACTCCTACTAAGCTGCCCGGCGATGCCCTACTTCAAGGACGCCGAGGAGGTCTACTCCAACCTCGGCAAGCTCTTCGAGGACATCGTCGCCGACGACGAGCTGGGGCCCCGGCTGCGCAGCACGGACACCGTGGTGCAGTACCGGATGCGGCGCCCCGACTCGCAGCTGACGCTGCGGGTGCTCGAGGAGGACGAGCCACGCGTGGACTTCGGCGTGACCGAGCTGCAGCCCGAGGTCGTGCTGGCCATGGACGCCGATACCGCGCACCGCTTCTGGCTGGGCAAGGTCAACGTCACGACCGCGCTGGCGCGCGGCCAGATCAGCGCCCGCGGGCCGGTGGCGAAGATCCTCAAGCTCGTGCCGCTCGTCCCGCCGGTCCGCACGCGCTACGAATCCCAGCTGCAGCAGGCCGGGCGCGAGGACCTGGCCAAGTAGGGCATCGGTTTCGGGCGCCGCGTGCGCGGGGTAGCCCCGAACGCGTGAAGCTGCTCGTCCTCGCCACCGATCCCGTCTCCCCCGACGACGTGCGCAAGGCGCTGCCCGAGGACGACCTCGAGGGCGCCGAGGTGCTCGTCGTGTCGCCCGCGGTCAACGAATCGCCCGTCGCCTTCTGGGTCTCGGACGCCGACGAGGCGATCGCCGACGCTCAGTCGACCGCCGAGCAGACGGCCGGCGCGCTGCGCGAGCGCGGCGTGCAGGCGCGGGCGACGACCGGCGACAGTGAGCCGCTGATGGCGCTGCAGGACGCGCTGGCGACCTATCCGGCTGACCGCGTGCTCATCTTCGCGCGCGAGGACGAGGGCGCCCGCTATCGCGAGGACGACGTGCTCGGCGAGGCGCAGCGCCGCTTCGGCGTGCCCGTCACCGAGATCGCCCGCTGACGGTCAGCTCGAGCGTCTCGCGGGCGTCGTAGCGCGGGCGCCAGCGCAGAAGCCGCCGAGCCTTGCTGACGTCCATGAGCACGGGGCGGCGCAGGGCCTCCACCCACGACGCCTCCTCCGGAAGGAACGGCAGCCGGGAGACGAGCTCGGCCGTCGCCTCGAGGGCGAGCTTGGGCATCGGCACGGTGCGCAGGCCGAGCGCCGAGGCCAGGTCGCCCATCGTGATCTCGCCCTTGGCCGCGAGGTTGTAGGCGCCCGGGTCGCCGCGGCCCAGCACGCCGGCGCGCAGCGCGGTGGCGACGTCGTCGTGATGCACGAGCTGGAAGGTCACGCCCGGGTCCGGGAGCACGCCGACCGCGCCGGCGAGCGTCGACAGCGGAGCGGGGAGGCGGTCCGGCCAGCGCGCCTGCTCGATGAGCGCGGGGGCGTCGGGCCCGGCCACGATGCACGGCCGGAACACCCAGGCCTCGGTCTCGCCGCCGGCGAGCGCATCGGCGAGGACGGCCTCGACCTCGGCCTTGTGGGCCGAGTAGGGGTGGCGGGCGTGGCCGAGCGCGGGCATGTCCTCGGTCAGCAGGCCGTCGAGGTCCTCGGGGAAACCGTAGGCGGCGACCGAGCTCGAGTACACGAGCCGCGGCACGCCGGCGGCCACCGTCGCCTCGAAGACGTTGCGCGAGCCCTCGACGTTGACGTGGCGCGTCTCGTCGCTGGCCTTGAGCACGACGAACGCGAGGTGCACGACGACGTCGGCGCCCGCGACGAGGTCCTCGACCGACGCCCGGTCGAGCACGTCGCCGCGGCGGTACTCGGCGCGCTTCCAGCCGTGGGCCGCCGGATCGAACGGCCGGCGCGCCATGCCGACGATGCGCCCGACCTCGCGCGAGCGCTCCAGCGAGCGGATGAACGCCCGTCCGATCTCTCCCGTCGGGCCCGTGACCGCGACGGTGAGCCCCGCCATCAGCCGGCCCGGGCGCCGCCGGCGACCCGGTGCGGGCGCAGCACCCAGCGCCCGTGCTCCTCGTCGAGGTCGCCGAGCGCCTGCAGCCGGCCGTCGTGCGCGCACAGGCAGGCCAGGCCGGGCTCGATCGGCGCGCCGACGGGATCGGCGTCGATGTGGATGGTGCCCGCGCCGGCATCCGTCTGGATCGGGACGCGGACCGCGAAGGGGAAGCCGTCGGGGCCGACGAAGGCCAGGACGCCGTCACCGAGCTCGTCGAGCCGCTGGTCCCAGGCGACCTCGCCGCCCTCGGGCGCCGCGTGGCCGACCTCGGGCTCCTCGTTGTGCGCGGAGCGCACCTCGTCGACGTGGGCGTCGTAGAGCGCCGGCTCGGCCTCGAGGTCCGCGTTGGGCCAGACGTAGATGCGCTCGGGCCGCACGTGGATGGTGTCCGCGTCGACGAGCGCGGTGCCCTGGACGAGCACCATCGGCGGGGTCTGGAGGCCGGCGGGCTCGCAGAACAGCACCGCGACGTGCGGGTTGGCGCCCGAGTCGGCGGACTGCCCGGACTCGCACACCACGTCGAGGCAGCCTTCGGCCGCGTGGTAGCTGACCGGCAGCGGCCAGGCCGCGGGCTGGCCGTGCCCGTCGATCGTCACGTACTCGGCGGTCCCCGAGCGCTCGAAGACCTCGAGAAGCTCTCCCGGCAGCGAGGTCGTCATTGCGCGCCGATCCTACAACCGCTCTGTCTGCGCATGGGCCCTGCGTGGTACACCAACCACGGTGGACGAGGTACCGCTCCTGCCCGGACCGCTCTACGGCCTGCGCACCTGGCGGGTGGTGACCAAGGACGGCCGCGAGCGGCTCACCGCGCCGCAGCGCGGCACGGTGTGGGCCTCGGGCTCCTGGGTGGAGGCGACCTGCGGCGAGGGCCACGCCGCGCCGGCCTCGGACTGTCGCTGCGGCATCCACGCCTGGCACCCGAACCGGGCCTCGGCTCGCCGCGTGCTGGCCAGCCGCTTCGATCTCCCGGGGATCGTCGAAGCCGACGGCGCCGTCGAGGTCCACGACGAGGGCTTCCGCGCCGCCCGCGCGCGGCCGTACGCGTTCGTGCGGCTCCCCGGCCGCAACCCGTTCCTGATCGAGCGGCTGAGCGCGATGTACGGCGCCGAGGTCATCGATCTTCGCCGTCCGGACGAGCTGGTCGCGCTCTGCCGCGAGCGCGGGCTCGGCCTCGCGGAGCCGGCCGTCGTCGAGCTGCTCGGAGCCGAGACGATCCGCGAGCGCCGGCGCGAGCGCGCGCGGATGCGCCGCGTCGCGCTCCTGCGCTTCGTCGCGGTCGTGGCGGTCTTCGCGGTGCTCTGCGCGCTCGCGCTGCAGGTGCGCTAGTGGGCCTTGAGGCAAGGTTGGACGCGAAACGGCGGGCGTCGATCGCCGCCAGGCGGCGTCCTCGACCCTCGAAATACCTCCGGTATTCCTTCGGGTCTGCGTCCTTGCCTGGCGGCGTCGCCACTCCGCCGTTTCACGCACAACGTCACCTCAAGAC
>DATBKW010000147.1:0-4577 GCA_036555665.1 Solirubrobacteraceae bacterium | reverse complement strand
CCAAGCCGGTCGACGTCGACCAGCTGCTGTCGCTCATGAGGGTTTGGCTACACGCCTAGATGACACGCCGAGCGTCCTGCTCGTCGACGACCGCCCGGAGAACCTCCTCGCGCTGTCGGCCGTGCTCGAGCCGCTGCAGGCACGCCTGCGCACGGCCGGGTCCGGCGAGGAGGCGCTCAAGGCGCTGCTCGAGGAGGACTTCGCGGTCGTCCTGCTCGACGTCCAGATGCCGGGCATGGACGGCTTCGAGACCGCGCGCTTCATCCGCGGGCGCGAGCGCAGCCGCACCACACCGATCATCTTCCTGACCGCCGTCAGCACCGACGTCGCGCAGGTGGCCAAGGGCTACGAGGCGGGCGCGGTCGACTACGTGCTCAAGCCCTTCGAGCCCAACATCCTGCGCTCGAAGGTCGGCGTGTTCTGCGATCTCGAACGCCAGCGCCGCGGCCGCGCGCGCTCGGACGAGATGCTGCTGCTCGCGTGGCGGTCGCTGCCCACCGGCGCGGCGCTGATCGATGCCGAGGGCCGCGTGCTGCGCGCCAACCCGGTCCTCCAGCAGCTCAGCGCCGGGCGCGCGGCCGCCGGCGTGGCGGTCGCCACGCTGGTGGAGGACGAGGACCGCCTCGCGCTCGACGCGCTGCTGACGGCGGCCCTGGCCGGCGCGACCGTCCCGCCCGCGGCCGAGCTGCGCCTGGCCGCCGACGAGCCGATCCCGGTGTCGATCCTCGCGTGGGGCGTGCGCGAGGGCGACGGCGAGATCCTCTCGGTGCTCATCCAGGTCGACGACCTGCGCGAGCGCCGCCGCGCCGAGGCCGCGCGCGAGCGCCTGATCGCCGAGCGCGCGGCGCGCGCCGAGGCCGAGGCCGCCTACGAGCGCGAGCGGACGATCGCCTCCACGCTGCAGCGCGACCTGCTGCCGCGGCGCCTGCCCGACGTTCCCGGCGTGTCGCTGGCGGCGCACTTCGCGGCCGGCGGCGAGGGCACGGCGGTGGGCGGCGACTGGTTCGACGCCTTCGCGCTGCCTGGCGGTCGCCTCGGCCTGGTCATCGGCGATGTGGCCGGGCGCGGGGTTGCGGCGGCGGCCCGCATGGGCCAGCTGCGCAGCGTGGCGCGCGCGTATGCGGTTGAGGGCCACGCCCCCGTCGAGGTCGTCACGCGACTGAACCTGTATCACCAGGCGCTGCGCGCCGACGACATGACGACGATGATCTACGCGATCGTCGAGCCCGACCTCGGCCGCCTGCGGCTCGTCAACGCCGGCCACCCGCCGCCCGCGCTGGTGGTGCCCGGCTCGTCGTCGCGCCTGCTGGAGGGCTCTTGCCCGGCGCTCGGCATCGCCGAGCTCTGCCGGCCCCCGGAGATCGTCGTCGACTTCCCGCCGGGCGCGACGCTCGCGCTCTACACCGACGGTCTCATCGAGCGCCGCCACGAGGGCATCGACGCCGCGATGGCGCGCCTGCTCGGCGTGCTCGCGTCGGCGCCGGGCGACATCGACACCGTCCGCGACGACGTCATCGAGGCGTGCCTGGGCCCCGAGCGCGTCGACGACGATGTCACTGCGCTGTTCGTCCGCGCCGAGGCCGCGCTGGGCGAGAACGTGCGGATGACGCTCACGCCCGACCCCGATGCGCTGGCGGCGATGCGCCGGATGCTGCGCCGCTGGCTGGGCGAGATGGGCGCCGCGCCCGACGAGGTCGCGAGCATTGTCATGGCCGCCAACGAGGCGTGGCAGAACGCTATCGAGCACGGCCACGACTTCGCCCACGTGCCCGTCAACGTGCGCTTCGCGCGCGAGGGCGACGAGGTCGTCGTCACCGTCCGCGACGCGGGCGGCCGCGGGCGCCCGCCCGGCGATCCCGACCGGGGGCGCGGCATCGAGCTGATGCGCGGGCTGATGGACGACACCCGCCTGGACCTCGGCTCGCACCGCGGCGGCGTGGCGGTCCTGCGCCGGCGCATCGGCGTGCTGGCGGAGGCCACCCCGCGGGGTCAGGGCCAGGCGGGCGGCGCCGCGTCCAGGTGAGGCGGCGCGCGCCACGCTCGGCGTTGGCGGCGCCGCGGTTTCAGGGCATTGAAGGGTGAGGCCATGCGGCGCCGCGGGCGCGGGCGGTGTGGTCGGGCGCGCGTGTTCACCAATCGACCACAGTGTGCTGAGTTGGGTGTCTCCTGGCCCCCCATCCAGCACGGTGGTGACTTTGTGGGCTCCTGGCCCACCTATCGACCAAAGTTGCCCGCGACCGCCCCGACCGAACCCGCTTCCCTCGTTGCCAAAAAAGCGCCGCGCCGTGCCGCCACACGACTCGCGGAGATCTAGTCCGACTTCGGCGCATAGGTCAGGATCAGCACGCCGTCGCCGACGACCTTGGAGTCGACAAGGCGCAGCGTCTTCTTCTCGCCCGGATCGCCGAACAGCCGCTTGCCGGTTCCGAGGACGACCGGGAAGACCATCAGCCGCAGCTCGTCGACGAGGTCGTGCTCGATCAGCCCCTGGACGAGCTGGGCGCTGCCGTGGACGACGACATCGCCGTCGGGCCCCTCCTCCTTGAGCTTCTTGACCTCCTCGACCAGGTCGCCGTCGAGGACGGTCGAGTTCGTCCACTCGGGGTCCTTGAGCGTCGAGGACACGACGTACTTGGGCATCGAGTTGAAGATGTCGGCGAACTCGCCCTCGCGCGACGGCCAGGCGTCGGCGAAGCCCTCGTAGGTCCGGCGCCCGAGCAGCATCGCCGTCGCCGCGCGGGTTTCGTCGACCTTGAACTGATCGCCCTCGGCGCCGCGGTCGAACTCGAAGCTCCAGCCGCCGTACTTGTAGTCCTCCCCGCCGCCGGGGTCCTCCACGACGCCGTCCAGTGAGACGAACTCGGTCACGACGATCTTCGCCATACGCTGTCTCCTTCGTGTCCGGGTGAACGGGTATTGTTAGCAAACCGATTGGTTTGGCAGCATGCCCGTCGACCAGCTCAGCGCCACCTTCGCCGCTCTCGCCGATCCGACCCGGCGCGCGATCCTCGCGCGCCTGATCGACGGCGAGGCGACGGTCACCGAGCTCGCCGCGCCGTTTCCCATGAGCGCCCAGGCGGTCGGCAAGCACCTGCGTGTGCTCGAGGGCGCCGGGCTGATCGAACGGCGCCGCACCGCGCAGCTGCGACCGTCACGCCTGCGCCCCGTGGCGCTCAGGGACGCCGCCGAATGGCTCGACACCTACCGCCGCTTCTGGGAGGCCGGCTTCGACCGGCTCGACGAGCGGCTCCGCGACGATGACTGACGGGTCGTCCTTCGGAGACGCGGGCGAGCACGGGTTCACCACGACGCGCGTCTTCGCCGCCCCGCGCGAGCGCGTGTGGCGGGAGTGGACCGAGCCCGAGCGCTTCGCCGATTGGTTCGGCGGCACCGAGTGCGAGATCCCCTTGTCCTCCGTCTCCATGGACGTGCGCCCGGGCGGCGCGCTGCGCGCCACGATGTTCTGCGGACCCGCCCGCCGCGAGATCCGTTGGACCGGCGAGTACCGCGAGGTCTCGGAGCCCGAGCGCCTCGTCTTCACCATCACCGACCGGCCCGACGACAAGCGCTACGAGCTGGTCAGCGTCGTCTTCACCGACCTCGGCGACGGCCGCACCGAGATGCACTTCGAGCAGCGCGGCCACATGCGCCCCGACGAGTACGACCGCGCCCGCCAGGGCTGGGGCGGCTTCTTCAACCGGCTCGACGAGCGGCTCGCGTCGCCCTCTGCGTAAGCTCGACCCGAGCACGGGCCCGTAGCTCAATGGTCAGAGCAGCGGACTCATAATCCGTCAGATCCAGGTTCGAGTCCTGGCGGGCCCACTCGATAGGAAAGCCAAATACAGCAGCCATCCCATCGCACTGGGATACTCGTGTTCCACGCTCGTGTTCCCCAGTGGTCTGGAGCCGTGTCGGATGGCCAGAAGCGAAAAGCGCGAAATTCGCCCCTCAGGGCACCTTCAAGTGAAGGGAGGTCGGACCAATAGGGCCTGGTATGGGCTCTGGCGTGACGCCGACGGCCGGCACCAGAAGCGGCTCGGACTCGCACACGTCAAGGACTCCGGCCGGCGCACGCCGCGAGGCGCCGTTGTCTGGCGCGCGGCTGACGGCCCGAAGCCCGATCCGACGTATCTCTCCCCGGCCGAGGCGCGGGACGAACTGGCCAAGCTCCTGGCCGCGGCACCGCGGGAGCCGACTGCTCCTCGCCGCAAACGCGAGGAGGACCACACGTTCGGCGAGGCGTGCGCAGCGTGGCTCGACTATGTCGAGCACGAGAAGGCGCGGCGCCCGTCAACCGTCCGCGACTATCGGAACGCAGTCCGCTGCTACCTGCTGCCGGAGTTCGGTGCAGACACCCTTCTTCGTGCAATCGACACGCGACGAATCGACGGCTATCGCGAACGTCTGCTTAGCGAGGCTGCGCTCTCGCGGCGAACGGTGCAGAAGATCCTGGTTCAGCTCTACTCGATCCTCAAGCGCGCCAAGCGGAAGGGCTGGATCAACGCCAACCCGGCGGAGAACGCCGAGCGCGTAACCGTTCCACGCACTGGCGAATTTGCGGTTCTGAGCCCTGATGA
>DATBKW010000146.1:0-30784 GCA_036555665.1 Solirubrobacteraceae bacterium | reverse complement strand
ACCGCGCTGACCTACGACCGCCGCGCGATCTTCGCCGTCGGCCTGCTCAGCCCGCTGGCCTACATCCTCGTGCTCGTGGCGCTCACGCTCGCGCCGGTCAGCGTCGTCGCGCCCGGCCGCGAGGCCTCGATCGTCATCGCATCGCTGCTGGGCACCCACGTCCTCGGCGAGGGCGAACCGGGGCGCCGGGCGGTGGCCGCCGTCGCGATCCTCGCCGGGATCGCCTGCCTCGCGATCAGCTGAGGTGGCACCCTCAAGACCATGCCCCGGTTCATCTGCGCCACCTGCGCCGCCCAGTTCCCCGACTCCGACCAGCCGCCCGAGCACTGCCCGATCTGCACCGACGAGCGCCAGTACCTCCCCGAGGGCGGCCAGCAATGGACGACGCTCGACGAGCTCGCCGCGACGCACCACAACGTCGTGCGCGAGGACGCCGAGCTGACCGGCGTGTCGACCGAGCCGTGGCTGGCCATCGGCCAGCGCGCGCTGCTCGTGCCGTGCGACGGCGGGCTCGTCATGTGGGACTGCGTGACCTACTTCGACGACGACGCGGCGGCCGAGATCGAGCGGCGCGGCGGTCTCAAGGCGATCGCCATCTCGCACCCGCACTACTACTCGGGGATGGCCGACTGGGCCGCGCGCTTCGACTGCCCGGTGGTGCTGCACGCCGCCGACGAGCGCTGGATCACGCGCCCGGACCCGGCGATCGAGCTGTGGGAGGACGAGGCGAAGACGCTCGGAGACGGCGTGACGCTCATCCACTGCGGCGGGCACTTCGCCGGCGGCACCGTCCTGCATTGGGCGGCGGGCAACGCGCTGCTCACCGGCGACATCGTCCAGGTCATCCCCGACCGCACACACGTCGGCTTCATGTACTCCTATCCGAACATCATTCCGCTGTCCGAGAGCGCGGTCGCGCGCATCGCGCAGGCCCTCGAGCCCTACGACTACGACGTCATCTACGGCGCCTGGTGGGACCGCCTGGTGCGCCGCGACGCCAAGGGGATCGTGCGCCGCTCGGCCGAGCGCTACGGCCGCGCGCTGCGTGGCGAACTCGCGCCATAGCACTCATATCCGCTCCCAACCTGGGTAGGACTCCGCCGTTCAGCTTTCCTCGGGAGGGAGAGACGCATGTACAAGCAGGTGCTCGACCCGGTCGGCGACTCGCTCGGGTGGTCCACGCTGTTCGCCATCCTGCCGCTTGTCACGTTGATCGTGCTGCTCGGTGGCCTGAAGCTCAAGGCGCCGGTCGCGGCGCTGTGGGCACTGTTGGTGTCGATCCTGGTGGCGATCATCGTCTATTCGATGCCGGTCGGCCAGACGCTCGACTCGGCCCTGGAGGGAGCGGCCTTCGGCCTCTTCCCGATCATGTGGATCGTCGTCAACGCGATCTGGATCTACGTGATGCTCGACCGCAGCGGGTACTTCGCGGTGATCAAGCGCTCGTTCGGGCGCGTCAGCGAGGACGAGCGCGTGCAGGCGGTGCTGATCGCCTTCTGCTTCGGCGCACTGCTCGAGGCGCTGGCCGGCTTCGGCACGCCGGTCGCCATCTGCGCGGCGATGCTCATGGGGATGGGGTTCAAGCCCGCCAAGGCGGCCGCAGTCTCGCTCGTGGCCAATACCGCACCGGTGGCCTTCGGCGCCATCGCAGTCCCGATCACCACGCTGGCCAGCGTGACCAACCTCCCGAAGGACGACGTCGGCGCCATGGTCGGGCGCCAGACGCCGCTCCTGGCTCTCGTCGTCCCGCTGATCCTCATCGGCATGGTCGACGGCAAGCGCGGCATCAAGGCCACGTGGCCGGTCGCCGCCTTCGGCGGCCTGGCCTTCGCGCTCGGCCAGTGGCTCTGCTCGAACTACCTGTCGGTCGAGCTCGCCGACATCGTCGCCTCGCTGGTGTCGGCCGGGGCGATTGTGGCGCTGCTGCAGGTCTGGCAGCCCGGTGAGACGCTCATCGCCGGCAGCGAGGGCGGTCCGCGCCCGGCGATGGCCGGCGGCGAGACCGGGGTCGATCAGCGCCGCTTCGAGAAGGAAGCGGCCCGGCGCGCCGGGACCGGCCCCGACGGCCAGGTCCAGCACGACAACGCGGGCCAGGTGCTGATCGCCTTCTCGCCGTACCTGATCATCATCGCCGTCTTCGCGATAGCCCAGATTCACTGGCTGCCGTTCTTCGATTTCCTCGACGCGCGCACCAAGGCCTTCGCCTGGCCCGGCCTGGACATCGTCAACGCCAAGGGGGTCGAACCGACCTCGGTGACCTACAAGTTCACCTGGGCCAGCTCGGCCGGCACCCTGCTGCTCGTCTCGGGCTTGCTGAGCATGATCACGCTGCGTTTCGGGCCGCGCCGCGCGATCGCGGCCTACGTGGCCACGCTCAACCAGCTGAAGTGGGCGATCCTCACCGTCGCGGCCGTCCTGGCGCTGGCCTACGTCATGAACCTCTCGGGCCAGACGATCACGATCGGCACCTGGCTGGCGGGCGCCGGCGCGGCCTTCGCGCTGCTGTCGCCGATCCTCGGCTGGCTCGGCGTGGCGGTGACCGGCTCGGACACCTCGTCCAACGCGCTGTTCGGGGCGCTGCAGGTCTCCGCGGCCGAGAAGGCGAACCTCTCGCCGATGCTCATGGCCGCGGCGAACTCCAGCGGCGGCGTGCTCGGCAAGATGATCTCGCCCCAGAACCTCGCCATCGGCGCGGCTGCCGTGGGCATGGCTGGCCAGGAAGGTGACCTGTTCCGTAGGGTGGTCAAATGGAGTCTCATCCTGCTGGCGGTGATGATCGTGCTCGTGTACCTGCAGAGCACGAGCGTCCTGTCGTGGATGGTGGTCGGCAGCTGATCGAAGAGCTGCGGCGCATCTGCGGCGACGAGCACGTCGTCACCGAGCACCACGCGCTGCGCACCTACGAATCCGACGGGCTGCTGCAGTACGCGGCCGTGCCCCGCGCGGCCGCGCTGCCCGGCAGCGGCGACGAGGTCGCCGCCGTCGTGCGCGCCTGCCATCAGGCCGGCGCGCCGTGGGTCGCGCGCGGATCGGGCAGCGGCCTGTCGGGCGGGGCGCTGCCCATCGAGGACGGCGTGCTCGTCGTGCTCTCGCGGCTGAGACGGATCCTCGAGGTCGACCTTCCCAACCAGCGCGTCGTCTGCGAGCCGGGCGTGACGAACATCTCGATCTCGGCCGCCGTCGGCCCGTCGCACTTCTACCCGCCCGACCCGTCGTCGCAGATCGTCTGCTCGATCGGCGGCAACGTCGCCGAGAACTCGGGGGGCGCGCACTGCTTCAAGTACGGCTTCACGACGAACTACGTCTGCGGCCTGGAGGTCGTGCTGCCCGACGGGTCGCTGATGACGCTCGGCGGCAAGGAGCTCGACCAGCCCGGCTACGACCTGTGCGGCGTGTTCGTCGGCTCGGAGGGGACGTTGGGCGTCGCGACGAAGATCACCGTGCGTGTGGTGCCGACGCCGGAGTCGGTCCGCACGCTCGTCGCCTTCTTCGACTCGCCCGGCCACGCCGGCCATGCCGTGTCGGCGGTCGTCTCGGCGGGCGTCGTGCCCGGCGCGATCGAGATGATGGACAACCTGTCGATCGGCGCCTCCGAGCAGATGGGTCACGCCGGCTGGCCGACCGACGCCGGCGCCGCGCTGCTGGTCGAGCTCGACGGCCCCGAGCAGGAATGCGACGCGCGCTTCGGCGAGATCGAGCGGATGTGCGAGGAGGCGGGCTCCAACGACATCCGCGTCGCGCGCGACGAGGCCGAGCGCCAGCTCTTCTGGAAGATGCGCAAGGCCGCCTTCCCCGCGATGGGGCGCGTGTCGTCGCACTACTACGTCCAGGACTCGGTGATCCCGCGCACCCGGCTGGCCGAGGTGCTCGACCGCATCGACGAGCTCTCGCGCGAGTACGACCTCAAGGTCGCCAACGTTTTCCACGCCGGCGACGGCAACCTGCATCCGCTCGTCTGCTACGACGGCCACTCCGAGGGCGAAGCGCAGCGCGCCGAGGAGCTGGCGGGTGAGATCGTCGTCGCCTGCGTCGACGCCGGCGGCTCGATCACCGGCGAGCACGGCGTCGGCGTCGACAAGAAGCGCTACATGCCCAAGATGTTCAGCGAGGCCGACCTCGACGCCTTCCAGAAGCTGCGCTGCGCCTTCGACCCCGACGGCCTGGCCAACCCGGGCAAGGTCATGCCCACACCGCGCCTGTGCGGCGAGGTCCCCGGCCCCTACCGCGAGCACCCGCTCGAGAAGGCGGGCCTGGCGGAGCGGTTCTGATGGATGCTGCCGGGGTCGCGGCGGCGCTGCGCGAGTCCAGCGGCGTGCGCGTGGTCAGCGGCGGCACGAAGCTCGGCTGGGGCCGGCCGATCGAGGCGCCCGAGCTGAGCGTCTCCGAGCTCGACGCGATCGTCGAGCACAACGAGGGCGACCTGACCGCGATCCTGCAGGCCGGCGTCCCGCTGGCCGCCGCCCAGCAGAGGTTCGCCGACGCCGGCCAGATGCTTGCGCTCGACCCGCCAGACGACGGCGCGACCATCGGCGGCGTGATCGCCACCGGCGACTCGGGGCCGCTGCGCCACCGTTACGGCGGCCCCCGCGACCTCGTCCTCGGCGTGCAGGTCGCGCTGCCCGACGGCTCGCTGGCGCGTGCGGGATCGAAGGTCATCAAGAACGTCGCCGGGTATGACCTCGCCAAGCTCATGACCGGCGCGTACGGAACCCTCGGAGTGGTCACGGAGGTCAGCGTGCGGCTGCATCCGGTGTCGCGACAGAAGCTCACGGTCGTCGTGCGCCGCGACGACCCGCGCGCGCTGGTCGACGCCGCGATCGAGCTGACCCACCGCCCGCTCGAGGCCGAGCGCCTGGACCTGCGCTGGGAGGACGGCGCGGGGACGGTCCTCGTGCAGCTCACGGGGCCGTCGGCGCCCGACCGCGCCGGCGGCGTCGACGGCGACGTCGTCGAGGACGACGACAAGCTGTGGGCCGCACAGCGCGCGGCGCAGCGCGGGCCGGTGGTGCTGCGCGTCTCGACCACCCAGCAGGGGCTCGCCGACGTCCTCGCCGCGGCGAACGAGCACGGCGCGGTGTGCGTCGCGCGCGCGGCGCTCGGCCTGGCCTGGCTGCGCCTGGAGGCGGCCGACGCCGAGCTCGTGACCAAGCTGCGCGCGCGCCTGGGCACCTGCGTGCTGCTCGACGCGCCCGCCGAGCTGCGCCGCGCCGTCGACCCGTGGGGCCCGCTGATGGCCGAGCCGCTGATGCGGCGCGTCAAGGCCCGCTTCGACCCGTACGACACCCTCAACCCGGGGCTGCTGCTGGCATGAACCCACCCGTCGACACCATCAACGCCACCGAGCCGCGCCCGGGCGGCGCCTTCGACTCGCTCAACCCGCCCGAGCCGGACCTCATCGACACCTGCGTGCACTGCGGCTTCTGCCTGCCGACCTGCCCGACGTACGTGCTGTGGGGCGAGGAGATGGACTCCCCGCGCGGGCGCATCCTGCTCATGCGCGCCGGCCACGAGGAGCAGGGCCCGATGACGCTCGCGCAGGTCAACGCCTGGGACAACTGCCTGGGCTGCATGGCGTGCGTGACCGCCTGCCCGTCGGGCGTGCAGTACGACAAGCTCATCGAGGACACGCGCGCGCAGGTCGAGCGCCGGTGGGCGCGCCCGCGCGTGGAGCGCCTGCGCCGCCGCGCGATCTTCGCGCTGTTCCCGCATCCAGAGCGGATGAAGTGGGTGGCGCCGTTCGCCCGCTTCGCGGCGCCCACCGCGCGCTTCGTCAAGCGTTTCCCGCGCCTGCACACGCTCGCCCAGCTCGCGCCGCCCAATCCGCAGCGCGTCGAGCTGCCCGAGCTGACGCCCGCCATGGGCACCAAGCGCGGGCGCGTGGGCTTCCTGCAGGGCTGCGTGCAGCGCGTCTTCTTCGGCAACGTCAACGCGGCGACCGTCGGCGTGCTGGCGGCCGAGGGCTTCGAGGTCTGGGCGCCCCGGCGCCCGCGCTGCTGCGGCGCGCTGCAGCTGCACACCGGTGTCGACGCGCGCGACGAGGCGCGCGAGACGATCGCGCAGTTCGAGCACTGCGACACGATCGTCGTCAACGCCGCCGGCTGCGGATCGGCGATGAAGGACTACGGCCACCTGTTCCGCGACGACCCCGAGTGGAGCGAGCGCGCCAAGGCGTTCAGCGCGAAGGTGCGCGACGTCCATGAGCTGCTGGCCGCGCACGAGCCCCAGGCCGAGCGCCACCCGCTCGAGATGGTCGTCGCCTACCACGACGCCTGCCACCTCGCCCACGCGCAGGCGGTGCGCGCGCAGCCGCGCGCGGTGCTGCAGACGATCCCCGGCCTCGAGCTGCGCGAGCCGCGCGAGTGGGAGCTGTGCTGCGGCTCGGCGGGCGTGTGGAACGTGCTGAACCCCGAGCCCGCGGCCGAGCTGGGCAAGCGCAAGGCGCGCAACCTCCTCGACACCGGCGCGCAGGCGGTCGCCGCCGCCAACCCCGGCTGCGCGCTGCAGATCGCCGTCCACGCCGGCCTGCCGGTCCATCACCCCATGGAGCTGCTGGCCGCCTCCATTCAGGGGAGATCGCCATGACGACCGTCGACGTCCAGTCCCCAGTCCCCGCCGTCGGCGTCCTCACCGACGAGGCGCTGGCCTTCGTCGGCGCGCTGCACGAGCGCTTCGACGGCCGCCGCCGCGAGCTGCTCGCCGCGCGCGTGCAACGGCGCGCGCGCATCGCCGGCGGTGCCACGCTCGACTTCCTGCCCGAGACGCGCGAGATCCGCGCGGGCGATTGGCAGGTCGCCGCGGCGCCGTCGGACTACCGCGACCGCCGCGTGGAGATCACCGGCCCGGTCGACCGCAAGATGGTCATCAACGCGCTGAACTCCGGCGCGCGCGGGTTCATGGCCGACTTCGAGGACTCGCTGTCGCCGACGTGGTCGAACGTCGTGCAGGGCCAGGTCAACCTGACCGACGCGATCGAGGGCACGATCGAGTTCGCCGGCGACGACGGGCGCGAATACCGGCTGGGCGACGAGGTGGCCACGCTGCTGGTGCGCCCGCGCGGCTGGCACCTCGTCGAGAAGCACGTGCGCATCGGCAACCGGCCGGTGGCCGGGGCGTTCGTCGACGCCGGGCTGTACCTCTTCCGCAACGCCCAGCGGCTGCTCGACAAGGGCAGCGGGCCGTACTTCTACCTGCCCAAGATGGAGTCGCACCTCGAGGCGCGGCTGTGGGCCGAGGTCTTCGCGTTCTGCGAGGCCGAGCTGGGCCTCGATCCGGGGACGGTCAAGACGACGGTGCTGATCGAGACGCTGCCGGCGGCCTTCGAGATGCAGGAGATCCTCTACGAGCTGCGCGCGCACTCCTGCGCGCTCAACGCCGGGCGCTGGGACTACATCTTCTCGACGATCAAGACGTTCCGCGAGCGGCCGGAGTTCGTGCTGCCCCAGCGCAACGACGTGAAGATGACCGTGCCGTTCATGCGTGCCTACACGGAGCTGCTGGTCAAGAGCTGCCACGCGCGCGGCGCGCACGCGATGGGCGGCATGGCCGCGCTGATCCCCTCGCGCAAGGACGCCGAGGCCAACGAGCGCGCGATCGCCGCCGTGGCCGGCGACAAGCAACGCGAGGCCGGCGACGGCTTCGACGGCACCTGGGTCGCGCACCCCGACGTCGTGCAGACCGCGATGGACGAGTTCGACAAGGTCCTCGGCGATCGCCCCAACCAGGTCGGCCGCCAGAGGCCCGACGTCGACGTCGGTCCCGCCGAGCTGCTCGACGTCGCCGCCACGCCCGGCGAGATCACCGAGGCGGGGCTGCGCAACAACGTCAACGTCGGCATCCAGTACATCTCCTCGTGGCTGCGCGGCAACGGCGCGGCCGGCATCTACGGGCTGATGGAGGACGCGGCCACGGCCGAGATCTCGCGCTCGCAGGTCTGGCAGTGGATCCGCCACGGCCGCACGCTCGACGACGACGGCCGCCCGATCACGGCCGACCTCGTGCGCACGCTCGCGGACGAGGAGCTCGAGCGCATCCGCTCGGAGATCGGCGACGACGAGTGGTTCGAGGCCGAGGGCCGCCCGCGCGAGTCGCGCGCGCTGTTCGAGCAGGTGGCGCTGAGCGAGGAGCTCGCCGAGTTCCTCACGATCCCGGCGTACGAGCAGCTGGACTGAGCCCGAGCTGCTCGAGCATCAGCAGGCGGTCGAACATCAGGTTGAACGAGACGTGCTTGCCGTCGCGGAAGCGCAGCACCTGGATGTAGTCCACGCTGACGGGGCGGCCGGTCGGCGGGATGCCGCCCGCGGGACTCTCCAGGACGCCGTCGTGGGTCCCGGTGAACGTCCCCTCCTCGACGGCGACGTCGTCGAGGATGTGAAGGCGGTGGACCTCGACGTGCGCGTCGGGGAAGGCGCGAAACCAGCCGCCGAAGAACGCGGCGCACGCCTGCTTCCCCTCGCCGCGCAGCCCACCCGGCGCGGCGAACGTCACGTCGTCGGCCAGCACCTCGGCGAAGCCGTCGAGGTCATGGTCATTGAAGGTGTCGGTTCCCCTCGCGAACGCCTCGTGCGCCGTCATCGTCATGGTGTTCCTCCTCGGAGTCGATGAGGCCCGAGGGTGGCGGGCGGGGCGTCGCGTTCGCTAGAGGGTGGGGACCCTGGTCTTTTCTGCGCCGAGCGCGTCGGGCAGCTGGGCGCGGCCGTCGATCCCGAGCTTGGTGTACGCACGCGACAGGTGACCCTCGACGGTCTTGAGCGTCACGTAGAGCTCCTGGGCGATCTCGCGGTTCGTGCTGCCCTCGGCGGCCAGCCGCGCGACACGGAGCTCGCTCGGGGTCAGCGCTTCCGCGCCGGTGCGCCACGCGCGCCGCGGGCGCGCGCCGGCGGCGTTGAGCTCCTCACGCACGCGGGCCGCCAGCGGCCGGGTGCCGCAGCGGGCCGCGAGGTCGAGCGCGTCGGCCAGCGCCTCCCGCGCGTCCGCGCGCCGGCCGGCGCGGCGCAGCGCCGCCCCCCACTCCGCCAGCGAATGCGCGCGCTCGAGGACCCCCGGCGAGCGGCGAAGGGTAGCCACCGACTCGCCGAGGAGCGCGAGCCCGCGCTCGCCGCCGTGCGCCAGCCCGGTCACGCGCAGCGCCACCCCGAGCGCCCGCGGTGCGCCGAACGCCGTCACGTCGGCGAGCTCGGCCTCCGCGAGGTCGCGCGCGCGATTGCGCTCCCCCAGACGCAGCAGGGCCAGGGCGGCGCCCGAGCGCGCGTGCAGGTACCCGACGTCGCGCATCTCCCTCCCCCACACCTCCGGGTCGAACATCGCGCCGCACGTCTGGAAGTCGGCGAGCGCCTCGTCCGGCCGCCCCTGGGCGAGCCGGAGCCGTCCTCGGCTCGCCGGGATCAACACGGTGCCGACGCCCGCCGGCCAGCCCTCCTGAGGAAGCAGGGCCAGCAGCGCCGCGGCCTCGTCGAGCTCTCCGGCCTCGACCGCGACATCGGCCAGCACCGTCGCGGCGAACGCGAGCCCGGGCGCGAAATCGCCCTCCTGCAGCACGTGCAGGGCCACCCGTGCGGCGCCATCGGCCTCCGGAAGCGCGCCGAGCCGGAGCTTGAGCAGACCGAGCGTGCTGTAGGTGGCCACGAGGCCACGGGCGCTGCCGGAGCGGTCGACCTCGGCGAGCATCAGACGCAGCGCCTTCTCGACCGCGTCGAAGCGCTCGGCCGTGACCAGGCTCCAGAACAGCGCGGCGCGCGTGTCCCAGTTCTCGGTGCTCTCGCCGGCGCGCGCGAGCGCGCTCTCGGCCGGGCCGGCCGCCTCCGCTGCCGGCCGGCCCGAGAGCACCATCGCCATGCCCTCGGCGACGGCGAGCGCCTCGGCTGCGCTGCCCGCCGGCGCACGGGACGCGAGCCGCTCGAGCACGGGGGCGACGCGCGCGGCGCGGCGGGCGTCGTGCAGACCGCACACCACGAGCTCGCCCTCGAGCCGGGCCGCGAGCGCCCGGTCGTCATCGCCGAGCTCCGGCAGCGCGCGTTCGACGACGTCGAATGCGTCCACCCACCGGAAGAGCGCCGCGTAGGCCTCGGCAAGCTCGAGCGCGATCGTGGCGCGCTCGTGGCGATCGGTGGCGAGCCCGAGCGCCTCCTCCAGTGCTGCGCAGGCGGCCTCGCGTCCTGCGCTGGCCTGTGCGAGGGCGGTCTCGCGCAGGACTTCCACGCGCTGCGCGCGCGGCGGCGGCTCGGCCAGCGCGCGCTCGAGGAGGTCCGCTGCGGCGCCCGGGGCGCCGCCTTGCATCGCCGCCCGGGCCGCCTCGCGCAGGCGCGCCATGGCCCAGCCATCGCCCGCCGGCCGCACGCGCACGAGATGCGCGGCGACCTGGCCCACCGGCGCTGCGTCGGCATGCAGCAGCCGGGCGGCTGCGCGATGCGCCGCGTCGCGCTCGTCGCTGCCCAGCGACGCCTCGATCGCGTCGCGGACCACCGGGTGGATGAAGCGCGGAGGGTCGTCGGCCGCCAGCACCTCGGCACGAACGAGGCCGGCGGCGAGGCGCATGGACTGCGCCGGCTCCACGTCGGCGATCCCCGCAGCGTGGCGCAGCTCGCAACCGTCCCCCAGCGTCGCCAGCGCCTGGGCGACGCCCAGCGCGGCGGGGTCGAGCGCCCGGACCCGGGCCAGGACCCGTCGCCCGATCTCCTCGCGACCGCCGGCCAGCAGCTCAGTCGGATCGACCTCCGCGGGTGGCCGACCGGCGGACTCGACCGCTCGCAGCAGCTCGGTCAGATAGAGCGGGTTGCCGCCGGTCGCCTCCCAGGCCGCCGCGCAGAGCTCGTCGCCCGCCTCCTCGCCGAGCCGGGCCCGCACCATCGCTCCGGCCGCGCCCTCGCTCAGCAGCGCGGGCCGCACGACGTCCGGCGCCGGCAGGGCGAGGAGCGTGCCGCCGCGGTGGGCGACGAGCACCGCCAGCGGGACGCCCTCCACGCGCGGTGCCAGGTGCGCCAGCCAGCGCACCGACGGCCCGTCCGCCCAATGCGCATCGTCGACGGCGATCAGCAGCGGCCGCCGGTCAGCGAGATTGACGGTCAGCCAGTAGAGCCCGTGCAGGACGGCAAACGACGTGTCGAAGGCCGATGTGTCGATGCGCTCGCCCAGGAGCAGCGGCCGGACCGCACCGGCCGGGCCGGCCAGCAACGCCTCGCGCTCCTTCGCCTCGGCGGTCGTCAGGCGGCGCTCGAACAGCTGGCGCACGACGCCGAAGGCGAAGTCCGCCTCCAGATGCGAACCGCGGGCCAGCAGCGTCTCGTACCCGAGTTCAGCCGCTCGTCCGCTCGCCGCTTCGAGCAGCGCCGTCTTGCCGATCCCCGCTCCACCCTCGACCACGAGCACCGAGCCACCCGACTCCAGCAGCTTCTCGACCGCTGCCAGCTCCCGCTCGCGCTCGAGCAGCTCCTGCACGACATCACGCCGCGGGCACCGTCACGAGCGCCGCGCTGCCGGCCGGCATGAAGACGCGGAAGGCGCCGGATTTGCGCGCGAGCGGCTCGGTGACGTGCCGGCCGCGCAGCACGCCGTCGGGCGTCTGCGGCTTGTAGGCCTGGCCCGCGAAGGTGACGCCCTTCGTGGCGCCGACCCACGGCGCGACGAGGCGCTCGACGCGCGCACGGCCGCCCGCGCCGGGGATGCGCAGGACGACCTTGTGGGCGCGTCGCGAGTCCTTGTTGACGACGACGACGCGCCGCGTTCCGGCGGGATCGATCGTCGCCCATGTCTTCAGCTGCGCGTTGGGCACGTTCGGCCCCATCGCCAGCAGCCGCGCGCCGCTCGGCGTCGCCCGATCGAAGAGCAGCATCGCGTAGAAGAGCGGCCGCACCCGGCCGACGAGCCGGCCGCGGATCCGCACGAAATCAACCGGGGCGTACCACGAGCCGGTCCACGTGTGGAAGTCGACGTTGCGGACCCCGGCCTCGGCCATGCCGAAGAGGACGTCGACGCCCCACAGCGCGGCCGCGAAGGTGTCGCTGCCCTTGTGCACGCCGCCGCAGACGGCGGTGTTGGCCTCCGAGACGCGCACGGCCGCGCCGTGGGTGGCCGCGACAGCGGAGAGCGCGGCGGCGCGGCTGACGAGCGGCTGGTAGGTGCGCCCGCTCAGCAGCCGGGCGGCGTAGTAGCCGCTGCTGCGCCGTCGCGTCGAGCCGCCACAGGTCGGCAGCGCGTAGGCGTGGGTGCTGAACACGGGCAGCCCGGCCGTGCCCAGGAGGTCGTCCTCGAAGTCCTCCCACGCGGTCGAGGCAAAGCCGCCGGCCGACAGCACCGTGCCCGGCGCCGAAGGCCCGATCGCCGCCGCGTAGGCGCCGACCTCGTCGCGGTACTGCGGGTAGTCGTAGTTCGAGGCGCGCTTCTGCACGCGCGCCAGCCGGCGCCCGCCGACGTGGAAGGTCAGCGGCTGGCCGTAGCGGTCGGGCTCGTTGCCGATCTCGAAGGTGACGACGCTCCCGCGCGGCAGCAGCCCCACCGCGGCGTGGGCCAGGCCCGCTGCGTTGGCGGGATCGTTGAGGCCGAGGTTCAGTCCGAGGACGAGCGGCGTGTGCGTGCGGTCCTCCCAGTTGCGGAGTTGGACGAGCCACTCCGGCGTCACGTTCGTGGTGACCGTCACCGGCGCCGGCGCGCCGCCCGGGTTCCACCACGTCTCGTCGGTCGAGTTGCCCCCGAAGCGCAGCGTCGGCGGGCCATGTCCGCCGGCCGCGAGGTCGCCGACGAGGCGCGCGAAGATCCGGTTGACCGCGCCACCCGAGCCGATGTAGTCGGGCACCGACCAGTACTCGATCGACATGCCGGCGAAGGACGAGGGGATCGCCGTTCCGGGTGCGCTCGCCGCGATGCGCCGGTCGATGACCGGCCCCGTGCCGGGCTCGGGCGTCGGCCCGACGATCGACGGCGGCGCCGGCTGCGCGGCGACCATCGAATCGCTGACCTCGCCGTCGTCGGCGACGTAGCGGTAGGAGGCGAACGGGATCAATGGCGTGCGCAGCGACCAGTGGCCGTCGACGTCGGTGCTGATGTCGGCGACCGGCTGCCACGCGGTCGCGGCGCCCGGCAGGCGCACCTGCACCTGGACCGCGTGCGCGCCGCCGGGCCGCACCTGGCCCCAGAGCGTGCTGTTGGCGTAGTCCAGCCACATCGGATGGGCGAAGTGGGCCAGCGCGGGCTTGGGGCGCCCGTCGGCGAAGTGCAGCCCCGACTGCCAGCCGGTGTAGCGCTTGCCGCCGCCGACCTTCTCGTCGACCCACAGGTACTGGGAGATGAGCTGCACGCGCGGGTCGAGCCAGGCCAGGTAGGCCGCCTGCTGCAGGTACAGGTCCTGGCGGCCGGGCGAGACGCCGCGCAGCTTGTCGGGCGGGTTGGTCTGGAAGCCGTATTCGTCCAGCCAGATCCCCAGCGGCGCCGTGGTGCCCCGGATGCGGCCCCAGCGCTGCATGACGTCGAGCAGGTGCTCGATTCGCGACAGGCTGGCGAGGTCGGCGTTGTCGGCGGTGGCGAACGGCTGGTTGGGCGGGTTGCGCGTGCTGTGGGGGTGGTAGGCGAAGCCGTCGGCCTGCGCGGGCTGAAAGCCCCGGCAGCCACCGGTCGTCACGAGCCGCAGACGCCCGTCCAGACAGCCCAGCGCGCGCAGGAAGGTCAGCGGGCGCGTGTTGGCGTTGGCGCTCTTGAGGTCGCCGCCGGCGGGCGCCAGCGCGCCGATGAGCACGGTGGCCACCGGGTCGGCGGCGTGGATGGTCGCGTACGCCGCGTTGACCATCGCCCGGTAGGTGTCGGCGGAAGCCGGCGAGCAGCGCCGCTTGCCGCACTTGGCCTGCGGCTGGATCCACAGCGGCAGGTTCGGCTCGTTCCAGAGGATGTAGCGGTCCACGCGCGCGCCGTAGCGCTGCGCGACCGCGGCGGCGAACGCCCCGAAGGCGGGTGCGCTGGGCTTGTAGCGCGGGTTGCCGCGGCTCGGGTTGCCCGATGCCCACAGCGGCGGCGGGCCGTCGAGCATGAGGATCGGCTTGATGCCGGCGTCGACGAGGCGATCGACCGCCGCGTCGATCGCTCCCCAGTGATAGCCCGGATCGTCGGGATTGGCCGGCTGGAAGCCGGGCGGCAGGATGTCGAACCCCGGCTCGGGCGCGACGCGCGCCCACGAGATCTGCACCCGCACGGTGTCGACGCCGGCCTGCTGCCATTCGCTGACCGTGTCGTCGGCCAGCGGGCCGCCGCCGAGCAGCACGCCGTCGTCGTCGACGCCGACCTCGAGCGAACGCGCCCACGCCGAACCGGTCACCCCCGCCAGGGCGACGAGCATCAGCGCGACGCCGACAATCGCTTTGCGCACCACCACCCGTGCGCAGGCTACCGCCCCGGTCAGCCGCGACCCACCAGCGGCATCTTCGTCGCCATCACCGTCATGAAGAGCACGTTGGCCTCGAGCGGCAGGCCCGCCATGTAGAGGACCGCGTCGGCCACGGCCGTGGCGCTCATCCGCGGCTCGGCCGCGATCGAGCCGTCGGCCTGCGGCACGCCCTGCGCCATGGCGGCGGTCATCTCGGTCGCCGCGTTGCCGATGTCGATCTGCCCGCAGGCGACGTCGTGGGCGCGGCCCTCCAGCGCGATCGCCTTGGTCAGACCGGTCATCGCGTGCTTGGTCGTCGTGTAGCCGACCGCGTACGGGCGCGGCGCCTGCGCGGAGATCGAGCCGTTGTTGATGATCCGCCCGCCGCGCGGCGACTGCTCCTTCATCGCCCGGAAGGCCTCCTGCGCGCACAGGAACGCGCCGGTGAGGTTGGTGGCGACGATCGCCTGCCAGTCCTCGAAGGCCACGTCCTCGAACCGCGCCCCCGCGCCGAACACGCCGGCGTTGTTGAAGAGCACGTCGACGCGCCCGAGCTCGTCGCGCACGCGCGCGAACAGCGCGCGTACGGCGGCCTCGTCGGTGACGTCGGTGGGGACAATGAGGCCATCGGCCGCGGTCTCGCGCAGCGCCTCTTCGCGGCGCCCGGCCAGCGCGACGCGATAGCCGGCGCCGAGCAGCGCGCGCGTGACCTCGCGCCCGATCCCCGACCCCGCCCCGGTGACCACGGCCACCCGATTGCTCTCGTTCATCGTCAGCTCAACTCCTACAGCCCATACATGAACTTTTGCTGCGCACGGTTTATCCGCGCGCGATCGATGGATATCTAACCGGGCGGGAACTCGGAGGTGCACGCGCACGCGCGTGCCGTCAGCTATTGGGGAGGGATCATGCGGGGAGTGTTCGGTGCCCGGTCGATGCGGTTGGCCGGCTTCGTCGTCGTGCTCGTCCTCGTCGTCGTCGGCGCCGCGATGGCAAGCGGGGTCGGGTCGGCGAAGTGGCCGAAGGGCATGGGCAGGCTCGCGGGCGTGCCCGCCAAGACCGGCCGGCATCCCGGCCTGAGCGTCGCGAAGGTCAAGCGCGACAGCCGCGCGACATCGCGCGTGATCGTCGTGCTCTCCAACCAGCATCGGCGGCTGCCGGCGACCCGTCGCCGCGTCGGCTCACGCAGGCGCGCCGTGGCGGCCGACCAAGCGCCGCTGACCACGCAGGTGGCGAGCTCGGGCGGGCGCGTGACACGCCGCTACCGGACCCTGAACGCCTTCGCGGCCACCGTGAGCACCGCCGAGCGCGCCCGGCTGGCGGCCAACCCGGCGGTCTACAAGGTGATCCCGGATCGCATCGTCAAGCTGCCGGCGCAGGATGCGAGCCCCGCGGTGAAGGGTGCCGCGGCGCCCAACCAGGGCCCGCAGACCACGATCTGCCCGACCGATCCGGCCAAGCCGCTGCTCGAGCCCGAGGCGCTGCAGACGACGCACACCGCGTTCGACGATCCCAACACGCCGTCGGCGCAGCAGATCGCGACCGGCACCGGCGTGAAGGTCGCCTTCTTCGCCGACGGTCTGGACATCAACAACCCCGACTTCATCCGGCCCGATGGCTCGCACGTCTTCATCGACTACAAGGACTTCAGCGGCGACGGCCCCAACGCCCCCACAGGGGCCGCGGAGGCCTTCGGCGACGCCAGCTCGATCGCCGCCCAGGGCAACCAGACCTACGACATCGCGAACTTCAACAACCCGGCCCACCCGGCGCCGCCGGGCTGCACCATCAAGATCCGCGGCATGGCGCCCGGCGCCTCGCTGATCGGGATGAAGGTGTTCGGCAACTCGAACTTCACCTTCGACTCCACCGTGCTGCAGGGCCTGGACTACGCGGTCTCCCATGACCATCCCGACATCCTCAGCGAGTCGTTCGGCGAGAACCCGCTGCCGGACACCGCGCAGGACCTCACGCGCCTGTTCAACGAGCAGGCCGTCGCCGCCGGCATCACCGTGGTCGAGAGCACCGGCGACGCCGGCGTGGAGTCGACGATCGGCTCGGCGGCCACCGATCCGGCGGTCATCGCGGCCGGCGCGAACACCAACTTCCGCGGCTACGCGCAGACGACGTCGTACGCCTTCCAGTTCAGCAACGGAAGCTTCCTGAGCGACAACATCTCCTCGATCGGCTCGGCCGGCTTCACCCAGGACGGCCGCGTGCTCGACCTGGTGGCGCCCGGCGAGGTCGGCTGGGCGCTGTGCAGCACCGACACGGCGACCTACGAGGAGTGCAACAGCTTCGCCGGCACTCCGGCGCCGATCGAGCAGTTCGGCGGCACGAGCATGTCCGCGCCGCTGATCGCGGGCGGGGTCGCGCTGGTCATCCAGGCCTACCGCGACTCCCATGGCGGCCACACTCCGTCGCCCGCGCTGGTGCGCCAGCTGCTGACGAGCACGGCCACCGACCTCGGCTTCCCGAGCTTCGAGCAGGGCGCGGGCGAGCTGAACTCGCTGGCCGCGGTTCAGGCCGCGCGCTCGGTCGCCACGCCCGATGGCTCGGGCACGGCGACCGGCAACAACCTGGTCATCGACAAGAGCCAGATCGACATCACCGGCCAGGCCGGCTCGACGCCCGGCGACACCAACGTCGCGGTCACCAACACGGGCACGACCACCCAGATCGTGCGCGCGCACGCGCGGGCGATCGGCACCACGCTCTCCGACCAGGCCAAGACAGTGAACCTCGGCACGAGCCCGACGTTCGTCGACCAGTTCGGCAGCGCGCGGCCATACGTGCAGACGACGTTCACCGTGCCCACGGGGACCGACCGGCTCGTGGCCTACGACGCGTGGCCCGGGCCCCAGGCCCGGGTCGGGCTGACGCTGATCGACCCCCACGGCTCATACGCGGCCTACACCCGTCCGCAGGGCGACGGCAACCACGGCGAGGTCGACGTTCACGCCCCGGTGGCGGGCACGTGGACGGCGATCGTCTTCCTGCGCGACGGGACGTTCACCGGCCCGGTGCACCTCGACTTCCAGTCGCAGGCCTACACGACCGTCGACTCGGTCACACCGTCGGCGTTGACCCTGGCGGCCGGGAAGACCGGGCATTTCAAGCTGCACGTGACGCTGCCGCCGAGCGCCGGGGACTTCAACCAGGACCTCGAGATCGACGGCAGCAGCGGCTCGCAGACCGTCGTGCCGATCGCGCTGCGCTCGCTGGTCAGGCTCGGCAACAACGGCGGCGACTTCAGCGGCACGCTGATCGGCGGCAACGGCCGCGCGCCGGCGCCCGCTCAGACGGAGACGTTCGATTTCGACGTGCCCGCGGGCAAGCCCGAGCTCGGCGTCACGCTGACCTTCGCCGACCATGTCGGCACGAACCTCATGGGCGTGCTGGTCGACCCGACGGGCCAGACGACGTCGGGCGACGTGACCGACGCCAACAACGCGATGCAGGCCTATCGCGCCAACCCGCGGCCCGGGCGCTGGCGCTTCGTCTTCTTCGTCAACCAGCCCGTCGGCGGCAACGACCTGACGGCGCCGTTCACCGGGCACGTCACCTTCGCGGCTCCGAAGGCCACGGTCAGCGGCCTGCCCAACAGTGCGAGCAGGACGCTGAAGGCGGGCAAGCCCAGGACGGCGACGATCACGATCCGCAACCCCGGGCCGTCGACGGAGAGCCTGTTCCTCGACCCGCGCCTGAACGGGCGGGTGGATTACTCGCTGCTGGCGATCACGCCCGACACGAACATCGCGCTGCCGATCGCGGTGACCCAGACCGCCACGGTGCCGGAGTACGCCGTGCCGACCCAGACCAACGTGCTGACCGCGGCCGCGCAGGCGACCGTGCCGGTGACGTTCGACTGGGCCTTCTTCGTCGGCGATCCGCACCTGGCCGCTGCCAGCGCGGGCAACACCGCGGCCGGGCAGTTCAGCGCCGGGGAGGTGCCGCCGGGCATGTGGGACATCGCGCCCGACCCGGTCGGGCCGTTCGACGGACCGGCGACCCCGGGCACGGTGAGCACCGGCATGGTCGCGCACACGCGCCGCTTCGACCTCGACGCGAGCCCGGACAACGGCGACTTCGAGCAGATCAAGGTCGACCCCAACGCGCCGTTCGCCGGGTTCGTGAACGTCGCGCCGGGCAAGAGAGGCACGCTGACCGTCACCATCACGCCCAGCGGCAGGCCGGGGCGGACGGTGAGCGGCACGCTCTACGTCGACGCGTTCAGCAACGCGATGGGCTTCACCAGCGAGCTGCTGGCGATCCCGTACGAGTACACGGTCGGCTAGCAGCAGGCCGGCCGGCGAACCGGTTGCCCGCCCCTCGGCGGGCGGGCAACCGCACCCCAAAAACACGTGCTGGCTCAGGGGAAGGGCCGCCCCTGCGCTGCCACTCTGAGGCCGTGCCAACGACGACCCCCCAACCCCGCGGCGCCGGCCGCACGATCGCCGTCATCTTCGGCGCGATCGCCGGCTTCGTGGCCGTCGGGCTGCTCATCGCCGGGGGCGTCGTGCTGTGGGCCAACCACAAGAAGGACGACGACGGCTATCTGTCGACGTCGAGCGAGCGCTTCTCCACCAGCGCCAACGCGATCGCGACCGACAACCTTCACGTCAAGATCGATGCCCCCGGCTGGATCATCAGCCAGGACCACTACGGCAAGGTCCGCCTGAAGGTCAAGCCGCGGACCGACAAGCCGGTCTTCGTCGGCATCGCCCCCACCCGCGCGGTGAGCGCCTACCTGGGGCGCACCGCCCACGAGACGGTGACCGATCTCTCCTACCAGCCGTTCCGCGTGTCCTACAGCTACGAGGCGGGTGACCGCCGCCCCGCGCTCCCCGACGACCAGCGCTTCTGGGCCGCCTCCGCGCAGGGCACGGGCCGCCAGACCGTCACCTGGGACGTCCGCCGCGGCGACTGGTCGATCATCGTCATGAACGCCGACGGCTCGGCCGGCGTCGATGCGGGCGTCAGCGCGGGCGCGCGGCTGTCCTTCCTCGCCCCGGTCGGCTGGAGCGCGGTCGGCGGCGGGGCGGTCCTGCTCGTCTTCGCCGGCGGGCTGATGTACGCGGGCCTGCGCACGCGGCGCACGGCGCCGATCGCGGTCGGCGAGCCCCAGCCGGCGCCGGCCTGACTCAGCGCGCGACGACGGTCAGCAGGTACTCGGCGGGCGCGTAGAGCGTGCCGTCGGTGGCCTCGTTGTGGGCTTCGTAGAGCGCGACGAGGTCGTCGCGGGCCGGCCCCCAGCGACCCTCGGCCTCGAGTGCCGCGCGCGTCTGGGCGAGCGGGCCGAGCACCGTCGACAGGTACTCGACCCATCCGGCCGGCGAGTCGCCGACGATCGGGTAGCTGCGCAGCTCGAAGGTGATGTCGGCCGCGCCGGCGAAGAGGGCGCGCACGTGGTCCTCGTCGCCCCACAGGACCGGCGGCTTGACGCCCGGCGGTGGCTTGAGGTGGCGCGCCGTAGTGGCGAACATCTGCCCGTTGAGGCCGCCTGCCGTGAAGGCGGTGACGGCGATCGCGCCACCCGGCCGGCAGACGCGGAGCATCTCGGCCGCGGTCTCGGGCTGGTCGGCGGCGAACATTGCGCCGAACACCGAGGTCACGCGGTCGAACGCGCCGGCGGCGAACGGCAGCGCCGCGGCGTCGCCCTCGACGAAGTCGATCTCCAGGCCCTCGGCGGCGGCGCGTTCGCGCGCGACCTCCAGCAGCGCCGGCACGATGTCCAGGCCGGTCACCCGGGCGCCGAGCCGCGCCGCCACGAGCGCGGTGTTGCCGGTACCGGTGGCGACGTCGAGCACCTCGTCGCCCGCGCGCACGCCGGCCGCCGCGACCGCGACCGGCGAGACCTCCTCGATCGTGCGCGCGACGTCGGGGTAGTCGCCCGCCTCCCATGTCGCGCGCTGGCGGTCGCCCGCGGCCATGCGCCACCCTACAGTGGGATGGCCGGATGACCGACGACCGCCACGAGACGCCCGCCGAGCGCGTGCTCGGCCGCGCCGCCGAGGGCGCGCCGCAGCAGGGGCGCCCGCTGTCGCGCCGGGCGCGCCAGACCCAGCGCTCGGTCGAGGCCTACCTCAAGGCCGGGGTCCGCCCGCGGTGGATGGAGCGCGTGCAGGAGATCGACCGCGGCATCGCGGCCGAGAAGCAGCGCATCGGCCGCGCCTATCGCGCGCTGCAGGAGGAGTGCCGCGGCGATGCCCGCGCGTTCGCCGGACGCTGGCGGGCCGCGGCGCGGTCGTGGCGCTTCGACGACCTCAACGAGCTGATCGCCCAGCACAACGACTGGTACCCGATCGAGCGCCAGCTCCCGATGGATCCGCGCACGCGCGACTACGTCCGCTTCGCCGGCAAGTCGTATCGGCGGCCGCACCTCGGGCCCGAGTGGGTGCTCGAGCAGTTCCCGGCGCGGCTGCCCGAGCGCCGCTGAGCGGATCGGCCGAGCGCCGCTCGGCGCGCCGAGGTTTCCCGCCCAACTCCGGCGGGGAACGATTCGTTCGTGTCAGACGACGAACGCCGCAGAGGCCTGTTCGCGCGCGGCTACGCCGCCACCGTCGTGGCACTGCGCCACCTCATCCCGCTGGCCTGGATCGCCGCCGTCGTCGCCACCGCGATCGCGCTGCCCACACTCGGCGACGCCCCCGCGGCGCCGATCGACGATCTCGCCGCGAAGGGTGGGAGCGCCGCGGGCGCCCAGGCGCTGGCCACCCGTACCTTCGGCTTCCCGCTGTTCACCGACACCGCCGTCGTCCAGCGCAACGCGAGCGGGTTGTCGCGGGACGCGCAGCGCCGCCAGGTGTCCGCGGCACAGGCCGTGCTCGACCGGCGCGACCAGGCGCTCGCTCCCATCCGGGCCGCGATCCCGCTGAGCAACGCGGCCGTGCACACGCGCTCGGGCGAGCGCGGCACGACGGCGATCACCTACCTGCTCTTCGCCGACGACGCGAGCGTCGACGACCGCACCTCGGCCGCCCAGCACTACGCCGATCAGACGCTGGGCGGCCCGCGCGCGAGCGTCGTCGGCGTCACCGGAGCCGCGCCCGCGCGCCAGGCGCAGTTCCACGAGATCGAGCAGGCGCTGCCCCTCATCGAGGCCGCCAGCGTCGTGCTCATCGCGCTGGTGCTGGCCATCGCGTTCCGCTCGCTGGGCGCCCCGCTGGTGGCGCTCGCGGCCGCGGGCACGGCCTACGTCGTGGCGATGGGCGTGCTGCCGTGGCTGGCCGAGCGCGCCGACGTGACCGTGCCCAAGGAGATCGAGCCGGTCGTCGTCGTCCTGCTCCTCGGCCTCGTCACCGACTACTCGATCTTCTACCTGTCGGCGATGCGCCGGCACCTGCGCGCCGGCGAGGAGCGGCTGCCGGCCGCGCGCGGCGCCGTGGCCGAGGTCACGCCCATCGTGCTGACGGCCGGGCTGATCGTGGCGGCCGGCACGGCCGCACTGGCGGTCGGCCACCTGAAGTTCTTCCGCGCCTTCGGGCCGGGCCTGGCGGCCACCACGTTGATCACGCTCGTCGTGGCGGTGACGCTCGTCCCGGCGCTCGTCGCGCTCTTCGGCGAGCGGCTCTTCGGTCGCAAGCTCAAGCGCGAGATCCGCGAGGCCGAAGAAGCCGATCGAGAGGCACAGGATCCCTCGCGCGAGTGGGGTTCCGACGGCGTGCCGAAGCTGCTCACCCGGCCCGTGACCGCCGTGCGCCGCACGGAGATGCTGGCGCGCGAGCACCAGACGGCCCGCTGGCGCCTGCTGCTCGCCCGCGCCGCCGCGTCGCGTCCGATCGCGCTGATCATCGCCGTCGTCGCCATCGGGGCCCTCGCCATCGCCGCGCTCAACGTGCGCTCCACCGAGCTCGGGCTGGATTTCATCCGCGCGCTGCCGCCCGGCAACCAGGTGCGCGCGGCCGATGAGGCGGCGGGCAAGGGCTTCTCCGCCGGCATCATTTCGCCGACGGAGGTCGACCTCGTGGGGCCCGGGGTCGCGGCCAAGCGCGCGCAGCTGACGCGCCTGCAGGGCCTCATCGCCCGCTCCGAGGGCGTGTCCGCGGTCGTCGGGCCGAGCAACCAGCCGCCGCCACCCGTGCCGCAGGTGGCGCTGGCGCGCAACGGCAACGGCGCGCGCTTCGCCGTCGTCTTCGACAGCGACCCGCTCGGCGCGCCGGCGATCGACGACCTGCGCGCGCTGCGCGACCGGATGCCCGACATGCTGCGCAGCGCCGGGCTGAGCGGGACGCAGGTCGCGTACGGCGGCGAGACCGCGCTGGCCGACGACACCGTCTCGCGCGTGCTCGACGACCTCGCGCGCGTGGCGGTCGTCGTCCTGCTCGTCAACTTCGTCCTGCTGGCGATCTTCATGCGCGCGCTCGTCGCACCGCTGTACCTCGTGGCCGCCAGCGCGCTGGCCCTGCTGGCGAGCATCGGGCTCACCACACTGGCCTTCGAGCGGGTCTTCGGCTCCAGCGACCTGACCTACTACGTCCCGTTCGCGGCCGCCGTGCTGCTCGTCGCCCTCGGCTCGGACTACAACGTCTTCGTCGCGGGGCGCATCTGGGACGAGGCGCGGCGCATGCGCCTGCGCGAGGCGATCGCGGTGGCCACGCCGCAGGCCGCCGGCGCGGTGACCGTCGCCGGCCTCACGCTCGCGGGGTCGTTCGCGCTGCTGGCCATCGTGCCGCTGCGCTCCTTCCGCGAGTTCGCCTTCGTGATGGCCGTCGGCATCCTCATCGACACCTTCATCGTGCGCACCCTGCTCGTGCCCGCGCTGACCTCGCTCTTCGGCGAGCGCGCGTGGTGGCCCGGTCATCGCGTGAGCACGCTGTCCAAGGAGGAGTTCCTCGCGCTGGTGGGCGGGCGCGCCGGGCTGACCCACCCGGAGGCCGAGCGCGCCACCGATGCCGCCCTGGTCACGCTGTCCGAGCGCATCACGCCGCGCGAGACGGAGGTCCTGGCGACGGGGCTGCCGCGCGACCTGCGCGATCGGGTGCGCGGGCCGAAGGGCGGGGCCGAGGACTTCGACGCCGACGAGTTCGTGCGGCGCGTCGGCGAGCGCGAGGGTGTCCCCCGGGGCGACGCGGCGGCGCACGCCCAGGCGGTGCTCGCGACGCTCGCCGAGGCCGTGCCGGGCGACCTCGGCTACGTCAAGGCGCAGCTGTCGCCGGACTACGCGCGGCTGTTCGACGGGCACTAGTGGGCCTTCTCGTAACGTTTGACCGGTAACGGCGGCCGGCGGCGCCGATCCGGCAAGGACGCAGAACCGAAGGAATACCGGAGGTATTTCGAGGTTCGAGGACGCCGCCCGGCGGTGATCGGCGCCCGGGATTACCGGTGAAACGTTGCGAGAAGGCCCACTAGGCTCAGCCCGGTTGACGACCGAGCTCCTTCTCCCCCTGACCAGGGACGGCGCCCGCCCGATGGGAGCGCAGATCGAGGAGCACCTGCGCGAAGCGATCCGCTCGGGCGCGCTGAAGCCCGGCGTCCAGATGCCTTCGACCCGCGACCTCGCCCGCCAGCTCGGCGTCTCGCGCGGGCTGGTGGTCAACGCCTACGCGCAGCTCGGCGCCGAGGGCTACCTGGTCGTCCGTCAGGGTGCGCGCCCGCGCGTCTCCGACGCGGCGGCCGTCGCCGCGCCGGCCGCCGAGGAGGCGGCACCGGCGGCGCTGCCGCACTTCGACTTCCGGCCCTGGCTGCCCGACGTGTCGCTCTTTCCACGCGATGTGTGGCTGCGATGCGTCAAGCACGCGCTTGCCGAGATGACCGACGCGGATCTGCGCTCCGACGACCCGCGGGGCGCCCTGCGCCTGCGCGGCGCCCTCGCCGACTACCTCGGGCGGGTCCGTGGCGTGGTCGCCGACCCCGCGCGCATGGTCGTGACCACCGGATACCGCCAGAGCGAAGGGCTGGTGTGCCACGCGCTCGCACAGGCGGGAGCCCGGCGCATCGCGCTCGAGGACCCCGGGCATCCCGAGCAGCGGGTCGCGGCGCGGCGCGCCGGCCTGGAGCCCGTCTCCATCGCCGTCGACGAGGCGGGCCTGCGCGTCGAGGACCTCGAGCGGGCGCGCGCCGACGCGGTGATCCTGACCCCCGCGCACCAGGCGCCGACCGGCGGCGCGCTCTCCGGTGCGCGGCGCACGGCACTGCTGGCGTGGTTGCGCGCACACGACGCGATCGCCATCGAGGACGACTACGACGCCGAGTACCGCTACGACCGCGCGGCCGTCGGCGCGCTGCAGGGGCTCGAGCCCGAGCGCGTCGTCTACGCGGGCTCGGTGAGCAAGACGCTGGTTCCCGGCCTGCGCCTGGGCTGGCTCGCCTTGCCCACACGGCTCGTGGACGCCGTCATCGAGGAGAAGCGCCTGGCCGATCGCGTCACGGCGATGATCGAGCAGCACGCGTTCGCCGCGTTCCTGGCCACCGGCGAGCACGACCGCCACCTGCGGCGCATGCGCGTGCGCTACCGGTCGCGCCGCGACGCGCTCGTCGCGGCGCTCGCCGAGGAGCTGCCCGAGGCCACGGTCGAAGGGATCGCCGCCGGCCTGCACGCGACCGTCCGGCTACCGGACGGCGACGACGAGCACGCGATCCTCGGGGAGGCGCAGCGCCGCCGGATCGCCCTGGAGACGATGGACGACTACCGCGGCGGCGCAAGCCGCGGAGCCCCGACGCTGCTGCTCGGCTACGGCCAGATCGCCGAGCCCTCGATCCGGCCCGGCGTGCACGCGCTCGCCGAGGCGATCCGCGCGACGCGCGGTTAACTGGTCCGGCCTCAGGCGCCAGCACTGGATCTTCCCGCCGAACCAGTGCACGCCTACCGTGGCGCCATGCACGCGATCGCCTCAGCCCCCGGAGCGCTGCGCCTCTTCGTCCTCTCGCTCGTCGTGCGCCTGCCGCTGACGATGCTCAGCATCGGCCTGCTCGTGCACACCGCGCACGTGACCGGCTCGTTCGCCGCGGCAGGCGCCGTCACGGCGGCCTACGGGGTTGCCCTCGGCGTCGGCGGGCCGGTGCTCGGCGGCCTCGTCGATCGCCGCGGCCAGACGCTGGTGCTGGTCGCGAGCTCAGCCGCCGCCTTTCCCCTGCTGGGCGCCATCGCGGTCCTTCCCGTCGGCGCTCCCGTCGCGGTGCTCGTCGTGCTCGCCGCCGGCGTCGGGCTGGCCGAACCGCCGGTCGGCGCGTGCGTGCGCGCGCTGTTCCCTTCGCTGGTCACAGACCCGCAGGCGCTGCCCGCCGCCTATGCGCTCGACGCCTCCGCGTCCGAACTGACCTGGATCGCCGGGCCGCCGCTCGCGCTCGCGCTGGGCGCGCTGTGGTCGACCGGCGCCGCGCTGGCCCTCGCCGGCCTGGTCCTCGCAGCAGCGACCGTCGCCTTCGCCGCGCAGCCGGCGTCGCGCCGCTGGCGCCCGGTGGCGAGCGCGGCCCGGCGCCGGGGCGCCCTGCGCTCACCCGCCGTGCGCACGCTCGTGATCGCGCTGGTCGCCGTCGGCGCGTTGTTCGGCGCCGTCGAGGTCGCCGTCACCGCGGCCGCCGCGAGCGTGGGGAGCACGGCCGCGGCCGGCCCGCTGCTCGGCCTCTGGGGCGGCGGCTCGCTCGTCGGCGGGCTGCTCGCAGCGCGTCTGGGGCGGGGGGCGCCGGGGGCGCGCGGCCTTTCGCTGCTGCTGGTCGGGCTCACCGCGGGCCACCTGCTGCTGATCCCCGCCGCGGGCAGCCTCGTCGCGCTCGGCGCCGCCCTGGTGGTGGCCGGCGCCGCGATCGCGCCGACCTACGCGGCCGTCTACGCGATGGTCGAAGACGCCGCCCCGGCCGGCACCGCGACCGAGGCCTTCGCGTGGCTGGGCACCGCGGTCGCGATCGGCGCCTCGGCGGGCGCGGCGTGCGCCGGGACCCTGGCCGACGGCGCCGGCCCGGTCGCCGCGCTCGTGTTCGCGGGCGGCGCCGGCGCCCTCGCGGCGCTGACGGTTGCGCTGCGCTCGTGCACGCTGGAGGAACCGCGCTCGCTGGCTCCCGTCGGTGCGTAGGATGCGCGCGTGGGGGCAACGACCATCCTGCGGACCGCCGGGCTGGCGGCCACGCTCGCGGTCTGTCTGCTCGCGCCCGCCAGTGCGGGCGCGGCGGCGCCGCTGACCATCGGCAGCGGGCACAAGCCGGGCGTCGCGGTCGACGCCGCCGGCACCGCGTACCTCGCGTGGTACGGGCCGGAGAGCACCGTCACCTCGCTGAACTTCTGCCGCCTGCCGCGCGGCGCCGCAGCCTGCGACGTCTCCACGACGATCGCGGCGCCGGGGACGACCCTGAGCCGCCCCTTCGTCACGGTCGACGGGGCCACCGTGCGCGTCGTCTCCTACCGCTACGGGCTCACCGGCGCGCGCTTCGACGAGATCTGGCAGTTCACCTCGGCCGACGGCGGGGCGACCTTCGACGCCGGGCACGCGATCGGCGTGGTCCCGTTCGACGAGGCCGTCCGCGGCCCGGGCGCGACGCTGACGGTGGCGACCAACGCCTTCTTCGAGGGTCTCGTGGCACAGAACGTACCGCTCGACGGGAGCACCGCCGGGGAGAGCCGCGCGGTGCTGTCGAGCGACCACCCGTACAACGGGACCGTCGGACTCGTCGACGCCAACACGCCGCTCGCGGTGTTCGCCGACGGCTCGAGCAACGCCCAGTTCCGTCGCTATACCGGCGCCGGAAGCCTCAACGACCCCGCCGCCTGGACCCCGGCCGCCGACATCGGCTACGCCGACTACCCGCGGCTGGCGGGCGGCCCGTCCGGGCTGTTCCTGCTCTCGGGCACCCCGCAGAACGCTCTCACCGTGCGCAAGTACAACGGCACGACCTTCACCGCGGGCGCGAGGATCGCCGACATCGCCGACGATGCCCAGGCGCACCTCACCGAGGACCCGGCCGGGCGCCTGCACGCGGTGTTCGGCCGCTTCGGCGCGAGTGGGCTCGAGCTCGACTACGCGACGTCCGACGACGGCATCAGGTGGCAAGCGGGCCCGCTGCTGTCTCAGTCCGCAACGCTCGCGATCGGCCAGCTGCGCGCGGCCGCCGCGCCGGACCACATCGGCGTGGCCGCGTGGGAGACGGCGTCGGACTCGTCCTCGCAGATCCGCGTCGCGGCCATCGGGCCGACGGGCGGCGCCTCGCCTCCGGTGCCGGGCAAGTCGGTGGCGGTTGGCCTTGTCTCGGGCAAGGTCTTCGTCACGTCGAAGGCGGGCAAGCGCGCGCGGCTGATCGGCGGCGCGACGATCGCCGTCGGCAGCAAGGTCGACACGCGCCGGGGCCGCGTGCGGCTGACCTCGGCGGCCACCGGAACGGGCACGACGACCCAGACGGCCGACTTCTACCAGGGGACGTTCACGGTCAAGCAAAGCCGGCCCAAGGGCAACCGCGCGGCCGCGCTGACCACCGACATCGTGCTCAGCGCCGCGTCGCGCTCGCAGTGCGGACGCGGCAGCGCGCGCGCGGCCGCCGTGAGCAAGAAGAAGGTCCTCGGCAAGCTGTGGGGCAACGGCAAGGGCAAGTTCCGCACGAAGGGCAAGTACAGCTCGGCGACCGTGCGCGGGACGATCTGGCTGACCGAGGAGCGCTGCGACGGAACCCTGACGACGGTCAAGCGCGGCAGCGTGAGCGTCCGCGACCTCAAGCGCCACAAGACGGTGATCGTCAAGGCGGGCCGCAGCTACCTGGCGCGTCGCTGACCCGCCTTGCGCTTGAACCGCGCAAACCGTAGCGTCGCACGGACGGGCATCCGCGGATCAGGAGGAACTCCATGCCAGACCTCGCTGGAAAGCGCTTCGAAAGCCCGGACGAAGTTCGGGAGTTCACCGACGACAAGGGCCGCGTCGAGCTCGTCGATCTCAACGGCCACGCCGTCGGCCGCGGCACCTTCGAGCCGGGGTGGCGCTGGTCGGAACACGTCAAGCCGATCGCCGGAACCGACTCGTGTCAGGTCGAGCACATCGGCTACGTCCTCGAGGGCCGCATGGCGCTCCGCATGGACGACGGCACCGAGCGTGAGTTCGGACCTGGCGACACCTTCCACATGCCGCCCGGGCACGACGCGTGGATCGTCGGCGACGAACGATGCGTCCTGCTCGACTTCGGGGGCCTGAAGGGATACGCCCAGGCGAGCTGAGCTGCGCGGAGGAGCGGCCATGATCATGAGGACCTGGCGCGGCGCGGTACGGGCCGAGGACGCCGAGCGCTACCTGGAGCACCAGGCCAGGACGGGTATCCGCGACTACCGCGAGACGCCCGGCAACCTCGGCGCTCTGGTGCTCCGCCGACCGGCGGACGTCGGGGTCGAAGTGACGACGGTCTCGTTCTGGGCCTCGATGGAGGCGGTCAAGGCCTTCGCCGGCGACGAACCCGAGCAGGCGAAGTTCTACCCGGGCGACGATGAGCTGCTGGCCGAGAAGGACCTGCACGCCGACCACTTCGAAGTCGTGAGCGCGGACCTCGATCCTGCCGCGATGGGCTTGACCGACTGACCCGCTCGCCGATCCGCTTGCGGCGTGTCAGGGGATCAGGAGCCAGCGGCCGCGCTGGCCGCCACCGGCGACCTTGTCGTACGCCCTCGCGGCTTCGCGCAGCGGGGCCCGGCCTGCTACTCGCACCTCGAGCCCGCCGTCCGCGGCGAGTCCGAGCAGCCCGGCGATCGCGTCGCTGCGGGGCTCGACGAGGATCGTGCGCACCGCGATCCCGCGTTCGGCGGCGACCGGCGCAGCGGGGGCCACGCCGACGAACGACCCACCGTCCCGCACGGCGGTCAGCGCCGACTCGAGCAGCACGGCCGCGTCGAGCACAGCGTCGAAGGACGGGCCGGGCAGCTCGGTCACCAGGTCGGCGCCCGCTCGGGCCACGAACTCGGCGTCGGCATCCCGGGCCAATGCGGTGACCCGCCAGCCGGCGCGGGTGGCCAGGACGACCGCGTGCCCGCCGAGGGCGCCGGCGCCGCCGGTGACGAGCAGGGTGCGACCCTCGGCGGGGCCGAGCAGGTCGAGGGCCTGGTCCGCGGTGAGCGCGTTGAGCGGGAGCGACGCAGCCTCGACCAGGTCGAGGGCGTCGGGGATGCGGGCGACGGCGGCGGCGGGCAGCACCGTTTCGTCCGCGTGAGTGCCGACGCTCGGCTTGAGGGCGATCACGTTGAGGATCCCGGCGACCCGGTCGCCCGGGGCCAGGCCGGTGACTTCGCTGCCGACCTCGGTGACGGTGCCGCTGACGTCCCAGCCGAGGCCGACCGGATCGGGCAGCTCGACCGCCGCGCGCACCGGCCCGGTCAGCACCGCGACGTCGACCGGGTTGACCGCCGCGGCGGCAACCTGGATCCGGACGTCGGCGGGACCGAGCGCGGGCGGGGAGATTTCCTCGAGGACAGGCGAGGCGCTGCTGGAATAGGCGAGCAGTGCGGGCACGACGACCTTCTTCTTGGGGTACAAGCATCAGCATGAACGGAGTACTCTCTATTGGGAAGAAGGCACCCGAAAGTTGTGTACGTACCTAGAGGAGAGCCATGCCGACGATGACCGCGCGGCAACGGCGAGACCAGGCAAGGGTCGAGTTCGACGCCTTCCTGGCGTCGTGCCCGAGCCGCAAGCTCCTCGACCGGATCTCCGACAAGTGGGTGGCCCTCGTGCTCAAGTCCCTACTCGACGGCCCCAAGCGCTACTCCGAGGTCTCCCACCAGCTCGCCGGCGTCAGCCAGAAGATGCTCACCCAAACCCTCCGCAGCCTCGAGCGCGACGGCATGATCACCCGCACCGTGACCCCCTCGGTCCCGGTCCGCGTCGACTACGAGCTCACGCCGCTGGGTACGTCGCTTGGCGGCGTGCTCGCGCAACTCAAGACGTGGGCCGAGCAGCACATGCCCGAGGTCGAACAGGCCCGCGCCGACTACGACGCGAGGCAGTGATCGCTTCCGATGCGGGCGGTAATCAACCACGAACGGGAGTCGAGCACGACGCCGCGCTCGTCGCTGTGGTGCGCCCCGGTTCCGTACCCGACGTCTACGACCGCGTCACCGGGTCTGATCCCATAGGCGGCGCGAAGATGCTCGTGGTGAGCGCGCAGCTCGAAGTCGTAGAAGTCCAAGCTGGTCGGCGTGCTTACTGACCGCGATGCTAGGACCCGCCGCGCATCCCCGCTGCCTCCGACCAGCCCTTCGCGAGCAGCGCGGCATAACCGCCGGTCGAGCCGGGCGGGAAGACATCCTGCCCCGACGCGTCGTAGGTAGACATGTCGGATGAGCAGTATCTGCTGGCCCATCAGCCCTCGGAGCTGGAGCGCTTGCAGCTGCAGTCACGCGTGTGGGAACCGAGTGGGCGCCGGCTGCTGTCACGCATCGGCGGCGGATCCGGCGCACGCGTTCTCGACGTCGGCTGTGGCGCGTTGGGCTGGCTTCGGATCCTCAGCGAGTGGGTTGGCGCCTCCGGCGAGGTAATCGGCACC
>DATBKW010000145.1:0-14876 GCA_036555665.1 Solirubrobacteraceae bacterium | reverse complement strand
GGAAACGACAGCCGTCGATCCCCGACCGGCGGCGTCCTCGAACCTCGAAATACCTCCGGTATTCCTTCGGTTCTGCGTCCTTGCCGGATCGGCGCCGCCGGCCGCCGTTACCGGTCAAACGTTACGAGAAGGCCCACTAGTGCCGCCCGCTGCCCGCATCGGCGATCCGACCGGCCACCCCGGAACGATCGCCGGACCCGGCGTCTCGACCGTCCTGCTCGGCGGCCAGCCGGCCGCCGTGGTGGGCGACATGCACTCGTGCGCGTTCCCGCCGCCGGCCGGGCCGCATCCGCCCAACCCGTTCCCGATGGGGTCGACCACCGTGCTCATCGGCAACCGCCCGGCCCTGCGGCTCGGCGACATGGCCGGCTGCGGCGCGCCGATCGTGTTCGGGGCGCCGACCGTCCTGATCGGAGGGTGATGGACGACCGCGCGTTCCTCGGGCACGGCTGGCGCTTCCCGATCGAGGCCGGGGCGGACGGCGAGGTCGCGATGTCCGACTACGACCGCGACGTGCGCGAGGCGGTGCGCATCGTGCTCGGCACCACCCCGGGCGAGCGCGTCATGCGCCCCGACTTCGGCGCGGGGCTGCGTGCGCTGCTCTTCGAGCCGATGACCGCCACCACCGCCTCGCTCGTGCGCCACCGCGTCGAGCAGGCGCTCGTGCTGTGGGAGCCCCGTATCGACGTGCTCCGCGTCGACGTCCGCGTCCAGCCGGGCGCGGAGGCCGCGCTCGTGGTCGAGGTCGAGTACCACGTGCGGGCCACGAACAGCTTCTACAACCTCGTCTACCCGTTCTATCTGCTCGAGGGCCAGGAGGAGGGGTGAGCACGCCGGTCCTCGATCCCCGCGACGCCGGCGAGCTGCTCGTCGCGCTCGAGCGCCGGCTGCCGGGCTACCTCGACGCGGTCACGCCGCATCCCGGTGGCGCGGGCCACACGCTGCTTGCGATCTACGCGCGCTACCTGCACGCGCTCGCGCTGCGCATCGACGAGGCGCCCGACAAGAACGAGCTGGCCTTCCTCGACCAGCTCGGGCTGAGTCTGTTGCCGGCCCAGGCCGCGCGCGCGCCGGTTGTCTTCGAGACCATCCCCGGCGCCGGGAACGGTCGCGCGCCCGCGGGAACGCGGCTCGGCGCCAAGGGTCCCGACCCCAGCCAGCCGCTCGTGTTCGAGACCGAGCGCGCGATCGGCCTCGCCGAGGCGCGCCTGTCCGAGGTCGTGACGGTGTGGCCAGGGCGCGACGCGTACGCCGACCACAGCGCCGCGGCGATCGGCGGCTCGGAGTTCGTGCTCTGGGACCAGCTTGTGCCCGTCGCGCACGAGCTCTACGTCGGTCACGACCTGCACCTCGCGCTGACGGGCGCCGCCGGCGTCGACCTGGAGATCGCGCTCGCGCGCGGGGGCTCGGAGGGGCTCGCGATCGAATGGAGCTACTGGGACGGCGACGGCTGGCGCTCGCTGCCGGCCGCGCCCGACGGCACGGTCGGCCTGACGCGCAGCGGCCGCGTGCAGCTGCATTCCGACTGCGCCGCCGCCAAGCCGGTGAGGGTCCACGGCTTTGAGCACTACTGGCTGCGCGGCCGGCTGCGCCGGCCGCTGGCGCCCGGCGCCGTGGCGGTGACGCCCGAGATCGACCGCCTCGGCCTGCGTACGGTCATCGACCGCCCCGTCAGCTTCGACGGGACCACCTGCGCCGGCGGGCTCGTGCCCGAGCACGCCTTCGCCGAGGGCGCCGGGCTCGACCTGACCAAGACGGCCTACGTGCTGGGTCGCCAGGCCGGAGCCGACAGCGCGCTGTACCTCGCCTGCGAGGAGGCCTTCGGCCGGCCGGGCGCGCAGGTGACGGTATGCCTGAAACGGAGCACGACGCCGGAGGACAGCGCCGACGCGCAGCTGGCCAACTACGAGCTCGGCGTCGAGGCCGCCCGTCAGCTCGTCGAGAACGTCCGCGCGCTGGCCCAGCAGCTCATCGACACGGTCGACGGGCTGATCGCCAACGAGCTGGCGCCGACGTTCGAGAACCTCATCGACGACGCCAAGATCGCCGACGTCCAGGGGCGCTGCAATGCGGCGCTGGCCGCGCTGCGGGATGCGGCAGGCCCTGGGCAGACGAGCAGCGGCGCGGCATTCGCGCTGGCGCTCAACGTCAACCCGGTGCTGATCGTCCCGCCGCCCGCTGCCATCGCGACGGTCGCGGCGGCCATCCTCGCGGTGACGTCGGCGCAGATCGTCTACGACATTGCGGTCGGCCTGCGAAACCTGTCGTCGGGCGCGCCCGCCAACCTGACCAAGGAGGTCGACGACCTTCGCGACGCGCTCGCGGGCGTGCGCACCAACTTCAACAAGGCTGCCAACGGTGACGTGGGCGCCGCGGTCAGCGTCCTCGGGGCCATTCCCGGGATTCTCGCCACCTGGGCGGCCGTGGCGGCGCACCTGACGAGCTGGCCGGCGACCTCGTTCGCCGACGCGACGCTGCCCGGGGTCGTGGCCGACGCAAAGGCGGTGTACGAGCGCCTCAAGCAGCGCGTCAACGACGCGCGGACCAAGCTGCAGACGATCGTCAAGCCCAAGCTCGAGGCGCTGCGCGCCACGCTCGCGGACCTCTCGCCCGTGACGGTGGCGGCGGCGGCCGGCGTGGCGGCGCCGAAGCTCGACGACCCGCGGCTGGTGTGGGAGTACTGGGACGGCGTGCGCTGGCGCACGCTCGTCGCGCCCACGGCAGCCGATCCGAACAACCTGCTGGCGTCGGGAACGTTCGGCTTCACGGTCCCGGTGGACTGGGAGCCGGTCGTGGCCAACGAGATCGAGGCGCGCTGGCTGCGCGCGCGCCTGGTCAGCGGCGCGTATGCGCGCATCCGGACCGTCAGCTGGCAGGACCAGGGGACGAAGGAGATCAAGTACATGGCGATCGTCGAGCCGCGCCCGCCCGCGGTCGACGCGCTGCGCATCGGCTATCGCTGGGAGTCCGCACCGGCGGCCGCCCAGCGGTGCCTGACGCTCAACGACTTCCAGTGGGCCGACGTGACCGACGCGGCGGCCGGGCGTGGCACCGCCTTCGCCCCGTTCATCGCGATGGACGACCGCACGCCCGCGCTGTACCTGGGCTTCGACGGCCCGCTGCCGGCCGACCTGATCGGCGTCCTGCTCGACATCGAGGAGGTGCCCGGCGACGAGACGGGGCCGCCGCTGGAGTGGCAGTACTGGGACGGCGCGGGCTGGCAGCGGATCGCCGTCGAGGACGAGACCGCGCACCTCGCGCTCCCGGGCATCGCCTACGCGCTGTGGCCCGGTGTGGCGGAGCCGCCGGCCGCCGTGGTCGTCGAGGCCTCGGGTGACGCCGTACGCCTGCGCGATGCGCGCGACGCAACGCGCTTTGGCGCCGGCGAGCTCGTGTGGCTGCAGGCCGACGGCAGCGGCCGGCTTGCCACCGTGACCGCGGTGTCCGGCGACACGATCACGCTTGCCGCACCGCTGGATCGCGACCTCGGCCAGGGAACGCTCGCCCGCGCCGGGCTCGCGCGCTTCGGGACGCCGCGTACGTGGCTGCGTGCCCGCATGCGCGCCGACGGCGAGCCGCGGCGGTCGACGGTCCGCGCCATCGCGCACAACGCTGTGTGGGCTGCAGAGATGGAGACGGTCGCCGACGAGCTGCTGGGGTCCGGCGATGGCCAGCCGCGCCAGGCGCTGTTCTTCGCGCGCACGCCCGTGCTCGTCGGCCAGCAGATCGAGGTCCGCGAGCTCGACGGCGCGCGCGCGGCGGTCGACTATCCGACGCACGTGGCGGCGCTGGCGTCCGCGGGGATCGCCGAGGCCGACCTGCGCGTCGTGCGCGATCCGCGGACCGGTGCCGTCCGCGAGCTGTGGGTGCCGTGGCGTGAGCGCCCGCACCTGTTCTTCTCGGCCGCCGCGGACCGCCACTACACGGTCGAGCGTACCCGCGGGCGGCTGCTGTTCGGCGACGGCGTGCATGGGGCGATCCCGCCCGCCGGCAGCGACAACATCCGGGCGCACAGCTATCGCTCCGGCGGCGGCACGCGCGGCAACGTCGGGCCGGGAGCGATCGACCAGGTGCTGGCCGGCGTGCTCGTCGCCGGCGTTCGCAATCCGCGCGCCGCGGAAGGCGGCGCCGAGCGCGAGCCCGATGCCGCGGTGCGCGACCGCGGGCCCAAGATCGTGCGCTGCCGCAACCAGGCGATCGCCGCCGCCGACTACGAGGCGCTCGCGCGCGAGGCGTCGCCGGCGGTTGCCGTCGCGCGCGCCGCGCCCGCCGGCGCCGGTGGCCCCGCGGGGGTCGTGACCGTCGTCGTCGTGCCGCGCAGCCCCGAGCCGAGGCCATCGCCGTCGCTCGGCCTCCGCCGCCAGGTGGCGGCGTTCCTGCGCGCGCGCACGCCCGCGTCGCTCGGCGCGCCCGTGGCCGTCGTCGCCCCCACGTACTTGCCGGTCGGGGTCGCGGCATCGATCGTCCCGACGCGCGCGGCCGACGCCGGCGTCGTGGCCGCCGCCGCGACCGCCGCGCTCGAGGCGTTCCTCCACCCGCTCACCGGCGGGCCCGACGGCGCCGGCTGGCCCTTCGGCCGCGACGTCCATGCCTCCGACGTCGCCGCGCTCCTCGAGTGGTCGGCCGGCGTCGACTCCGTCGCCTCGCTGACGCTGCTGCTCGAAGGCAGCCCGCAGGGGGACCACGTCGCGGTGCCCGGCGACCGCCTCGTGTGCGCGGGCCCCGTCCTCGTGACGTTGCGCGGAGAGGGGGACTAGTGCCGCTGCCGCTGCCCGATCTCGACGCGCGCCGCTGGGCCGACCTCGTCGACGAGGGGCGCGCGCTCGTGCCGCTGCTTGCGCCCGGCTGGGACGAACACAACGCGTCCGATCCCGGGATCACGCTCGTGGAGCTGCTGGCGTGGCTCGTCGAGCACGACCTCTACCGCGTCAACCGCGTGCCCGAGCGCCACCGGCGCAAGTTCCTCGCGCTGCTGGGCTTCACGCCGCTGGCACCGCGGCCCGCGCGCGCCGCGGTCGCGTTCGTCGCCGCGCCCGGCGGGCCGGCGCCGGTGCTGCCGGCCGGGCTCGCGGTCGCTGCCACGGCCATGCCGGGTGGCCCCGCGCTCGCGTTCAGAACGCTCGCGCCCGTGACCGTCGGCGCGGCGCGGATCGCCGCCGTGCAGGCCTTCGACGGGAGCGCGTTCGCCGACCTCACGCGGCTGTGGCGTGAGGGCCTCGAGCTCGAGCCCTGGGGTGGCGCGCCCGACGGCTTCGACGCGGAGGATCCCGAGCGCAACCCCGCGCTGCTCGTAGGGCTCGATGTGCCGCCGGTAGTGGGCGCGCCGCTGTCGCTGTGGCTGGGCGTCACACCCGGGGAAGACGCAGCGGGCGACCCGGGCGCGGTGCACCACGCGCTGCGCACGGTCTGGGAGCTGTACACCGGCGCGCAGTGGCGGCCCGTCGATGCCGCCGACGACACGCGCGCGCTCACGCGCGACGGGGCCGTCGTGCTCATACCGGCCGACGCGGCGGTGCCGGCGCAACTCGGCGCCGTGGCGGACCCGCAGGTGTGGCTGCGCTGTCGCGCCGCCGCGGGGCCTCCGGACGAGGCGCCCGTGCTGCGCGAGCTGAGCATCAACGCGGTGGCAGCGGAGCAGCGGCTGCCGGTGCGCCAGGCGTTCGCGATCGTCGCGGGCACGCCCGCGCCGATCGTCGCGCCGGTGCCCGGCGAGCTCACCCGGCTGTCGCTCGACCTGTCCGCAGACGGGCGCATCCACGGTCTCGAGGCAGGTGCCACGGCCCCGGCGCCCGAGGCGCTGGTCGTCGACTATCGCGCCGCGACCGCGGCCGACCCCGGCGAGCTCGTCTGCACCCTGCTGCTCGCAGGCGTGTCGAGCGGCGCACCGGGGCAGCGCGTGGACCTCGAGCAGGCGCCGGTAGCGAACGGCGAGCTTCGGCTCTGGACGCTCGAACCGGGCGGCCCGGTGCCGTGGGACTTCCGAGAGGACCTCGACGCCAACCGCTTCGGCGACGACGTCTTCACGCTCGACGCCCAGCGCGGGACGATCGCCTTCGGCGACGGCCGCCGCGGGCGCGTTCCGCCCGCCGACGCACCGATCCTCGTCGCCTACGAGGTCACGGCCGCCGCCGGCGGCGGCGCCCCGGCATCGGCCGCCTGGCGGCTCGCCGGTGCCGACGACGCGCTCGACCGCGCGCTGCTCGGCGCCGACGTCGCCGGCGTCGACGCGCGGCTGGCGGCGATCGCGTCGGCCGAGGGGGCAAGCGGCGGCGTTGACGGCGAGAGCATCGCCCACACCGCCGGCCGGGCGGCCGAGACGCTGTGGGCGCACGAGCGCCTGGTCGAGCTGGCGCCCGACCCCGGCGCGACGCTCGACGGCCTCGCCCCGGCGTCCGTGCGCGGCGTCGTGCCGCCGGCGCGCGGCGCCACGACGCTCGACCTCGAGCGCCTCGCGCTTGCCGTGCCGGGCACGCGCGTGCGTCGGGCCCGCGCGTGGCCGGGGCTCGACGCGCGGCACGCGTGCCTGAGCGCGCGCGGACAGGTGAGTGTCGTCATCGTGCCCGGCTGGCCGCCCGACCGCCCCACCCCTGGGCCGGGGCTGCTGGCCGCCGTCAGGCGCTTCATCGCGCGGCGGCGCATCATCGGCATGCAGGTCACGGTGACCGGGCCGGAGTACGTCGAGGTCGCCGTGCGCGCGCACGTCCGGCTGCTGCCCGGTGCCGATGCGGCCGCGGTCGGCTCCAGCGCCGCCGGCGCACTGCGCGAGCACCTGCACCCGCTGCGCGGTGGCCCGGCCGGTCGCGGCTGGCCGTTCGGCCGCGACGTGCGGCGCACCGAGCTGCTCGCGGTCCTCGACGCCGTGCCGGGGGTCGACCACGTGGTCGACCTCACGCTGACGGGGCCGGACGGCGATGACGGCTGCGGCGACGTCTGCGTCGGCCCGCTGGCGCTCGTCGCGCTCACGACGGTCGACGTCGAGGCGCTGGCGTGACGCGCGTGCGCTTCGCCCAGCGCGAGCTGCTCCGCGCACGTGACCTCGCCGCCGACGTCGAGGCGGAGGCCCACTGGCGCGAGCGCCACGTGCGCGGCGGGCACGCCACGTGGGGCGTCGCGCTCGGCTTCGCCGTCGCGCGCGGCCAGGAGGGCGCGGTCGTGGGCCCGGGCTTCGCCTACGACCCGTGCGGTCGGGAGATCGTGTCGGGCCGCGCGCGATCGGTGCGCCCGCCGCAGAGCGCCGACGGGACATTCGACCTGGTCGTCAGCGCGCCGCCGCGCGCGTGCCCGGCGATGCACAGCGGCCCCGCCTTCGCCTGGCGCGCGCTCGGGCTTCCGCTCGGCGACGCCGTCCCGCTGGCGCGCTTCGCCCTGGCGGGTTGGGCCCTGTCCGCGCCCGATCTGTCGGTGCGGCGCGGGGCGCGGACGCGGGCCGCGGGGCGCGTGGCCGCCGGCGTCGAGGACGAGGTCTTCGCGCCCAACGTCCTCACGACCCTGCAGATCGACACGACCGCCGCCGGCTTCGCCACCACGCCGCACTACCTCGTCACGCTCGCCGAGCCCGACGGCCTCGGCTTCGCGGCGCTCGGCGAGGTGTGGCGCTGGCTGCGCGGGCCGTTCACCGACGTGCGCGATGCCACGCCGACGAGCTTCGTGCTCGACGTGCGGCTCGGCGTCCACGTCGCCACCGTGGGAGGCGTCGACTTCGACCCGATCGGACTGCCCGACGACCTCCTCGTCCGCGTGGAGTGGGTGGGCGTCGAGGCGCCCGAGCGCTGCGAGGCAGGAACCCCGAAGGAGTGAGCATGGCCGACCTCGACATCCCCGACCTGCAGCGCCCCGCCTACTTCGCTGGCCAGCGGCTGACTGCCGACGACCTCGCGCGGGCGCACGCCTTCTCGCGCGAGCTGCGCTGGCTGCACAATCGCAGCCTGCACGGCTGGGGCATCGCGTTCGGGTACGCGCTCGTCGGCGTGCGTGACGCTCGCACGGTCACGGTGCGACCCGGCTATGCGCTGGACTGCGCGGGCCGCGACCTCGTCCTCGAAGACGAGCGCGTCCTCGAGGTGCCCGCCGTCGCGGGCCGCGCCGGCGGCGGGGCCGCCACCTACCACCTGACCGTCTCCTACGCGCCCGACGATGCGCTGACGCCCGAGGAGCGCGAGGGCGTCTGCGGCGCCCGCGGCGCCGTGCGCCTCGTCGACGCGCCGCTGCTGCGCTGGCAGGATCCCCTGACCAGCGATCCCGAGGGTGCGGTCCGGCCGGGCCTGGACGTGATCTTGGCCACCGCGACGGTGCAGGCCTGCAAGCTCGCGGCCGATCTCTCGCTCGCCCATCGGCGCGACGTCGCACCGCCGTCGCCGTACGTGGCATCGGGCTCGACCACACCCGGCGCAACGCCGTGGCGGCTGTGGCCGGACGCCGACGCGCCGCTCGGCGTCGTCACCCACGTCGCCACCGGCGCCGCCGGGTTCGGCTCGACGCCGAGCTATCAGGCCCGCCTCGCCGGCGAGCGCAAGCTGCCCAACGGCCGGGCGGTCCTCGACGGCTACGTCCATCTCGGCGCCGCGAGCGCTTCGGGGTTCGACCTGCGCGTGCTGTTGCCGCCCTCGTTCGAGCAGGACCGCTTCGAGACCGACGCGGGCCAGGAGCTCAACCCGGTCGCGATGCTGGGCGCGGCCCTGCCGGCCATCGTGCGCGACCAGCTGCGCTGGCACGTCGTCTGGATGGGGGTCGAGGCGTGAACGGCGCGCCCGACCACGCCTTCCTGGACCTGCGCGCGGCGGACCTGCACGCGTTGCTCGACGGCGCTGTGGTCGAGGACGCCGGGATCACGCTCGCGCCGGTGCCCGGCGCGGCCGAGAAGCTGGCCGGCGGCCTCGACACCGGGGCCCTCGCCGGGCCGGCAGGCATCGGCGCGACGGCCGCCGGCGACGTGTTCCTCGCCGACCCGGAGGGCAACCGCGTGCTGTGGCTGGCGCCCTGCGGCAACGCGCCCGTACCGTTGCCGTGCGCGGAGCTGGCCGCTCCGCGCGGCGTCGCAGTGGCGCCCGCGCGCGGCTGGCTGCTCGTGGCCGACAGCGGGCACGGGCGCATCGTCGTCGTCGATCTCGCCGCGCGCGCAACGCGCGGCACCTGGGGCCAAGGGACGCTGCGCGAGCCGTGTGACCTGGCCGTCGACGGCACAGGGCGCGTCTACGTTGCCGACCGCGGCGCGCGCCGCGTGTGGCGCCTGGATGCCGACGGCGTCCTCGATGCGGCGTTCGCGCTCGGCGATCCCGCGCCCGCCGACCCCACGCACGTCGCGATCGCACCCGCCGAGGACGGTGAACGGCTGCTCGTCCTCGACGGCGGCGAGGAGCACCGGCTGCGCGTGTACGCGCTGGACGGCGCGCCCGACACCGCCGCCACCGAGGCCTGGCGGGATGCGCTGGCGGGCCTGGCGCCGGGCGCCCTCGCCGCCGGATCGGCGACGGTCTACGTCGGCGATCGCGGCACCGGGCGCGTGCTGACCTTCGCCGCCGACGGGCGGCTGCTCGCAGCCGCGCGCTGGCAGGGCGCCTGCGCCGGGCTTGCGCTCGACGCGCAGGGGCGGCTGCTCGTCCACGCGGGCGACGGTGCCGTGCGCCTCGGCGCCGACGCCGCCGCGGAGGGCAGCTTCCGCCTGGGGCCGTTCGCGGTCGGCGATCGGGCCACGGCGTGGCGGCGGCTGCAGGTCCTCGACGCGGCGCTCCCCGAGGGCTCGCACGCGCGCCTCTTCACGCTGACCACAGACGACGACGCGCTCGTGCCCCCGCCCCTGCCGCTCGAGCCCGGCGGGACGGGGGGCTGGCGCGCCGCTCCGGCCGACGAGCTCGATTGCTTCATCGACGGCCCCCCGCGGCGCTACCTGTGGGTCGGCGGGCGCCTGCAGGCCGCGGCCGGCGGCGCGCCGCTTCTCGGCGCGCTGCGCGTGGACTTCGACGGCGACGGGTGGCTGCGCCACCTGCCGGTCGTCTACTCGCGCGATGCCGCCGGCCGCGACCTGCTCGACCGCGCGCTCGCCGCGATGGAGTCGGCGCTCGACGAGCACGAGCGTCTCATCGAGGACCTGCCGCTGCTGTTCGACCCACGCACGGCGCCCGACGGCGAGACCGGCGGGCGCTGGCTGGAGTGGCTTGCCGGCTGGCTGGCCTTCGAGCTCGAGACGCTCGTGGCCCAGGGCGATCGCCGGCTGGCCGTCGCCGGCGCCTTCGAGCTGCAGGGGCTGCGCGGCACCGCGGAGGGGCTGCGGCGCCTTGTGGAGCTGGTCCTCGGCGTCGAGGTCGACGTGATCGAGCCCGCGGCCGCCGCGCGCATCTGGGCACTGGGCTCTGAGGATGCCGGCCTGGGCTTCGGGACGGCGCTCGCCGCCGCGCAGCCCGACGGCGCGGTGCTCGACACGACGGCCATCCTCGATCGCTCGCACCTGTTCGGCGAGGACGAGTACGGCGCGCCGCTCTACGACGACCTCGCGCACCGCTTCTGCGTGCGCGCCCACGCCGCGGACCTTTGGGCCCCGGGCGCGCGCGAGGCGCTCGTGCGGATCGTCGAGCGCGAGCGGCCGGCGCACGCGCCGGCGCACGTCTGCGTCCTCGAGCCAAGCGCGCGCGTCGGCTTCCAGGCGACCGTCGGGGTGGACGCGATCGTCGGCAGGGGCGCGCGGACGCCGCGCCGCGGTCCGGCGGTGGGACGTGTCGGCGACACCGCGCGCGTGGGCGCCGGCGCACGAGTCGGGTGATTGGAGAACAACCATGGCGGATCACACGCACACGAACGGCAACGGCCCGGCGCTCGCCGCGCCGGTGCGCAACCGCTACTTCTACGGCAAGCTGCTGGACGCTCCGCACCTGCAGATGGAGCAGAGCTACTTCCTCGAACGCCGCCGCCTGCTTAATCGCCTCGCGCTCGGTTTCGGCGTGCTGTGCGGGCTCGACGTCCGCTCGGCCGGCGACGGTGGCGTGGTCGTCGAGCCCGGTGTGGCGATCGACGGGCGCGGGCGCGAGATCCTCGTGGGCGCGCCCTTCGTGGTCGCCGACCCCTTCGCGCTCACCGACGCGTGTGGGGCGCCGACGGGAGAGAGCTCGGACGGCGGGCCGGTGATCCTGTGCCTGGCCTACCACGAGTGCGACGTCGACCCCGTCCCCGTGCTCGTCGCCGATTGCGATGTGCAGGAGCGCTGCGTCCCGGGCGCGGTGCGTGAGCGCTTCCGGCTCCTGATCCGGTCGCCCGACGACGACGACGTCCGCTTGCCCGGGGGCCTGACCATGGAGCAGTGCGGTGCGATCTTCCACGCGGGCGACACCGCCACGCGCGAACTGCTGTGCCAGCTGCTTTCCGGGCCGTGCGCGGAGGGCGCCGGCTGCTGCGTGCCGATAGCACGCGTCACGCGCCAGGACGACACCGTGACCGTCGACCCGTGCGTCGCCCGGACCACGATCTACAGCAACGCCGCGCTCCTCGACCTGATCCTCTGCCTCGCCGCGCGCGTCGAGGAATGCTGTCGCGACCGACCGCCGGTGACGCGGCCGCCCGTCGTCCGCGCGCTGTTTCCCAAGCCCGCCGCGAGCACGACGTTCACCGAGCTGCGCTTGACGCTCGGGACCGATACCGGCGTCCTCGCGGTCACCTTCGACCGCACGATCGCCGACGCCCGGCTGCAGAGCCCCGACCCGTGGCTGCGCGCGTGGGCGCTGCTCGGTCCCAATGCCGCCGGCGAGGTCGCCGTCGAGCGCATCCCGCTCCTCCTGGACCGCCCGGCTTTCGACGGCGCGTTCGCCGGGAGCGAGGGGTCGACCGCGATCTATCGCGCCGGTCCCGGCGGCGGGGCGCAGCCCGTCAACGTCCTGGCAGCGATCCGCGAGGCGCTCGCCAACGGGGCCGGCGCGCGCCTCCTGGTCCAGATCCGCGCCGAGGATGCCGGCACCGGTCCGGTCGACGAGTCGACCCCGGCCGAGCTGCTCGACGCGGAGTTCACCGCTACGGGCCTGGACATGGGGACACTCGACAAGATCTGGAACACGACATCGAGCACGGTCCGCGACATCTGGGATCACATCCCGGTCCCGCCGGGAGCCCCGCCCGATTCGCTGCCGTCCGGCGAGGGCCACGAGGGCGGCCGGCTGCACAGCTACTTCGAGGTGACCGCATGAGCGCGACGATCGACACCCTCGAGCGCGCGCGGTTCTTCGCGCGCCAGCTCGTCGGCCCCGACGACCTCACCGCCGACCAGCGCTACTTCCGCGAGAAGCACCGCCGCCACAACCGGCTGCTGCACGGCTGGGGGATCGTGTGTGGCGTCCGCGTGCGCGCCGTGGATCGCTGCAAGGTGGCGGTCGAAGCCGGCTACGTCCTCGGCCCGTACGGCGACGAGATCCTCGTCCCCGAGGAGGTCACGGTCGACGTGTGTAAGGAGGACCTCGACGGCTTCGCCGTGTGTGGTCCGGCCGATCCGTGGTGCAGCGACGTGCGGCCCGAGCGCCCGTCCGACCAGCCCCTGTTCCTCGCCATTCGCGCGTGCGAGCGCGAGACGCGGCCGGTGCGCGTCGTTTCGTGCGGGTGCGGCTGCGACGACAGCGAGTGCGAGTACAGCCGGATCCGCGACGGCTACGCGATCAAGGTCCTCACCGACCTGCCCGACGGCTACACGACCCCGATGACGCCGCCCGGCGCGGCAGGCCTGCTCGGCGCGCTGTCGTGCACGCTCGGACGCCGCGGCGCCTGCCCGGCGTGCCCCACGGACCCGTGGGTCATCCTGGCCGACCTCGTGATCGACGGCGACGAGAACGTGCAGGTGAGCTGCGATCCGCACCGCCGCTACGTCGTGTCGTTCGCCGAGTACTGGTTCGCCTGCGGCGCGAAGGAGGGGCTGAGCCCGAACCTGCTGCACGTGATGCTCGGCGAGCGCCCGACCGGCAAGGAGTACGCGCTCGTCGCCGAGGACGCGCCGGCCGACCGGCCGCCGGCGGCCAGCGTCGCGGTGCGTCTCGCCGACCGCTGGGTGAGCATGCCGGCGACCTTCGAGGTCAAGCGCGGCGACACCTACGGCTCGCTGCTCGCCCGCGAGGGAGCCAGGACCTACGGCGATCCGGCGACCGGCGACAGCTACACGCTCTCCGAGTTGTACGCCGCGGCCGGCGTCGATCCGGCGGCGCCGGTGGGCAGCGTGACCGAGGCGCTCGCGCCGCTCGAGGGCCGGAGCCTGGACGTCGAGGGGCTGCGCGTGGTGCAGTCCGGCCTGCGTGAGCTGCTCGACAGGCGCGGCGCTGAGCGCCTGCACGCCGAGCACGCCGACCTCCCCGCAGCAGCGGGGTCGCTGCCCGCCGTCGAGCTCACCGGCGTCGCGGCCAAATCGCCGCTCGGCGGAGCCCTCGCCGACGCGACGATCGCCGACGTCGCCGGCCAGGACCGCGACGCCTTTGTGGAGAAGGTCGCCGAGGGCGTGCCGGACAGGCAGCGCGCGGCGGTCCGCCGCCAGGCCGCCGAGGTGCACGCGGCGGCCACCCGCGTCGCGCGCCTCGCCGCGGGCTGGCACGCAGGCGAGCAGCCCACCTCGTGATCTCCCCTTCAGCGCCGGCGGAGGGCCCGCTCCCAGACAGGCCCTCCGCCGTCGTACCTCGCTCCGAAGCTCTGGCTAGCTGACCGGCTGCGCCTCGAACGCAGCCGCCTTCTCCTCGTTCCAGGAGTAGGCGTAGGCGGGGTTGTCGACCGACTGCCACAGCGTCGTCAGGCGCAGCGGCCGGAAGGTGTCCCACATGACGGCCAGTTCGTTGGTCGACTTGGCGCCCAGCGCCTTCTCGACCGTCCCCGGCTGCGGGCCGTGGGGGAGGCCCGAGGGGTGCAGCGTCAGGCAGCCGATCTCCACGCCCTTGCGGGCGGCGTAGTCGCCCTCGGCGTAGAACATGACCTCCTCGGACTGGATGTTCGAGTGGTGGTAGGGGATCGGCACCGCCGTCTCGTCCCAGTCGAGCATCCGCGGCGCGAACGTGCAGATGACGAAGTTCGGCCCCTGGAAGGTCTGGTGGGCCGGCGGCGGCAGATGGAAGCGCCCGGCGCGCGGCTCGAAGTCGTCGGCGTTGAACGTGTATGGGTAGACGTAGCCGTCCCACCCGACCACGTCGAACGGATGGCGGTCGAGCACGTAGGACTGAAAGCCGTCGCGCACGCGCAGCGTCAGCTCGAACTCGCCGTCGTCCTCGATCGTCTCGAGCTCGATGGGCGGGTGGAAGTCGCGCTGCGAGTAGGGCGCGTGCTCGAGCAGCTGGCCGTAGCGGTTGCGGTAGCGGTTGGGCGTCTCGATCTCGCCCGGCGTGTGGAAGCACATCCAGAACTGCTCGGAGTCGTCGTCGAGCACCCAGCGGTGTGTGGTGCCCCGCGGGATGACGACGTAGTCCTTCTCGCGGAACGGCACGCGCCCGAACATGGTGTGCAGCACGCCGCCGCCGCGGTGCACGTAGACGACCTCGTCGCCCTCGCCGTTGCGGTAGAAGCCGTCGTGCGCCTCGGTCGGCTTGCAGACCCAGGCCTCGATGTCGTTGTTGAACATCAACAGCTTGCGGCCGCTGACCGCGTCGCCGCCGGGCTCGACCGGGTTGGCGTCGGCGAGGCGGTGGACGTGGGCGTCGGGCACCCACTCGTCGCGCACGATCGTGTGGAAGTCGCCGACCTCCGACAGCCTGCACGGCGAGTGCAGGTGGTAGAGGATCGACTCGTTGCCGGAGAAGCCCTCGTAGCCGAGGACCTCCTCGGTCAGAAGCGCCCCGTCGCGCCGCGTCTGCGCGTGGCGCTTGGCGGGGACGTCACCCAGGCTGTGATACCTCATTAGTGCTCCCTCCCGCGAGTCCTGCGCCGCTTGCCGGCGCGCG
>DATBKW010000144.1:0-9288 GCA_036555665.1 Solirubrobacteraceae bacterium | reverse complement strand
GGCAAGACGTGGGCCCTGCACCTCGAGAAGGTGGTGCGCGTCGATCGCGCCGAGAACCTGGCGATGATCGCCGAGTCGGTCGGGTTCCTCGTAAGCGCCGGCAAGCGCGTCGTCTACGACGCCGAGCACTTCTTCGACGCCTACCGCGACGACCCGTCCTACGCGCTTGACTGCCTGCGCGCCGCGGCCGGCGCCGGCGCCGAGACCGTCGCGATCTGCGACACCAACGGCTCGTCGCTGCCGCCGCAGGTCGCCGAGGCGACCGCCGCCGTGGTGGCCGCCGTCGGCGAGCACGCGCGCGTGGCCATCCACTGCCACAACGACGCGGAGTGCGGCGTCGCCAACTCGCTGGCCGCCGTCGAGGCGGGCGCGGGGCAGGTGCAGGGCACGATGAACGGCGTTGGCGAGCGCACCGGCAACGCCAACCTCGTCTCGATCATCGCCAACCTGCAGCTGAAGATGGGCCGGCGGGTGCTGGCCGACGAGCAGCTCGCGCGCCTGACCGAGACCGCGCACTTCATGGACGAGCTGCTCAACCGCCCGCCCAACCGATCGCAGCCGTACGTCGGCCGCGACGCGTTCGCGCACAAGGGCGGCATGCACGTCGCCGGCGTGCGCACCGACGCCGCGACCTTCGAGCACATCGATCCGAGCCTGGTCGGCAACGATCGCGAGCTGCTCATCTCCGAGCTGGCGGGCCGCCACACGGTGTCCGAGCGCGCATCGGTCGCCGGCCTGGACCTCGACGAGGCCGCCGCCCAGCGGGTGATCGACCGCGTCAAGGCGCTCGAGCACGGCGGCTACCAGTTCGAGGCCGCCGACGGCTCCTTCGACCTGCTGCTGCGCCGCGAATCCGGCGACTACGAGCCGCTCTTCCGCCTGGAGTCCTGGCGGGTGATCGTCGAGCAGCGCGCCGACGGCAAGGTCGAGACCGAGGCCACCATCAAAATCTGGGTCGACGGCGAGCGCTACGTGCGCACCGCCGAGGGCAACGGCCCGGTCCACGCGCTCGATGCCGCGCTGCGCCTGGCCATCGGCGAGATCCACCCGCACCTGAAGGACATCGAGCTCGTCAACTACAAGGTGCGAATCCTCGACGAGCACCACGGCACCGGCGCCACGACGCGCGTGCTCATCGACGCCTCCGACGGGCGCGACATCTGGGGCTCGATCGGCGTCAACGAGAACATCATCGCGGCGTCGTGGGAGGCGCTCGTCGACTCGCTGGCCTACGCCGAGCAGCCGGGGCGCAGCGGCGGCCGGCGGGCCGAGGCCACGCCCACCGACGCGGCGTGAGCACGGCGACCGACGTCATCCCGCTCGCCCAGCCCGTCCTCGGGCCCGAGGAGGAGGCGGCGGTGATCGAGGTGCTGCGCTCGGGCCAGCTCTCGCTCGGCTCGCGCGTGCCGGCCTTCGAGCAGGCCTTCGCGGCGTGGCTGGGCGCGGCGCACGCGTGCGCGGTCTCCAGCGGCACGGCGGGCCTGCACCTGGCGCTGAGGGCGGTCGGCGTGGGGGAGGGCGACGAAGTCGTGACGTCGCCGTTCTCGTTCGTGGCCAGCGCCAACGCGGTCCTGTTCGAGCGCGCCCGCCCGGTCTTCGCCGACATCGACGCGCGCACGCTGAACCTCGATCCCGAGGCGGCCGCGGCGGCGGTGACGGAGCGCACGACCGCGCTGCTGCCGGTCCACATCTTCGGCTACCCGGCCGACCTGCCCGCCTTCGAGCGTTTCGGGCTGCCGATCGTCGAGGACGCCTGCGAGGCGCTCGGCGCCGTCCACGCCGACGGCGCCCGCGTCGGCGCGCGCGGCCACCCGGCGGTCTTCGGCTTCTACGCCAACAAGCAGCTCACCACCGGCGAGGGCGGGATGGTCACGGTCGCCGATGCGCTCATGAAGGAACGCATCGACTCCGAGCGCAACCAGGGCCGCGCGCCCGACATGGGCTGGCTCGACCACGACCGCCTGGGCTTCAACTACCGGCTGACCGACATCGTGTGCGCGATCGGGCTCGTGCAGCTCGGTCGTCTCGACGGGATGCTCGCCGACCGCGCCCGGGTCGCGGGCTGGTATCGCGAGGCGCTCGCCGACATCGAGGGCCTCGGGTTGCCGTGCGCCGACGCGGGCGGCGACCGCCGCGGCTGGTTCGTCTTCGTCGTGCAGGTGCCGCGCGGCAGCGACCGCGACGACGTCATCCACGCGCTGCGCGCCCGGGGCGTGCAGTCCAAGCCCTACCTGCCTGCGATCCACCTCATGAGCTTCTACCGCGAGCGCTTCGGCCACCGCGAGGGCGAGTTCCCGGTGTGCGAGGACGTCGCCGCGCGCTCGGTCGCCCTGCCGTTCTTTCCCGCCATGACCGAAGGACAGGTCGAACGGGTAGCCAACGCGCTGATGGAGGCGGTCGGTCGATGAACGACGCCGCTCGCCGCCGACAGGCGCGGCGGGTCGGCGCTGCAGGCTTTGCCGCGGCGTTGGCGCTGCCGATCGTCCTCTGGCACCACGTCGTTGCCGACATCGCCGGCGAGTTCCACCTCGAGGCGCGCTATCTGGTGACCGGCTGGACGCCGTGGGTGCTCATGGTCCTCGGGCTGTGCTGCTTCATCCCCGTCGTGCTCGAGGACTGGCGCGATCCCGACCGGCGCTTCTACAGCGCGGGCACCGGCGCGTGGTTCGGCTGGGGCATCACGCTGTACCTGCTCGGCTTCGCGCTGGCCACGCAGGTGGCGCAGATCGCCGACGGCTTGAGCGCTGCGTAAGCTGCGGCGCCTTGTCGCGCTTCTCCGAGCCCCAGGACCCCGCCTTCCAGGCTCTCAACGCGTCGATCGGCTTCGATCGGCGGCTGTGGCCGCACGACATCGCGCAGTCGCGGGCGCACGCGCGGATGCTCGCGGCGCAGGGGATCGTGTCCGAGGCGGATCGCGACGCGCTGCTGGCTGGCCTCGACGCGGTCGAGGCCGAGCTGCGCGACGGCTCGTTCGCGTTCGCGCCCGACGACGAGGACATCCACATGGCCGTCGAGCGCCGGCTGACCGAGCTGGCGGGGCCGGTCGGCGGGCGCGTGCACACCGCGCGGTCGCGCAACGATCAGGTCGCCACCGACGTGGCGCTGTTCACGCGCTCGGCTGCCGTGTCGGCCGTGCAGGCCGCCACGCAGCTGATGCGCGCGCTCGTCGACGCCGCCGAGCGCCACCTGGACTGGCCGCTGCCCGGCTACACCCACCTGCAGCGCGCCCAGCCGGTCTACCTCAGCCACCACCTGCTCGCCTACGTGTGGATGCTCGAGCGCGATCGCATCCGCTTCGATTTCGCCGCCCGCTCGACCGCCGCCCTGCCGCTCGGCGCCGGCGCCCTGGCCGGCGTGAACTTCGACACCGACCGGGCGGCCGTCGCCGCCGAGCTGGGCTTCGAGCGCGTGGCCCCCAATTCGATCGATGCGGTGTCCAACCGCGACTTCGTCCTGGACTACCTCGGGGCCGCCGCGACGTGCGCGACGCACCTCTCGCGCCTGGGGGCCGAGCTCGTGCTGTGGTCATCGGAGGAGTTCGGCTTCGTCGAGCTGCCCGACGGATGGACGAGCGGCTCGTCGATCATGCCCCAGAAGAAGAACCCCGATGCCGCGGAGCTGCTGCGGGCCAAGGCGCCGCGGATCGTCGGGCACCTCGCCGCGCTGCACGGCGTGCTGCACGCGCTGCCGCTGACCTACAACAAGGACCTGCAGGAGGACAAGGAGCACCTCTTCGACGCGGTCGACACGCTCGGGTTGTGCCTGGCCGCCGCGGCGGGGATGGTCGCCGGCGCGCGCTTTGACCGCGAGCGAATGGCCACGGCGGCGGCCGACGACCTGATCGCGGCGACCGACCTCGCCGACCTGCTCGTCAGGCGCGGCACGCCCTTTCGCGAGGCGCACGGCGTCGTTGCCGGGCTCGTGCGCGAAGCGGTCTCGTCCGGCCGGCCGCTGGCCGACGTCGCGGTGCCGGCGCTGGGCGACGAGGCGGCGCAGGTGCTCTCGCAGTCCTCGTGGCTGGAGTCGAAGGTCAGCGAGGGGGGGACGTCGCTTGCCCGCGTGCGCGAGCAGCTCCACCGCGCCCGTGCAGTGCTGTGATCGACGTCGCCTTCTACGACCGCCCGGTCCTCGAGGTCGCGCCCGACCTGATCGGCTGCGTCGTGCGCCACGGCCGGACCGCCGGCGTGATCGTCGAGACCGAGGCCTACCACCGCACCGAGCCCGCCTCGCACGCGTGGGCGGGGCTCACGGCGCGCACGGCGCCCTTGTTCGGGCCTCCCGGGATCGCCTACATCTACTTCTCCTACGGGATTCACTCGCTGCTCAACGCGGTGTGCGATCACGAGGACTCGGGCGCGGCCGTGCTCATCCGGGCGCTGGAGCCGCTGGACGGTCTGGAGCTCATGCGCGCGCGCCGCGGGGTCGCGCGCGACGACGACCTGTGCAACGGGCCGGGCAAGCTCACCCAGGCGCTGGACATCGGCCTGGCGTTGAACGGCACGTCGCTCGTCGACGGCCCGATCCGCATCGAGCCGCGCACGGCCGGCTGGGAGGCGCCGGAGATCGACATCGGCCGGCGCATCGGGATCACGAAGGCCGTCGATCTCGATTGGCGATTCTGCGCGCGCGGCAACCGGTACGTGTCGCGGCCGCGGCCGCCGCGCGTGCGCGCGGCGTGAGCGCGCGCCGCGGTGGACCGCTACCCCTCGCCGGGAGCGCTGGCGCCGCCGCTTGTCCCGCCGGTGCCGCCGGTGCCACTCCCGCTCCCGCTGCCACTCCCGGTCCCGCTGCCACTCCCGGTCCCGGACGGCGCCGGCGTGCTCGTCGCCGGCGGCGTCGTCTTCGTCCCGGTCGCGGTCCCGCTCTGGCCCGTCCCACCGCCGGTCGTCGGCGTCGAAGGCTGCTGTTGTGCGGGCACACCGGCGCCGCCTTCCGGCACGGGTGCCGGCTTGGTCGGGATCGTCGCCGCCGGGTTCGTCGTGGTCTGCTGGTTCTGCTGCTGTTGCTCCTCCGGCGTGAGCGGCGGCAGGCCCTTGCGCTCGCGCTCCTTGGCCTTGCGCTCGGCGAGGATGTTGTCGGCGGTGGTCATGAAGTCGTGCCAGATGAGCGCCGGGTAGGTGCCGCCCTCGACGGGGGCGCCCGCGAACTCGGTGAGCATCGGCTTGAGCTTGTCGGCATAGCCGACCCACACAGCAACCGTCCAGTGGTCGTTGAACCCGACGAACCACGCGTCGCCGCTGTTCTCGGTGGTGCCGGTCTTGCCGGCGGCGAACTGCCCCTCGCCCAGCGCCGCGCGGCGGCCGGTGCCCTGCGAGATGACCGTGGTCATGATCCCGACGGTCTCGTCGGCGAGGCGGCGCTGGAGGACCGGGGTGCGGCGCACCTTGTTCTGCTTGAGCAGCTTGCCGTCGGAGGAACGCACGCTCTCGATCCCGACGGGCCCGTCGTCGCCGGCGCCCAGCGAGCCGCCGACGCGCCGGCCGTGCTCGATGAACGTCTCGTAGGCGTGGGCCATGTCCAGCGGGGTGACGCCCTGGTGCAGGCCGCCGAGCGTCATCGCGTAGTTCGACGACACCGGCGTACGGATGCCCATGCGCTCGGCGAGCTTGGCGATCTTCTTCGTCCCCACCGAGATGCCGACGGCCGAGAAGACCGCGTTGTCGGAGTAGGTCAGCCCGCCGGCCAGCGTCTGCGCGCCCGCGTACTTGCTCTCGAAGTTGTTGACGGTGAAGTGCTCCTTGCCGCGGGTCCCGGGCACGGTGAAGACGCGCTTGCGCGAGGGCCACACCGAGCCGGCCGAGTAGTGCTTGAGCGCCTCGGCGAGGATGAACGGCTTGATCGACGAGCCCGGCTGGCGCTGGCCCTGGGTGGCGAGGTTGAAGGGCCGCGTCGCGTAGTCGCGGCCGCCGACCATCGCGCGCACCTGGCCGGTGTCGTTGTCGATGGCGACGACGGCCGCTGACGGCCCGTCCGGGTTGGGCAGGTACTTGTCGACCGCGCTCTCGGCGGCCTTTTGCAGCTGGATGTCCAGCGTCGTGCGGATCTTCAGCCCGCCCTCGAACGCCCTGCGCGCGCCGAAGCGGTCGACGAGCTGCTGGCGCACCCAGGTGGTGAAGTACGGCGCCTCTGTGCGCACCGTCGGCGGCTTGATGTCGACCGCGGCCGGCAGCGACTCGCGGCGCGCGTTGAAGTACTCCGGGCGCGGGAGCAGGCCCTGGTCGAACATGTCCTTCAGAACGAGGTTGCGCCGCCGCAGGGCCGCCTGCGGGTGCGCCACCGGGTCATAGGCGCTCGGGTTGGCGACGACGCCCGCGATGAGGGCGGCCTCTTCAGGTTTGAGTTGGGAGACGCACAGGCGGTAGCCCTGCGTACCGCAATGCAGATGGTCGGGCTGGTTGCCGAAGTACGTGCGCGCCGCTGACTCGACCCCGTAGGCGCCGTTGCCGAAGTAGATCGAGTTCAGGTACTGCGTGAGGATCTTGTTCTTCGACCACTTGCGCGTGAGGTGGTAGGCGAGCGCCGCCTCGCGCATCTTCTGAAAGACCGTGCGGTCCGTCTGGGCCTGCAGAGCGTTCTTGACGAACTGCTGGGCAATGGTCGAGCCGCCCTGGACGGTCTTGCGGTTCATCACGTCCTGCACGAGCGCGCGGCCGATGCCGCGGATGTCGACGCCGGAGTTCTCGTAGAAGCGGCGATCCTCGACGGCGATGATCGCGTTGCGCATGTACGGCGAGATGTCGCTGTACTTGACGAGCACGCGGCTCTGGTTGTTGGTCAGGACGCCGAGCGTCTTGCCGTTGGCGTCCTGGAGCACCGAGTTCTTGGCGTTCTGGTACTCCTTGCGGTTCTCGAGGTCGGGCAGGTCGGACGCGACCGCCATCATCATCCCGAAGAGGGTCGAGACGATGGCCAGGAGCGCGAGCGGCAGGATGAGCGCGAGCAGCCGCAGCTTCTTCACGCGCGGGCGCGCGCGCGGCGGCTCGGGCGGCTCTTGGTCGCCGAACAGCGGCGTGATGTTCGATCGGGTCTCGACGCTCATTGGCGCAGGGTTTGCGCGGCGTCATCGGCCGCTGCGGGATGCTTCGCGCCGGGCGGCAGGGGGCAGCGCGACGGCGGTCAACACTAGCATTGCCCCGCGATGCCCTCGCCCGCTGAAGCCGCCGCTTTTCTGTCGCGCAACGCGGCCGAGTCGCTGCCCGCCGGGGGTCTCCAGGGCCGGCTGGAGGCCGCCGAGCGCGAGGGTCGCCAGCTGCGCGCCAAGCTCGGCCTCGATCCGACGGCGCCCGACATCCACCTCGGCCACACGGTCGTCCTGCAGAAGCTGCGCGAGTTCCAGGACCTCGGCCATCGCGTAGTGCTGATCGTCGGCGACTACACCGGGCGCGTGGGGGATCCGAGCGGGCGCACGGTCACGCGGCCGGTGCTCTCGGGCGAGGAGATCGACGCCAACGCGCGCACCTACCAGGAGCAGGCCTTCCACGTGCTGCGCGACGACCCGTCGCTGCTCGAAGTGCGCTTCAACTCAGAATGGCTCGACATGTCGATGGAGGAGCTGTTCCGCCTGGCGCGCACCACCACCGTCGCCCAGCTGCTCGAGCGCGACGACTTCGCCAAGCGTTGGGCGGCGCGGGCGCCGATATCGCTGTTGGAGCTGCTCTATCCGCTCATGCAGGGCTTCGACTCGGTGGCCGTGCGCTCCGACGTCGAGCTCGGCGGCACCGACCAGACCTTCAATCTCCTGCTCGCGCGCGACATCCAGCGCGCCTACGGCCAGCCGGAGCAGGCGGTGCTGACGATGCCGATCCTGCCCGGCGTCGACGGCGTGGAGAAGATGTCGAAGTCGGTGGGCAACCACATCGGCATCACCGAGCCGCCGGGGGAGATGTACGGGCGCACCCTGTCGCTGCCCGACGAGGCGATGGACACGTGGTTCCAGCTGCTCGCGGCGCAGCGACCACCAGCGGGGACCTCGCCGCGGGACATGAAGCACGCGCTGGCGCGCGCACTCGTGGAGCGCTTCCACGGCGCCGACGCCGCCGATGCGGCCGCGGCCGAGTTCGAGCGCGTTCACGTGCGCCATCAGGCGCCCGAGGAGATCGAGGAGCTGCGATTCGAGGCCGCCAACGGCTCGGTGCACCTGCCGGCGCTGATCTCCGACGGCTTCGGGATGTCGCGCTCGGAGGCCCGCCGGACACTGGCCCAGGGCGGCGTGCGCCTCGACGGCGAGCCGCTGGCGGCCGACGACCTCGACCTGCCGCCCGAGCGACTCGACGGCGCCGTGCTGCAGGTCGGCAAGCGCCACTTCCGCCGCCTGCGGGTGGGCTGACGGCGTGGCGGTCCACGCGGGGCTGCTCCGCGTCCGGACCCCCGGCAACGGCGCGGTCGTCGACCTCACCGAGGGTGTGCGCTCCGTGGTGGCGCGCTCGGACGTGCAGACCGGCGTCGCCACCGTCTTCGCGGTGGGGGCGACGGTCGGCGTGACGACGCTCGAGTACGAGCCGGGCGCGGTCGCCGATCTGCAGGCGCTGCTCGACCGGCTCGTGCCGGCAGACGGCACCTACGAGCACAACGCGCTCAATCACGACACCAACGCGCACAGCCACCTGCGCGCGGCGCTGGTGGGGCCCAGCGAGTCGATCCCGGTCGTCGGCGGCCAACTCGGCCTGGGGACGTGGCAGCAGGTCGTGCTGCTCGACTTCGACGACCGGCCGCGCGAGCGGGTCGTGTCGGTGCAGGTCGTGTCCTAGGCGCGCCCCCTCCACGCGCGCCGGCGGGCCGCCGCCTCCCACTTCGCCCCGCGATCCGCTACAGTCCCGCGGCCGCTGAGGCGGCGCACAGCCACACGGCGGCCCTTGGAGGCCTCGCAGGCAGCGCGCTATACTCGACGGTCCGCGCCGGCCGCTGGTGGCGTCCGGTCGCGCCTCTTGAGAAGGAATCCCCTTCCCGACAGGGCGTGGCGGTCTTTGAAAACTCAACAGCATGCGCACCTGAGTCGGACCCCGACTCGGTGTGCGTCCAGGTTCGATCCGCCGATCTCGTAGCCGGGCTCGGCGGACCTGAGATTGACCCGTCATAGATCGCGGCGCCATCGTGTACGAGGTGCCGCACACGGTCCATGACAGCTCTTTGTGACGGGTGTGGGCCTTTGGCTCGCGCCCAGCAGTTCTTCACGGAGAGTTTGATCCTGGCTCAGGACGAACGCTGGCGGCGTGCTTAACACATGCAAGTGGAGCGACGAACCAGGGCTTGCCCTGGGGCAAAGCCGCGAACGGGTGAGTAACACGTGGG